>JAFLRP010000127.1 GCA_022511515.1 Acutalibacter sp.
TGGGCGAGGTGTTGAGCCAGTACCCCAGAGAGAGTTTCTGCCTTGCCACCAAAATGCCCGGTCACATGATGTACTACAAGGACGGCAAGCTGGGTTTTCAGGGGTATCTTGCGGGGGAAACAGTCACGGGAATTTCCGAGATTTTTGAGGACCAGTTGAAGCGCTGCCGGGTGGATTACTTCGATTTTTACCTGCTGCACAATGTGTGCGAATCCTCCTTTGACTTCTACACCAATGAGGAGTTGGGCGTGGTAAAGTATTTGGTGGAACAGAAAAAAGCCGGGCGCATCAGGCATCTGGGCTTTTCGTCCCACGGCCATGCGGAGACGATTGACCAGTTTTTGAATCTTTACCCCGGTGTGTTCGAGTTCGTGCAGCTGCAGCTGAATTACTTGGATTGGGACTTGCAAAAAGCTGGTGACAAGTATGATGTGGTGGCAAAGCACGGGCTGGATATGGTCATCATGGAGCCGGTGCGCGGCGGTCGCTTGGCAAAGCTGCCGGAGGCTGCCGAGGCCATGCTGAAAGAGTCCAAGCCAGAAGCCACCATCGCGTCTTGGGCGTTCCGATTTTTGCAGTCTCTGCCGAAGGTGGGCGTGGTGCTTTCCGGTATGACCACCATGGAGCAGTTAAACGAAAATCTGGAGCTGTTCTCCAACCCGGAACCCACCACCGATGCCGAAAACGCCTTGCTGCAAAAGGTGGTCAAGGTGTTGGCGGATATGGTGCCCTGCACCTCCTGCCGCTACTGCTGCGAGGATTGTCCTCAGGGGTTGGATATTCCCCGGCTGATCGGCATGTACAACGAGTTTAAGTCCGACGGGCTGGGCATCTTGAATTTCAACCTCCGCGGTATGGCGGAGGAGGCTCTGCCTGCCGCCTGTATCAGCTGCGGCTCTTGCGCCCGTGTCTGCCCGCAAGGTATCGACATTCCCGGCGTGATGGCAGCCTTTGCCGAAGCGCTGAAAGGCTGACGACTGAACACCGGATATCGTCGCCTATTTGGAGGAAGCCTACAAGCCTCACGGCATCGTCGGCGCGCTGACAAGGTAAAGGGAATCAAGATTGTTACGGGAGAATTGCAACAAAGGGCTCTGTCTGATGGCAGAGCCCTTTTCCTTTCCCCGAGTCCTTGCTGAACCAAAAAATCCTTGGCAGTATTGAATAAATGTTTATAACAGAATATACGTCCTGGTCAAAAAACTGTGTCTAATCCGCCAAAGTGTGGTATTTGAGGAAATAGGAAAGGGGTCTGTGATTGAATAGACCCCTTCCCTTTCCTGTTTTCTGTAAAAAGTGTATCGCTCTGCATCAACTTTGAAAAAGCGACAAAATTCCCTCTTCGCCTTGTGCTAAAATGTTTTATTCCGCAGCTACCCATCGAGTTATGGAGAAATAGCTTGAACTGTGCAGGAGATAGGTGGGCGGCGTCCACTTCATATTTTGGAAAGAAAATACGGCAGAGATCGGAGGTTAAACAAACATATCTCAATTCATTGAACCCGATTCTTTCCCGGATTCAAGGCGAAATCAGAAAGGAGAATTGCTTGACGAACGAAAAACTGAACAAACTCAAGACCGTCAGCGGTGCGGAACTGCTGGACATGGACTTGCCGCCTATGCGGTTTGTGGTGAAAGATTTGATACCGCAAGGGCTGCACCTCGTAGCGGGTCTGCCCAAGGTAGGCAAGTCCTGGATGCTTTTGTTGCTGTGCCTGAAGGTCGCCAAAGGCGAACCGTTCTGGGAGTACGAAACCGAACAGGGCACGGCGCTCTACCTCTGTTTAGAGGACAGCTTCAACAGGATTCAGCAGCGGCTGGGCGATCTGACCGACGACGCCCCGGCCAATCTGCACTTTGCCATCATGGCAGGTTCGCTGGCGGACGGACTGCTGCCGCAGATCGAACAGTTTCTTTCCGAACACCCGGACACGAATCTCATTGTCATTGACACGCTGCAAAAGGTGCGGGAGGGGACGACGGAAAACTGTTATGCCGGAGACTATAAGGACGTCGGGCTGTTGAAATCCTTTGCTGACCAGAGAGGAATTACCATTCTCTGCGTGCAGCATTTGCGCAAGCAGTACAACAGCGACCCCCACCTTATGGTCAGCGGTTCCACCGGTCTGACAGGATCAGCGGACGGCAGTTATGTCCTGCAAAAGAAGGAAATCAACTCCACCGAGGGCAAACTTTTTATTCGAGGAAGGGACATCGAAGAAAAGGTCCTCACCCTCCATTTCAACCGTGAGACCTGCGAGTGGGAGTACGTCGACGGGGACACTCCGGCGAAAGACGCCATGGAAAATGATCCGGCGATGCAGTCCTTGATTTCCTATCTGCAGACCGAAAAAGAGTTTCAGGGACAGGCTTCCGAGTTGGTGGAACGCCTTCAGCTGACCATCAGGGGGAACGTCCTTGCACGCAAACTGAATCGGTATGAAAAGGAGCTGCAGGACATCGGGATTGAGTTTATCAAAAGCCGCACCGGGCAAAAGCGGGAGCTGCTCTTGGTCTACTCCCCGCCCAAGGCCGCATGACGATATGACGATCATGACGATAACGGGACGAGATATCCTTACAGGGTCGAACCCCTGATAAACGCTGGATTCTTTCCTCTTCTGTGATCGTCACAGAGGTGTTTGCGTCACCATCGTCATTTGCGTCACAGGAAAGAAAGCCACCGTGTCGGCCGCAGAAAGCGCCCTGTTTGCGCCGCAGCGGACGAGGAAAAGGAAGTACCCGCCCCTCGGCAGTTGACCCCGGATTCGGGGCGTTAGGGCAAAACGGTCGCACGGTGGTGTCTATCCTCTTTGTTGCTTGCAACAAAGGCAAGCATCGCGTTTGGCTGTACGGCAACGCCGCCCCGCCAAAACGCAAAAGCGGGGATAGCCCCGCACCCCTTTTAAGACCAAGAGAAAGGAGCAACAAAACATAAAGACAAAACGATTGAACTTCCGCATTTCCGAGGAAGCAGACCTGTTGATTCGCAGGAAAGCCGCGCAGGCTCAGATGAGTATCACCGACTATGTCATCTGCGCGGCGGCGGGCAAAAAGGTCATCAACTACGAGGGTCTGAACGAGGTCGTGTCCCAGATCAAACGCCTCGGCAACAACGTGAATCAGCTGGTGATCCTCGCCCGGCAGGAGAGGATTCAAGTCGTAAACCTCGCCCCAGTGCTGGAAGAATTGAGTATGATCCACGAAGAACTTGCGGACGTCTTGCGGCAAGGGAGGTGAGCAGATGGCGGTCATTCACTTCATCAACAGCAAGAAAGCCCAGACCGCCGTGGGCATGAGAGCCGTGCTGAACTACACCATGCAGGACAAGAAAACCGTGGCGGACGGTAAGAAATTCGTGAGCGGCATCAACTGTATTCCTGCATCTGCCCATAGTGAATTTCAAACTACCAAGCGGCTGTTCCACAAGGAAACCGGCAGACAGTACTACCATTTCGTCCAGTCCTTTGCGCCGGGAGACGCGGTCACGCCGGAACTGGCACACGAAATCGCCCTGCGGTTCGCTTCAGAATGTGAAAAGCTGAAAGGCTTTGAGATCGTGGTTTCCACTCACTGCGACCGAGACCATATCCACTCTCATTTCGTGATGAACAGCGTCAACTCTGAGACTGGAAAGAAGTTTCACATCAGCGAAAGGGAGATCGATCTGCTGATGCAGGGGTCGGATCAACTCATTCAGCAGTACGGTCTGGCAGTGATAACTCCCCAGCCGAAACAGAAAAAGAGCTCCCTGTCCGCCCGGGAATACCGCTCGGCGTACAAGGGACAAAGCTGGAAATCCCGTCTCATGTTTGCCATCGACCAAGCCATGTGCTATGCCGATGACCGGGCTAATTTCATCGAACTGATGGAGCGGCAGGGCTACCAAGTCAAGTGGACGCGGGACAGAAAGTACATCACCTACACCACGCCGGAGGGGTTCAAGTGCCGGGACAACAAGCTGCATGAGGACAAGTATCTGAAAGGAAACATGGAAGCTGAGTTCCGAATCCGGGTGGATGTGTTTGAGGACATCATCGAGACCGACTGGGAGAGAGAACGGCGGCGTTACTTTGAATCCGTCTTCGAGGACGAAGAAGACCCCGTCGTTGACATTGCGGAGGAGTTCGCCGATCCCCCGCCCATTGGAGTGGAAGCTGGTTTCCTTGTCGCCGACCTTACGAACATCATAGACGATGACAGGAAGATCGAGGACTCCACCACCATGCGCCGCCCCCGGAAGCAGAAGAAAAACGAACAGGACTATGGGCCCGTCATATAAAGGAGGAATGCCATTGGCAAGTATCAAGCAAATCAATGACCGAAAATTCAAAATCACCGTCAGCAACGGCTACCGCGCGGACGGCAGGAAAATCTGCAAGGCGAAGACCATCACCGTGCCGGATTCCGTGACCAAGCGAGGGATCCATCAGTATGTGGCTCACGCTGCGGAAGAAATGGAGAGGCTGATTAAAGACGGCTTTGCAGAAGACGGCGAGATGACCTTTGAGGAGTACGCCAACCGCTGGCTGGATCGGCAGGTGAAATACGCGCCCGGCACCATCGGCAGCTACCGCCGCATGCTGAACCGGGTCTATCCGTTCATTGGGACGATCCAGCTGAACAAACTGCGTCCCCTCGCGCTGGAAAACATGCTGACCCATCTGCGGAAGCGAGAGAATCACGGCAAGCCGATTCGGGAAACCACGGTGCAGCGATACCTCACCGTGGTCTCCGCCGTGCTCTCAGACGCCAAGCGCAATGAGATTATTCCCAAGAACCCCGCCCGCATGATCGACCTGCCCGACACGGAGAAACGGGAGCAGTTCATTCCGACTGAAGCGGATGCTACTCGGTTTCTTTATGCACTGAAGAAAGAACCCTGGCACTATCTCATTTTCTATCTGCTGGCGATCTACACCGGCTGCCGTCGCGGTGAGCTCTGCGCTCTCAAGTGGACAGACATTGAGTTTGCAAACGATGAGACTCTGGAAATGGTCATCACGATTTCTCATTCCAGAAGTGTGGTCGCAGGCAAAGGTGTGGTCGAGGGCGCTACCAAAAACGGCAAAACAAGGATCATCTGCGTGAATGAAGACATGGGGGCTTTACTCGCAACCTACTTCTTGCGGAGAAAGCGCCAGATTCTGGAGAAAAGAATCAAATACGGCGACTATCTCTTTACAGATGATGAGGGCAATCTCATTCACCCGGACACTTTCACAAAGCACTTGCGGACGATTTTCAAGAAGAACGGGTTTCCGAAAACCTTTCACCTGCATACCCTGCGGCACTATTTTGTTTCCACTCTGCTCCATCACGGGGTGGACAAGCAGACCGTAGCGGAACTGGCAGGGCATGCGGACACCTCTTTCTTGGAAAAGACCTACTGCCACCCGCAGTTGGACTTGAAACGCAAGGCAGCGGTGGTCATAGGAGATGTGCTGATCAGTACAGAAGAAAGACAACCTGCTTAATGCAAAATGCGGCGTATCCATTTGGATACGCCGCATTTTCCCTTGTAAAAAACTGCGGGTGATTTTTGTCGATTCAGTAGAAAGTGAAACTGGGAGTAGACATAGGCGGAAGCTAAAGAGTATGGTGTGGTTGCCTTAACAGGTTAAATCACAAAAGAAACGAGGTCAACACCATGGCAAGCATCCGCAAACGGGGAGACAGCTATCTCATCGTTGTCTCCATGGGGTACGATCACACCGGCAGGCGCAGAAAACCCCGGCAGAAAACCGTCCACCCGCCGATGGGCCTAACCCCCAAAGCAAAGGAAAAGTGGCTGGAGGAAACCGCTCTGCTCTTTGAGCGGGAATGCAAGAAACTGCCGCCGGAAGTGAACAAGGGCATTACGCTTTCGGATTACACGAAACTCTGGCTCAAGGAGATCGCCCCGGGCAAGCTGGCGAAATCCACCGTGGCGAGGAATCGACAGGACATAGATCGGTTCCTACCTGCGCTTGGCGAAAAGAAGCTGACCGATCTCCGCCCGGAGCACTTCCGCAATTTCTATGCCGACCTCAGAAAACAAATCAGCAGCGTCACCAAAAAGCCGCTCTCTGAAAGCACCATTGAGGGGGTCCACGCCTGTCTGTGCGGGATTCTTTCAGATGCCGTAGAGAGCGGCTATTTGCTGCACAATCCAGCTTGGCGCACCTACAAATATGCCGGCAAGAAAAAGCAGAAGAAACATGTTGCCGACGAGGAAACGGCGCAGAAACTGATTGCTGCGCTGGGTGAGGAGAGCATCAAGTACGAAACTTATTTCAAGCTAATCATTGCTACTGGTATTCGCCGCGGGGAGTGTTGCGGTCTCAAATGGAGCGACATTAACTTCTCTGACCGCACAATTCACATCTGCAAAAACGTAGTCAAGGTGACCGGCGAGGAGATCATCGTGAAAGAACCCAAGACTGCGGCGGGTGACCGCTATGTATACTTTTCGCCGGAGATGGAGAGCCTGCTGAAAGAGTACAGAGCATACTGCCAAGCTGAGACTCGAGACTTCGACGAGCGGGAACTGACCGAGGACGATTACTTCTTCCGCAGGCAGGGCATGAAACTGCCCATGACGCCCAGCACTTTCACATGGCGGTTCAAGCTGATCCTCAAAAAGCACGGACTGCCCACCGACCTCAACGTCCATTCCTTGCGCCACACCAATGCCAGCCTGCTCATCGCAAACGGAGCAGACGTGGCGACTGTGGCCGGCCTGCTGGGACACTCGCAAGTGTCCACGACGCTGGACATTTACACGCATGCATTTGATAAACAGAAGAAAGCGGCCAGTACGGCTTTGCAGGATAGCTTAGACATCTGAACTTGAGCTTACTATGCTATAGACAGTTAAGCCCATTTTGACTACTATTGACTACTATTAGCATCAAGAAAACTCACACATAAGAAAAAAAGAGAAACTCGGGATTTGGCAACTAATCCTGAGTTTTTTGGAAGGGAACACCAAAAAAGATACCGAGATATTTTTCGTGTGCAAGTATCCGATAATCGTTATACTTTTTTGAACACATCTGATTGAATCCGGATTTGGGAAATGCTATACTGTGTATAGATTTTAATGTACGGGAGGAAATCAAATGGCAGTCAAACACAAGTGTAAGATCACCGTCATCAAGCGGTCGTTTTTTCCCGAGATCGCCTACGCTCAGTACGGCGAGGGCATCACGCCTTGCGATTTTTACTATGACGGGCAGGAGTTTTTGGTGGACGAGGAAAGCTACAGCCGCATGCTGGACGGCAAGTTCTGCGGCGAGGCCTGGGACTGTGTAAAACGCTATGTGCGCACTGCGCTGCTGGGCGGCACCATGATCGGTGGGGACAGCTACGTTGCCTGCTGCAATGACGGCTCCCGCCCTGTGATGTTTAAGCTGGAGCGCATCGATGAGGAGGTGGATGACTGATGGCAATGGGCAGAAAATGTAGAATTACAGTTATTAAGCGGGCCTACTTCCCGGAGCTGGCAGAACAGTACGCGCCCAAGTCTATCACCTGCCCCTGTAAGAAGTTTGAGGATGGACAGGAATTCATCTTAGACCAGAACGGCCCGGTAGGCTTCTGGCATCTCATGGGCGGTACATTCTGTTCCGAGGCCTGGGCGGCCATCGGGCACTACACCGATACCATCTTGCAGGGCGGCACGTTTCCCTCCGATACCGGCGAGAATATGACCATTGCCTGCTGTCCCAACGGTATCAGCCCTGTGGTGTTCAAAATCGAGTTAGTCAAAGAATAAACCAGAAAAGGAGTTTTCAAAATGGCAAAAGTAAAAGTAACGGTTATAGACAAGAAGTGCTACGCCGACCTGCAGGAAAAGTATCTGGCCGATCCCAAGTCCGGCCCTTGCGGTGCCTTTGAGGTTGGCCAGGAGTTCATCTTCGACGGACGCGGTTTCAACACTATGAATCACGGCAACTTCTGCATGGAGGCCTGGGACTGCATCAGCCGGTATGTGTATGCGGCGCTGCAGGGCGGTTCCATCATGAAGGGCTGGACCAACGATGAGAAGATGATGATCGCCTGCTGCAACGACGGTACCCGGCCGGTCATTTTCAAGATAGAACGGATCGACGAGTGAGTCGGAGATGCACGATGAAGAAAATACTTATTATCTCTAGCGGTCGGGTAAACGGCAACACCGCTCAACTCTGTGAGGCCTTCGCTAAAGGTGCGCAGGAAGCAGGGCATCAAGTAGAGACGATTTCGCTGACTAAGTTGAATGTAGGTGGCTGTCTGGGCTGTAACGCCTGCAGGTACGGCAAACCATGCGTACAAAAAGATGACTTTGCCGATTTGGTCCCGAAAATCAAAACTGCAGACTGTCTTGTGTTTGCCTCGCCTCTGTATTTCTGGACGGTCTCGGCTAAAATAAAGGCATTCATTGAGCGATTTTACTGTATTGCAGAGGAAGATCCCAATCCCCCTTTGGGGCGGTATGAGAAGTATCCAAGAAAAGACTGTGCTCTATTGATGACCGCTGCGGATAACTTCTTCTGGACATTCGAGCAGGCTGTCTCCTATTATCAATTCTCTTTGGTGAACTATATTGGATTCCATGACAAAGGGATGTATCTGGCAGGCGGCTGCGGAAGTTCCAATGGCGGCCCGAATATCAAAGAAACCGACCATCTAAGGAATGTTTACACCTTTGGACGGCAAATCTACGCAGAATAATATAAACAAATTCCCTGGCTCGCTAAAAAGGTGAGACAGGGAATTTGTTTTAGTAACGATTCATGCTGTGTTCTGGGTTTACAGTGTAATGGAAGTATTCTTCAAATCGTCATAACCAGCGCTGGAACCCACATAGATGGGATACTCCATTTCTTCCAACTCCCAACGGCGGTAGGAGGGATTATACCACTTGAGCTTCTCCAACGGCGTAGAGATCGTAACTTCTTTCGTTTCGCCGGCCTTAACATGAACGCGCTGGAATCCACGAAGCTGCTTTACAGGACGATCCTCTTTGGAGTTCTGGAAACCCACATAGAGCTGAACGACTTCATCACCGTCCATGTCGCCGGTGTTGGTCACAGTAGTCTTGACAACCAGCTTGTCATCGTCTGCCAGTGCGGTGGGCTGTGCGATCTCAAAGGTGGTATAGCTTAGGCCGAAGCCGTAGGGCACCAGTGGCTTGACGCCGTTCTTTTCCAAGCGGGTGTAGCCGTGATAGTATTCGTAGTACTGATCGGTGGCTTCCCAGTCCACATGGGGCAGGTCGCTCTCTTGATAAGGCACCACATAGGGCAGCTTGCCAGAGGGATTTACATCACCATACAGGATCTCAGCCAGCGCCGTACCGCCCTCCATGCCGGGATAATAGGCCATCAGAACGGCGTTCACACAATCATACCATTCGGTCATCATGATCATATTGCCGCCGATCAAGACGACTGCAGAGTTGGAATTTGTAGGGCCGACCTGTTGGATCAGTTCGATCTCATCTGCATGGAGACCGAGGCTTTCTTTGCGGTCACCGCCCAGAGCACCTGTGTAGTTCTCGCCTGGATTTTCCGCAACAAATTCACCCTCGTCATCGTAGTTGTAACCCACCACAAAGACAACGGTGTCCGCTTCTGCGGCCAGCTTTTTGGCCCGCTCAATATCGGAGCCGTCGTCAAAAACAGTTTCGCAATCGGGGTTGGCCTTGGTCATGCCCTCGAGAGCAGTAACAGTGTAGGGGGGACGTACCCAACTGGAGCCTTGGTCGCCGAGATTGGGTTTGTCTGCCAGCTTGCCGATCAAAGCGACTTTTTTGACGCTGTCTTTCTTCAAAGGCAAAACGCCTGCATTTTTGATCAGTGTGATGCTTTCCTCAGCGGCCTTTTTAGCAACGGCAATATGCTCTGGGCAGCCGATGACGGATTCGTCATACTCCTTGTGACCCTTATCAAAAGCGATCATCGTGCGAACAATACGCAGTGCTGCATCATTGATCCGCTCTTCAGACACAAAACCGTCTTCCACCGCTTTGATCAGTTTCTTACCGAACCACTCAGTGAACATCATCTCCATGTCCTGCCCGCCGTTGGCGGCCTCTACAGTGTCTCTTACACCCCAGACGAAATCGGACATGACAAATCCGTCAAAGTCCCACTCGCCTTTCAAGACCTCGGTCAGCAGATATTTGTTGTGACCGCAGTGAACGCCGTTGTAGCGATTGTAGGCGCTCATAATGCTGGCAGCACCTGCATCGATGCAATCCTTAAAATGGGGAAGGAAAACTTCCTTTTCCGTGCGCTGATCGCAGGTAACACTGCACTTGAACCGGGCATTTTCCATGTCATTGAAGGCATAGTGCTTTACACAGGCGATAACGTCCTCGTCCTGCACGCCGCGCACCAAGGCCGCACCCATCTGTCCGATCTGATAGGTTTCCTCACCGTAGGTCTCCTGACTTCTGCCCCAGCCGGGATTGTAGGGCATGTTGATGCAGACTCCTGCAAACAGGTTGCCCATGTAAGCACGGACTTCTCGCCCGATGCAGTGTCCGATTTCCTCCTCCAGTGCAGGGTCAAAAGTCGCACCTCGCGCCATAGAAACAGGGAAACAGGTGCTTTTCCAGTTTCCGCACACAACGCCCCGGGGTCCGTCGCAGAACAGCATGGGAGGAACATTGTGTTCCGGCAGGCCGCCGGCATCGTAAGGCTTAACATTATAGTGGTTTTCCGGGCTCTGCATGGCTTCAGCCATTGCCGCCATCATTTCCTGTGACATGTTAGCGAAGTCCACATTGCCGCTCATGAGCCAGACTTTTTGCTCCAAGGTCAGTTGATCAACAATCTTCTGAGCCGCTTCTGTGAAAGAAAGGCGATACTCTTTAGTTGCGCGCATTTTTTCTGCTCCTTTCAAAATAGCATGCTGAGACTTGATTATCATTCATTATAGCAACTTCCATTTCTTTTTTCAAGCGGACTGAAATCAGTATTGCGACCCTGTCAATTTTCGGATTTTTCTATTGGGGACATCCGTTTTGGAGTAGGGCAAAGCAGCTATATGTCTGGCAAGAATCGCAAAACCAGTCAGCGCCTGGTGGGGCCGTATCTTGAAACTGCGCTGCACCAACAGAGGTTGAATTATATTATCTACATGTTCACCGACGTGCGCACCTCCACTACTGAAATGTTGATGGCTGTCACAGGTGCAGAAGAAATCACTGCTCGTGCTTTTAGCACGGAGATCCAGGATGGCCTAGCCTTGTTACCCGGTGTGGTCAGTCGCAAAAAGCAGGTGATCCCGGCTTTAATGGGAGTTTTCAAACAGATGATTGAAGAGAAATGATTGTGAGTATTGAGTATTTGTCAACAAAAGGAAAAGACCTCGAGAGAGGTCTTTTCCTTTTTGGAAAGCGGTACCAAAAAAGATACCGATCATTCTTAGCGAACTAAACTTTCGCAAAACACGTAGCGACAACAGCTCTAAATCAAGAAAGGCCGCCGATTTTCGGTGGCCTTTCAGCATATTCGAATCGATTTACTTGCTCAATTTCGCCGCGAAATCTGCCATGGCCTCGCTGATCTTGATCGTTTGAGGACACACTGCTTCACAACTTTTGCAGCCGATACACGCCGCGGGTTTCTTTTCGTCGGGCAGGAGACCCATCCGCATGGATACGATAAATCCGCCGCCGGTGAAACTCTCCTCGGTGTACAGGTCCAGCAGGGTGGGAATGTCAAGTCACATTGTTCTGTTCAATTATAAAAAAGGGGGGACCTCTCTATAAGCGAACAGTCGCAATTTAGAAATCAAAAAGTCGCAAAAAACTATTTCCCTTGAGGCTTGTTACCTTTATACTAAAGTATATAACATCATGCTGGGAAAAGAGGTAAGTTCATGAAAAGAATCAATGATCTGTTAGCCGGAAAGGGCGAGAACTATATTCTTCCTTTCTTCTGGCAGCACGGTGAAGACGAGGCAACGCTGCGGGATTATGTTCGTGCCATTGACGAGGCAAATATTCACGCGGTATGCGTGGAGTGCCGTCCCCACCCGGATTTCTGCGGTCCCAAGTGGTGGGAAGACCTGGATGTGATTCTGGACGAGGCGAAAAAGCGGAATATGAAGGTCTGGATCTTGGACGACGACCATTTCCCCACAGGCCATGCCAACGGCGGCATCGAAAACGCGGATATTTCTCTGCGCCCCTGGTATGTGGAAACGGTAGCCGCGGATTGTTACGGTCCTTCTCCTGCCAATCGGTTTGACATTACGAAAGCCATTGAGAAGGCAACTGCGCCTTCCAACGATCCCCGTCAGGCCATGATGCTTCGGGGCGGGCAGAAACTGCACTTTGATAACGATATTGAAATTCTGAGCGTTGTCGCGTGGGAATTGGACGAAAACGGACGCATGGTTCGCTACACGGATGTCAGCGACTGCGTGAAGGACGGCGTGCTGGTGTGGGATGTTCCCAACGGTTCCTACCGTTTCTATGTCACTTTCCTGACCCACAACGGCGAGGGGCGCACGGATTACATCAATATTCTGGATCACGATAGTGTGCGCGTGCTTATCGATAAGGTGTACGAGGAGCATTACGCCCGCTATAAAGACGATTTCGGCAAGACCATTCTGGGCTTCTTCTCCGATGAACCCATGGTGGGCAACATTATGGGTATGTATGCCACCGCGCAGATCGGTGGCGAGAAAAAGCTTACCAATCCCTGGCAGAAAGATCTTCCCGCCATGTTGGAGGAGAGACTGGGCAGTGAGTGGAAGAACCTGCTGGGTCTTCTCTGGACTGACGGCACCGACGAACAGACCGTGGCTGTACGCCAGGCTTATATGGACGCAGTGACCCGGCTGATCGAAAAGAACTTTGCCGGACAGTTGGCTGAGTGGTGTGAAGCCCATGGCGTGGAGTACATCGGCCACATCTGGGAGGACGCTCATCTTTCCTCCGCTCTGGGCGGCGGTCTGGGGCATTACTTCCGCGCCATGAATGGCACCCACATGGGCGGTGTGGATATCGTCTTCAATAACCAGATGAAGCCCTGGTCTGACCACCGCGCCAACGACAACCGTGGCGGTGCGGATTTCTACTACTATGTGCTTGGAAAATATGCTTCCAGCCACGCGGCAATCGATCCCCATAAGCAGGGGCGTGCCATGTGCGAAATTTTCGGCGCTACCGGCTGGGATTTCGGCGTGGACAAGATGAAGTATTTGGCAGATAACTTCCTGGTGAACGGCGTCAACCATTATGTACCTCATGCGTTCTCGCCCAAGGCGTTCCCGGATCCTGACTGCCCGCCCCATTACTATGCTCATGGTGAAAATGCCCAGTATCGGCACTTCGGCCGGCTGATGGCCTATATGCAGAGAGTGTGCCATTTGCTCAACGGCGGCAAGCATTCTGTGGAAGTTGCCGTGCTTTACAACGCCGAGAGCGATTGGGTCAGCGAGCTCAGCGGCGTCACCCACAAGATGTTCTGTGAGACCCCGGCGCAGGAGCTGGGACGCAATCAGATCGACTATGATATCATTCCCATTGACCTTTTGGAAGAGGGCTCTGAACTTGCAAACGGCGTTCTGACTGCCAACGGCATCACCTATAAGGCACTGATCGTCCCGGCCACCGATTATACCAGTCCCGCTCTGGTGAACTTCTCCAAGAAGGCCAAGGCAGCGGGCTTCCCGGTGCTTTTCATCGATGTGCTGCCCCAGGCAGTGGAGGAGGGCAAGAAAACTGCGGCAGAAGGTGAGATCGTGGCTCTGAATGATCTGGCCTCCGTGCTCCGCGGTAAGGGCATCGGAGATATCGCCATCAGCCCAGTCACTCACTCTGTGAAATACTACCACTACTGCCATGAAGAGGACCTGTACATGATCATCAACAATGATCTGGGCAAGCCCTATGAGGGTGTAGTGACCTTTCCCAACACCAAGAAGGCCTATATCTACGACGCCTACGAGAATGTGGTACGGGAGGCGAACCAGACCGTGAAGGGCGATGTGAGCGAGCTCACCGTTACGATCCGTGCCTACAATCCGCTCTTTGTGTTCTTCGGCGAGTATACCGGAGAAACGACTTCCGAGGTTCGTCCCGAGGGCGTGAAGACCGAGCTTACCGGCTTCAAGCTGTCTTCTTGCCCGGCGACCCAGTACCCGAACTTCAGCGAGGCCGTGGAGATCGAGAAGTGCGTGGACATCGCCGCAAACTTCCCGAAATTTATGGACTTCTACCGCTACGAGACCGAGTTCGAGTTCAACGGCGGACAGCAGGCGGTGCTGCAATTTGATTACATCTCCGACGGTACGGAGGTGTGGGTGAACGATGTGTACTGCGGTCAGCGGATCGCGCCGGAGTGGATCTTCGATCTTACCAAGGCGGTAAAGCCCGGTAAGAACACCTTGCGTATCGAGGTGGCAGCTACGCCCAACCGCAAAGTGTTGGCCATGAACCTGCCAGAGCACTTCCCCATGATGGGCGTTCCGGATGCTGTGCGCCCGGAGGGTATCATCGGTTCGGTGAATTTGTTCGTAAAGTAAAATAGCTGTTTTAAGAAAAACCCTCGGAGAAAGGATTGATTCCTCCGAGGGTTTTGTCTTATAATGTATCCTATGAGAAAATTATTGATCAAACTCGGCACAAAATTGAATATCTCAAACTGGGTAATCCTACTGTTTCTGGCGGTGATCCTGCCGCTGAATTTGTTTCTGATCATTGTCACAAATCACTACATGACGTCACTGGAGCGGGAAGTGATGAACGGCGCTGAAAGCGTGATGGAGATCCATTTGCGGGATCTGAACAATGAAATCTCCATCATGGAGAATTATTTGTTCTCTCTGGATTCCAGTGATACGGATTTTATCACGGCTTCCGTAGATCAAAATGGAAGTAAGGGCAGACTGGCTTATTTTAATTTGCACCGAAAGTTTCGGGAACATCTTACATTTAACCGGCTTTCCGGTCTCTATTTTATCCGGCGGGAAGGAGAATTGGAACTTTCTGCGTCCACTTACGGAGTAGGTCTGCGCAACTATTGGGAAGGCGCTTTGAGTTATGCCGCTGAGAAGAGCGAGGGGGCAAATGTGGGCCGCTGGCACATCGTAGAGGTGGGTGACGAATCTTTTTTGACGATGGATCAGACCCAGGGCATTCTGTACTACGGGGCTATGATCCCCATCGATCTGTTTCTCAGCGATGTGGAGGGAGACTTGAATCTTTCCCATTTGTCGCTTCTTCTGGAGTCCGAACCCCGGCAGGAGAACCGGGGGGAGTCCGTAGTTTCGGTTCCATTTCCGTATGCAGGACTGTATCTCAATTTGGTGACGGACACCCGCTCTATAACAGGAAATCTACCCTTGTACAGACGAGCTGAATACTTTTTTGCTTTCGTTTTGCTGCTTGTCATACCGCTGTTGTATTTTCTCTTTAATCGGCTGCTGATGCGGCCTATGCGCGATCTTGGGTATTATTTTTCCCGGGTGGAGAGCAGCGAGGATGTTACCGATCTGCGGATCACCCGCCAATATTATACGAAGGAACTCAACCATGTAGGAGCCGCCTTTAACAGCTTCATGGATCAGATCCAGCACTTGAAAATCGAGGCCTATGAGCGGGAACTGGAAAAGCAGCGCATCCGTGAAGAAAATATCATGCTGCAAGTGCATCCCCACTTTTTGCTGAATCTTTTCCATATGATTTACAGCATGGCGGAGATCAAAAATGTCGGCGGGATCCAGAAGGTGGCGCTCTATATGTCCCGTTATTTCCGAGAACTGTTCTTGGATTCCGATACCCATCTGCTGCTGGCGGAACTGGAACTTGTGCGCAACTATATCAATGTATTAGAACTTCAATATCCGGATCGGTTTACGGTGAATTTCGATGTGGAA
This sequence comes from Acutalibacter sp., assembly GCA_022511515.1. Lineage (GTDB taxonomy): Bacteria > Bacillota > Clostridia > Oscillospirales > Acutalibacteraceae > Acutalibacter. The sequence continues at coordinate 15,868 of JAFLRP010000127.1, forward strand.
CCGGAAACGGAGGATGTACAGGTTCCCATTTTGATGGTGCACGGTTTTCTGGAGAATATAGCTAAGTACGCTATCCGAATGGACAGCTACACGGAGATCGACATCACCGCCCGGCAGTACAAAGACTATGTGGAGATCATCGTTTCCGATGACGGACCGGGAATTCCGGAGGAGATGCTGCAGGAGATCAATGCGGGAAAAGCTGTGGAAAAGAAAGACGGAAGGCATATCGGCCTTTCCAATCTGAGGGAACGCCTGAAACTGCAATATGGCGAAAGAGCCTATATGCGGGTGTATTCTGAGGACAATATGGGTACCAGTATTGTGGTGCGCATACCGTTGGAGGGAGAAGAACATGAAAGTGCTGCTGGTAGACGATGAAGTGGTATCGGTGCAGGCTATGCTTTCCGGCGTGGACTGGGACAGATGCGGCGTTGCCAAAGTGTTGACCGCTTACTCGGTAGAGGAGGCAAAGGCAATCTTTTCGGCAGAGCTGCCGGATGTGCTGCTGTTGGACATTGAGATGCCCGGCGCAAGCGGTCTGGACTTTTTGGGCTGGGTCAAAGAGCAGGGGAATGAGGAAATCGCCTGTGCTTTTCTCACCTGTCATCCCGATTTTGACTATGCGGTGGAAGCGCTGCGTTTAGGCAGTTTTGACTATGTTTTGAAGCCCGTGGAATACCCGGTGCTGGAAGCGCTTGTCAAAAAGTTGGTACAGCAGGCCCAGGAAAAACGTGAGGGCGACAAACTCAAGGAATATGGCGGCGTTTATGTGCGGGAAAAGGTGGTCGGAGCGGAGGGCGCCCGAATACCCGGACTGAATACGGAGGATGTGGTGGAAGAAACGGTGCAGTACATCATGTCCCATCTTTCCGAAAAACTTCGGGTCGAAGAGTTGGCAAAGCGTGTCCACTTAAACGCGGATTACTTAAACCGGCTGTTTCGCCGCCACAAAGGCATCTCCATGAATAAGTTCATCATTCGGGAGCGCATGGAGCTGGCTTCCCGGTTATTGAAGGAAACGAATCTGCCTGCCGTGGCGGTGGCCAGGGAAGTGGGATACCAGAACTATCCCAATTTTGTTTTGAAATTCCAGGAGTATTTCGGCGTAAGTCCGGGAGAAAAGAGATAGTGTTCGTTTGTACCCGGAAGGCCGGTGTGCGGTATCTCTTTCGGTTTCCGGAAGCGGCAGCACTTTTTGTCGAATTGTTTGAAAGCGGCTTTTAAGAAGTCGCAAAATACAAGATGGGTGGTCTGAAAAAATGATTTTTTTCAGACCGCCTTTTTGTTATACTTTAGCCACAATAAACAGATTTGCAGGACTTGCAAATCAAAAAGGAGGACATTATGGCAAAAAAATTATTGGCGGTGATCCTCGCCTGTGTGATGCTTCTCACATTACTGACGGCTTGCGGCGGGAACAACACACCCTCTTCTCCCGACAATCAGTCAAAAACAGAGAGCGGTAGCACTCCCGTAGCTGACAATGGCGACGATGTTTCCACCCCCGTCGATTCCGACGGAGAACCCTACAAGGTTGTTATGGAGTACCTGTACTTCGGCGAACTGAGTCCTGACTTTGCAGAGGTTGAAGCGGCGATCAGTGAGAGAGCCAAGGAACTGGTCAATTGCACCGTAGAGTTCGTTCCTGTGACCTTCGCAGAGGCAGACAACACCATGAACATGATGCTTTCCGGCGGCGAGCAGCTGGATCTGATGATCGCCATGGGCGGTACCGGTTTCCAGAACGCTGTAAACCGCAATCAGGCTCTTGAGTTGGAAAATCTGCTGGAGCAGTACGGCAGCGGGATCAAGGATGCCATGGGCCTGTCCATTGAGGGCGGCTATCTGAACGGTAAGCTGTATGCAATTCCCTCTCTGGATAAGTTTGGTCGTGAATACGGTTTGATCGGCGTTGACGACTACATGGAGAAGTACAATCTGGCTACCCGTGATCATCCCACCTATGAGCAGCTGGACGAGTGGTTCGCACGGATCAAAGAGGGTGAAGGCGAAAACTTCTATCCCCTCATTCTTTCCGGCAACACTATCACCACCTATGAATATTTCAACGATGATAACACAGCCGACCCTCTGGGTAGCACAGTAGCTTCCGGTGTCATTTTGAAGTCTCATAACAGCGATCCCACGATTGTAAACTTGTTTGAGACTCCTGAATACAAGACCCATGTGGATTGGATGCACAAGTGGTATGAGGCTGGCTATATCAACCCCGATTGCCTGACAACTTCCGAAACCGCTCAGTCTTTGATTCAGAGCGGCAAGGGCGCTAACTACACCATCTTCATTGAGATGGATATGCTTCCCCAGCAGCAGAGCGCCTTTGATGCTTACGACATGACCGTTGACAAGATCCAGATGGCCAACAAGTATACCACCCAGGCCAACCTGAACTCTCAGAACTGGATGGTCACCGTCAACTCTGAGAACCCCGAAAAGGCCTTCCAGTTCCTGAGCCTGCTCTACACCGATGACGAAATCATCAACCTGCTCTACTGGGGCATTGAGGGCAAGCACTATGTCAAAACTGATAAGGATATGTTTGTTGCCTTCCCGGAAGGCGTGGACGGCACCAATGTAGGATACTCTCAGCCTTTGGGTCTGTACGGCGCGGTTGCAAAGCGCTATCTGCGCGGTACCACCTATCCCGATGATTACTTTGAGCAGCTCGCTAAGTTTGACGATATCCATGAGGGCGATCCCGACGTATCACCCTATCTGGGCTACACCTTCAACACCGAGCCCTTTAAGACTGAGTTTGCTGCGGTCAATGATGTTATCTCCCAGTACCGCTATTCTCTGGAAGCCGGCGCGGTGGATCCCGAAGAAGTGCTCCCGCAGTTCATTGATGCTTTGAAGTCTGCCGGTATCGATACCATTATCGAGGGCAACCAGGAGTCCCTGAACGAGTGGCTCGCCAGCAAATAAGCTAAAACTCTTTTTTTCAAATCATCACTGGTTATCAGCCGCACACAAGTGCGGCTGATGTACCATTAAAACTCAATCAGGAGGGGTGAATTCCATGGAAAAAGCCGCGAAAAAGAAAAAGAAAATCCAGTGGTCCAAGTACATTCCCGTGTACATTATGGCACTTCCCGGCTTTATCTACTTAATCATCAACAACTACTTGCCCATGTTCGGTGTTACCATTGCCTTTAAAGATCTGGATTTTAAGAAGGGCCTTTTGGCAAGTCCCTGGGCGGGTTTCAAAAACTTTGAGTATCTGTTTCGTTCCAAGGACGCACTGCTCATCACCAGAAACACCGTGCTGTACAATGTCCTGTTCATTTTCCTGGGCATGTTTATCGGTGTGACTCTGGCTATCTGCTTAAACGAGCTGCGTTCCAAACTCGTCATGCGCACCTATCAGAGCGCAATTCTGATTCCCTACCTCATGAGCTGGGTTATCGCCAGCTATCTGGTATATGCTTTGCTGGCTCCCGATGTGGGCCTGCTCAACAAGACCATTCTGCCCGCTCTGGGCATGAAGCCCGTCAACTGGTACACCACCACCGGACCTTGGCCGCTGATTCTGACCTTGGCCAATATTTGGAAATCTTCCGGTTTTGGCATGGTCATCTATTATTCCAGCATCATCGGTATCAGCACGGAGTTGTATGAAGCAGCGGAAATTGACGGCGCCAGCAAGTGGCAGCAGATCAAGTCCATCACTCTGCCGCTGCTCAAGCCCACCATCATCACCCTGACCATTCTCAACTTGGGCCGCATCTTCTCCTCTGACTTCGGTCTGTTTTACCAAGTTCCGAAGAACTCCGGTATCCTGTATCCGGTCACGAGAACGCTGGACGTTTATGTCTATAACGCCCTGATGAACAACAACGACTTTGCCATGTCGTCTGCGGCGTCGGTATACCAGGCTGTTGTTGGATTTATCTTCATCATGACCGCTAACGGTATCATCCGTAAGGTCAGCAGTGAAGACGCATTGTTCTGAGGAAAGGAGGAAGAAAAATGATTAAATCCAAAAGTGCTATTCGGGCATCCATTATTGCGAACATCGTTTTGATCATTTTCGCACTGTTTGCCGTTCTTCCTTTTATCCTGTTGATCATTTCCTCCCTTACGGATAACCAGGTTGCTATGGTGGAGGGTTACAGTTTCTTCCCCAGCAAACTCAGCTTATCTGCGTACAAGTATCTGCTGGATCAGTGGCAGATGATCGGGCGGGGCTATTTCATGACCATTCTCGTAACCGTGTTGGGTACGACCTTGAGCATTGTCATCACTTCGTCCTTCGCCTATGCGCTTTCTGTTCCGGGATTGCCCGGACGCCAGATCCTGATGATGATGGTCATCATCTCCATGCTCTTTAATGGTGGTATCGTGGCGTCCTACTATGTATACGCCAACTTCATCCACATCAAGGATACCATATGGGCGTTGATCGTTCCGGGCTTCTTGATGAGCGCCTTTAATGTGATTTTGATCCGCAACTACTATGTAAACAACATTTCCGGAGAAATTCTGGAATCCGCCCGTCTTGACGGCGCCGGAGAGATTCGGATCTTCCTCAGAATCGTAGTACCGCTGTCCGTGCCCATCTATGCCACCATCGGTCTGATGAGCGCTGTGATGTACTGGAACGAGTGGACCAACGGCTTGTACTATCTGACCCAGAGAAACGGTTCTCATCTGTACACGATTCAGATGATTTTGAACCAGATCAATGAAAATATCTCATTTATGGCGTCCAATGCGGCGCAGCTGGGTATTACCGTCGATCAGTCCGAGATGCCTTCTACGACCATACGAATGGCCATCGCAGTGGTAGCCATTTTCCCAATCGTGGCATCCTTCCCCTTCTTCCAGAAGTACTTTGTCAAGGGTATTTCCATCGGCGGCGTAAAAGGTTAAATTTTTCCGGAAGAGAAACAGCCCGGCACCCAATTTTGCAGGATCTTCTTATTTTCTTCATACCTTTATTCTCCAATCTATCCAGCCGGGCTGATTCTTTTCATTTAGGGAATCTTGTTCACTCGGAAAATGCCGCAGTGCGAGGGCCGATCCCATGGCTCCGGGTACGGGCAGAACCCGCAGGGTTGCCGTAACGGAAGACGAGATCGTGAATATCGAGATCAGCTATGATCCTGCAGGTTTATTCGAAGCATAAGAGAATCACTCCTTATAAATCGCAGCGGACCTGCCAGCAAGCAGGTCCGTTTGCATTTTGTGCGGATATTTTGTAAGAAGAGAATAAAGTGAGGAAGATATGGAAGAAACAAAGAGCGGCTTTTTGGAGCGATATTGGGTTCGCGACAAAAGGTTTTATCATAAGGTGCTATTAATATTGATCCCGGTAGTGCTGCAGGCGATCATCAATCAAGGCGTGAACATGATGGATACCATCATGGTGGGCAAGTTGGGAGAGGCGGTAATTTCCGCTTCCAGCTTGGCGAATCAGTTCTATAACATTTTCACGATCCTGTGTATGGGCATCAGTGCGGCAGGCTTGGTGCTGGCCAGCCAGTATTACGGCGCCGGCGACATGAAAACCGTCCGCCGGGTCTTTGATCTGATTATGCAAGTGGTCATAATCGGTGGTGCGGCTTTTGCGGTGGTTACCATTCTGTTTCCCACACAGATCATGTCGGTGTTCACCAATGAGGCTGATGTCATCGAACAGGGAGCCGGATATCTCCGGGTCACGGCGCTGATTTACCTGCCCCACGGTATCAGCCTTGTGCTTTCCAATGTGGCCCGCTCTGTTGGCAACGCTAAACTGGGACTATATGTGTCCATCACCTCTTTTTTGGTCAATATCGGTGCCAACTATGTGTTCATCTTTGGTAAGCTGGGTATGCCCGCTTTGGGCCTGGTGGGCGCAGCCGTGGGTACGCTGATTGCCAGAGTGGTTGAGTTTGCCTTCTGCGCTATTTATCTGCTCAAAGTCGAGAAGGAACTGAAATATCGGCCCTCCGGAATACTGAAATTGCCCAGCAAGCTGCTGTTTTCTGAGTTTAGAAGGCTCGGTATGCCCGCTATCATTTCCGATACCTTGCTGGCTTTGGCCGGCAGCGCAATTTCCATCATTCTGGGTCACATGGGCAAGGAGATCGTTTCCGCATACGCCATTGTCACAGTTGTGGATCGAATGGCCACCGTGGCGATTCAAGGTGTTTCCAGTGCCAGCAGTGTGGTGATCGGCCAGACGGTAGGGCAGGGGGAGTTCCAGCGAGCGCAAAAAGAGGGGTGGACTTTCCTCTTTCTGTCTATCATGATCGGTATTTTCGCAGGGCTTCTGGTGCTGTTCGTAGGCGAGTGGTCTATCGGTCTGTACGAGATCGCTCCCGGCACGGTGCAGATTACCGTGTCCATGATGCAGGCCAGCGCTATTATCGTCTTTTTCCAAGCCGTTCAGAGTGCGCTGTCCAAGGGTATTCTCCGCGGCGGAGGAGACACCAAGTTCTTAATGATCGCCGATATCATTTTCCAGTGGGTGGCTTCTATTCCGCTGGGCGCGCTGGCAGGGCTCGTGCTGGGACTGAATCCCTCCATCGTGCTGATTTGCCTGCGCATCGACTTTATCATCAAATCGGTCTGGCTTGTTTTCCGCTTGAAGAGCGGAAAATGGATCCATAAAGCAAAGAAAATAGACTAATCATGAATTCATTTTTTAGAAAGGTTGTGCTGTTATGAGTAAAAGTAATCAATTGAAAGGCGCAGTTGTACGCCGCGTGGTAACCCCTCCGCAGGAACTGATCGATCATGAGCGCAATGCAGGTCACACCAGATTTACCGGCGCTTATGAAGATGTGTACATGGATACCTGGGTAATCTCAAACGGCGAGAGCAGCTTTGTGCTGATCTCCGGTGAGTTCGGAATGTTCCCCGGCCAGTTGGCGCTGGCAAAGCGCATCGAGGAGCAGTACGGTATTCCCTGTACCAATATCTGGTTTACCTGCAATCACAACCACCAGAATATGCTGGCCAGCGATCCCGGCGAAGGCCCTTCGGAAATGGGCGCGGTTCGCATGAACGGCGACTATGTGGATTTCGTCGCGGAGCGGGCCATGTCCGCTCTGGAAGAGGCTATGGGAAGGCTGGAGCCTGTCAAGCTGGGTTTCGGGCAGGGAGAGTCATACATCAATGTGTCCAGAGACTGCCCCTCTTTGGCAGGTACAATCCAGGCTTCCAACTATGCCGCGCCCTCCGATAAGACTTTGGTGGTGCTGTGCATGGAGCGGCTCAGCGACGGCAAAAAGCTGGGCGTATTCATCAACTACGCCATGCACAACAATGTGCTTTTCGGTCATCAGATGAATGACACCTACCAGGAGATCGGCGGAGATTGCTCCGGCGCTGTCTGCCGTTATGTGGAGAGTTTCATCGGCGAGGATTGCCCTGTCAGCTGGGGTATCGCCGCGGCGGGCGATCAGAACCCCATTTATATGAGTTTCAACTTCCGGGCAGAAAAGGGAGAGGACGGCGGACTTGCCGTCAAAGTTCACACGCTCCAGCCGGAAGACAGTTTTCTGCTGATGCACCAGATGGCAGCCACGCAAGGACAGGATGTGCTGTCGGTTTTGAACAATATGACCGATTGGCGGGATAGCCTGTCCAGTGCATCTGCGGAAAAGCGCACTACTGTCCGTGGCCGCAAAAACTACCGCAGCCAAGGACTGCAGAATCTGATGCCCGGCCAGACAGTAGAGAAGATTCCTGCAGACCCCGTAGAGTTCCGCTGCAGACTGGCTGTGCTGGGAGATATCGCCTTTGTGGGCATCAACTGTGAGGCCTATTCCCGCCTGGGCAGCTTGATCAAAGAAGCGCTGCCCTATCAGAAGATCGTGTTCATTGAGATGGCTTACGGTCACGCCGGATATGTGCCGGATTCTGAGACGGAAAAGCTCAACGGTTTTGGCACCATGGCTACCATGGTATATGACACCAAGGAAATGGAAGATGCAGTAATCGGCGCTTTCAAGGCGCTGGCAGACGAAATCAAAGCATAACAGGAGGAAAAGAACATGGCAATCAAAGAACCTTTTATCTGTGAAATCGCACCCAATACCTATGCAATCAACGAATTTGGCATCGCCGCGGAATTTCTGGTCATCGGCGAGGAACGGGCTTTGCTGATCGACACCGGCTGCGGCCTGATCGATCTGCCCGCCATTGTGCGCAGATTTACCGATAAGCCCTATGATGTGGTGCTTACCCACGGTCATGGCGATCATGCCGGCGGTATTGGCTGGTTTGACAAGCTGTATCTGCATAAGGCGGATTTTGACGAGGTGGAGCATTTGGATCTGGAGCGGCTGAAAGGGTATAACCGCTCCTTGGGCGAGCAGAAAGCCTTTGAAGTCTACGAGTATGATCCCGACGCCATCAAACCCATCGAAAAGACTCTCGAATTGGTGGCAGTAGGGGAGGGCTATGTCTTTGATCTTGGCGGACGCAGCCTGCAGGTCATTGAAACTCCCGGTCACACTCCCGGTTCCATCAGCCTGCTGGACGAAACGGCGCGCATTTTGTTCTCTGGCGATGCCTGTAATATCAATTTGGGCATTTTTGCCTGCTCCATCTCAGAAGCGCTGAAACACCTGTATAAGCTGCGGGAGCTCAGTGACCGCTTTGACCAGAACTGGAACGGGCATATCGGCTATATGGGCAATCCCGATTGCTTTGCCATGCCGCCCCATGTGCTGCCCACCTGCATCGAGATTTGCGAGTCCATTCTGGACGGCACAGCAGAGCCAGAGAAAATGAAGCGTTTTGACGGGCAAACGGCATACAGTATTGTAAAGAACGGTGTGCGTATCACTTACAGAGGATAAAGGAGATAAAAAAAGATGATACGGCTTCCACAGATTTTCGGGAACAAAATGGTGCTGCAGGGCGGTACTCCTGTGCGCATTTGGGGCGAGGCGACAGGAGAACAGGTTTCGGTTTCCATTCAGGGAGAAAGTATATGTGCTCCGGTAAAAGAAGGGAGATTTGAGGCGCTTTTGCCGGCTCTGAAATTCAGTGGATCTGAGACTCTGACGGTCACCGGCGATGAAACGCTGGTATTCCATGATGTCGCTGTTGGTGAAGTCTGGCTGGCGGCAGGACAGTCGAACATGGAATTTCAGATGTATTTTGACCGGGATTTCGATGGTGAACCTTTGGGCGTACAAGACATTCGGTATTTCGGCGTGCCGGAGATCGGATGCGAGGAAGCTTTAGAGCGTTTTGATTATTCCGATTGGGGTTTCTGGAGAAAGAACGATTCTCGGGAGAATCTCAAATACTTTACAGCGGTGGGCTACTACTTTGCCAGAATAATTGCTGGGCAGACCGGTCATGTTGTGGGTGTTATCAATTGCAGCTGGGGCGGTACTGCTTCTCTGCCCTGGATCGACCCAGCTTACATTCGTGATACTCCCGGCGTACTTTGGATCGAAGAATATGAAAAGGCGATAGCAGGCGCTTCTGAAGACGAGCTGCGGGACGAGTATCTGGGTAATCTAATGTCTGCCAGAGGCAAGCAGTTTGATGACCCTGGCTCCTGCGGGCTGCTTTTTGGCATGAGTCATCAGAAACAGATGGAGATGATGAGCCATATGCCGCCAATGCCTGCTGGGAGTCATCCGCCCTATCAAGGCGCACCCGGAAGATTATTTGAAAGCATGGTCAATCGAGTTGCGCCCTATACCGTGCAGGGCGTTCTCTGGTATCAAGGTGAATCCGACAGCATGCACCCTGAACTTTACGGATTCATGTTGACCGGTCTGATCCGTTGTTGGCGTGGCCTTTGGCGGGAGGAACTGCCCTTCTATCTGGTGCAGCTTCCGTCCTTCGGACAATGGCTAATGGCGGATGGGCACGCATACCCGGAGATTCGGCAGCAGCAGGAGCAGGTTGCGGATGTGATGGAAAAGACTTTTCTTGTCTCCACCATGGACTGTGGCATGTTGTGGGATATCCATCCCAAGAGAAAAAAGCCCGTGGGGGAGAGACTGGCGCTGATGGCTCTTAAAGAGACTTACGGGTGTGATGTTTTAGCAGGTTCTCCACGTCCTGTGGAGGTTTCCTCTGAATCAGGCAAAATCGCAATCCGATTCTCTGACGCAGAGGGCGGTCTTGTCTGGAAAGAAGAATTAGCTGGTCAGGATGCAGTGAGTCTTTGCATTGACGGCTGCTCTGCAGATGATTTTTGGTGGGAGGTCTCTGGCGAAGAACTGGTCATTGCTTCTGCCGATTTGAAACCGGGCAGTAAAGCCCAGGTGAAGTTAGCAGCAAGGGGATATGATCCAGTCAATATTTTCAATCAAGCTGGGTTTACTTTGAGGCCATTCACGGTTAATGTAAAAATCTAATCCGCCTGATGGAGGTAATTGATATGCAGAAACATTATCTGGCCATTGATATCGGCGCGTCCTCGGGCCGGCATATCGTCGGTTGGCAGGAAAGCGGCGAACTGAGAACCCAGGAGGTCTACCGATTTCCCAACGGCGTATTGGAAAAAGACGGCCACCTGACCTGGGACATGGAAAGCCTTTTGGAGCATGTGAAAAAGGGCATTGCCATTGCCAAGGAGAGCTATGAAATTGAGAGCTTTTCCATTGACACCTGGGCGGTGGACTATGTGCTGATGAACGGCAAGCAAGAAATCTGGCCCTGCTACGCCTACCGAGACAGCCGGACAGAAGCGGCCATCGAAAAGGTACACGAAAAGATGCCCTTTTCCGATTTGTACCGCAAGACGGGCATTCAGTTTCAGCCCTTCAATACCATTTACCAGTTGTACGCCGATAAGCTGGCCGGACGGCTGGCCGATGCTTGCGGATTTCTCATGATCCCGGAATATCTGCTGTATAAGCTTACCGGCGTGAAAAGCCACGAATATACCAACGCCACCACCACCGGCTTAGTCAGTGACGGGGCATACAATTCGGAAATCATCCGGCGCTTGGGTTTGCCCGCCCGTCTGTTTAAGCCCCTTGCCCAGCCCGGCACGGTGATTGGGAAATATCAGGGCATCAAGGCGGTGCTTTGTGCTACCCACGATACGGCTTCCGCGGTGGAGGGCATTCCCATGGAGGGAAACGCTCCCTATATTT
>JAFLRP010000103.1 GCA_022511515.1 Acutalibacter sp.
GCGGGGCCGGTTGACGCAGGCAGCACCGAAAAGAGGTGGCTCAGTCGGTAAAGCCGACAGAGCTGCGGTGTTAACCCACAGCGCCTGCCGACGGAGCTGAAAATCCCTCTTGCAATCCAAACGCTTTCCGCATATAATATAGTCAAGAAGACCATGCTGACCATCTTTATCGTGGAAAGGAGATGACTCCCGTGATGCAAGTGAATATCTTGGAGGCGAAAACAGAGCTATCAAAGCTCATACGACTTATCGAGACAGGGCGCGAGGAAAACATCATCATAGCCCGCTACGGAAAACCCATCGTCAAGATGACGGCGTTCAATGGGGAACCCGTCTCCAAGCGTATCGGCATCGCCAAAGGAAAACTCAAATCGCCGGATGATCTCGACAAATATAACGACGAGATCGCGGCAATGTTTGGAGGCGGCCTATGAACCTTCTGTTGGATACGCACATCCTGATATGGACGCTTAATGAAGACCCCCGCCTGTCCGACCGCGCCAGACAGCTGATCCTCGACCCGGACAATATCATCTATTACAGCGCGATCTCCATTTGGGAAATATCCATCAAGCATTCCACGCATCCCGACAACGTGGAATTTTCCGGCGAAGATCTCTCGCGCTACTGCCGGGAAGCGGGATTCCTACCCCTTGATATGCGGGACAGGCATGTCTGTGTGCTGGAAACGATCACCCGCAAGGAAGGCACGCCGCCTCATCACGACCCGTTCGATCGGATGCTGCTTGCGCAGGCCAAAGCGGAAAATATGTCCTTTCTGACCCATGACTCTCTCATCCCGTACTACGACGAACGGTGCATTATCCCGGTGTGACCGCATCGGAGGCAAAACAAGGCGCTGCGGCAGATTTTCGTTTTGCCGCAGCGCCTGACTGTATCGTATCCACTTTGACCGTAGTTTTTGAGTTACAAATTGAGTTATGAAAATTTTGAACCGCTGAAAACCGCATGAATAAAGGGCTGTCGAGCCATCAGCATATATTGCCGTGAAAGAATGTTGACCCGAGAGACTGCAGATGAAGGGAAAATGGGGGGCTTCAGCCTCCTTTCCCTACCTTAAAGCGCTGTGGCACAAGGCTATCAAGGCTGCCGCGGGCAAGACGCAGCCGGTCCCTTGATGGGCTTGTGACACAGCGCTGTTTATGCATAACTGTTTGATTCCGAATCACAACGGGTTACACATCTACAGTATGTAACGAATGATCGGGTTGCTGACTATTTGCTGACCAACTTTGCAAAACGGTGTTGACCGAGGTTAAAAATGGCACACAAAAATAGAAATAATTCATACGAAATTAGGGGTTTTTCAACACTTTTTTGGGATATATAAAAGACCCAGTCTCCTTGGTAAGGATGAGGTCTCCAGTTCAAATCTGGATAGCAGCTCCAGAATAAGTTCTGAAATCGAAAGATTTCGGAACTTTTCTTTTGCTTTATCACAAAATTTGTATGGTGATACTTTTCTGAGAAAGCCGGCCTGTTGGAATTTCCAACACTTTTTCCAACAGGCCATTTTTCAGCTATCTGCCGTTTGCCCCAAAGCGGCAATGATAAGTTTCGCCATAGCAGGATTCTCTTGGAGCAGACGTAGCGCCTGTGCCGTTTCATCGTCTGTCTCCTTGGTGTTAGGCGTG
>JAFLRP010000104.1 GCA_022511515.1 Acutalibacter sp.
GATGACGGCGGCCTTTCGGTGGTTGAGCATGGGAACGTTCCTCTCCTTTACGACCGTTTTTGTTCCTTTTTCTTGAAAGAAAAAGTACCAAAAAGAACGAACGCGAAACTTTGTCTCGCTCCTGATGAGGTTTTTAGTATGGCTGGAAAGGGGGCGGAATATGCGGGACGGCTTGAAAAGGGCGGGATAATATGTATAATAGGGGGCATGAGGTGAAATTATGGAAATTTTAAGGAAGGACTGATTAAATCAACGTGCATGGATTGGCGAGCAAATTTTCATGCACCGCAAGGCAAAAAATCGCAGGAATACTTGGTGTATTTCAAGATTTTCTAACGAAGCGGTGCGGAAAATTTGCCGCCAAGACGGGTGCGGGGATTTATTCAGTGCTTCCTTAATAAAGCAAATGGAGTCCGACGAGGAAATCAAAGGAAAGGCGTATGTCCATTGGAAATCATGGCAAGATGCCTATTCCGGGCTGATCGACCGGGACTATCTTGACAAACTTACCATAGAAAAATGCACCGAGATGGCATTTCGCTGGCCGGACAATCTTCTCGTCGCTAAAGAAAAGGATACAGTTGTCGGCTTCGCTGGATATGGGGCGTGCAATGATGGCACGCTGCCGGGAACGGGCGAAGTGTTCGCTATATATGTTTTGAAGGAATACTATGGAAAGGGGATCGGTTACGCGCTCATGCGCGCAGCCCTTGAAAAGCTGTCCGAGTATAAGAAAATCGCCGTTTGGGTCCTGGAAGGCAATCATCGGGCGATCAAATTCTATGAAAAATGCGGGTTCCGCTTTGACGGGACAAAGAAGCAGATCAAGCTGGGCACGGTGAATACAGAAATACGAATGATTTTGATAAAGTGATGGGGACTGCCGGGTTTCGCCGGCAGTCCCCTTGTTCATTTATGCAGCGCGTCCTTGAAGCCCAGGAGCGAAACGCAGTTTCGCGGTTAAAGCTCTTTTTCGGTTCCTTTTTCTCTCGAGAAAAAGGAACAAATTCAACGCAGCCCGTATTTGTCCAACACGGCGCTGAACCAGTCGGGCAGGGGGGCCTCCACGGTCACACGCTCTCCGGTGGAGGGGTGGGTGAAGGTGAGCTGGGCGGCGTGGAGGCACTGGCCCGAGAGGCCTTGGACGGGCTTTTTGGCCCCATACACCGTGTCGCCCAACAGCGGATGGCCGATGTGGGCCAGATGGACGCGAATCTGGTGGGTACGGCCCGTCTCCAGACGGCAGGTCAGGTGGGTGTGGCCGTTCTGGGCGTCTAACACCTGCCAGTGGGTGACGGCCTCCCGTCCGTCGGGAGTGACCGCCATGCGCTTGCGGTCGGTCTTGTGGCGGCCAATGGGGGCGTCCACCGTACCGCTGTCCTCCCGGAAGGCGCCCACGGCCACGGCGTGGTACAGGCGGTACAGGGAGTGGTCCTGAAGTTGGGCGGCCAGAGAGAGATGGGCGCGGTCATTTTTTGCCGCGATAATCAAACCGGAAGTGTCCCGGTCGATGCGGTGGACAATGCCGGGGCGCAGCTCTCCGTTGATGCCGGAGAGGGAATTTTCACAGTGGTATAACAAAGCGTTGACCAGGGTG
>JAFLRP010000105.1 GCA_022511515.1 Acutalibacter sp.
TCGACAGCGCAGACCCGAACACGCTGGAATTTGCGCCGTTCATCAACATCATGTCGGAATGGTACGCCCGCGACATCAGCAAGAAAGTGAAAACGGGCATCAAGACCAAAGGCACGAGCGGAAAGCCCATCGCCACCGAAGCCCCCTACGGCTATATGAAAGCCCCGGACAACAAGGATTTCTGGATAATCGACGAAGAAGCCGCTGCCGTTGTCCGCCTGATTTTCCGCCTTTTCATGGACGGGAAAAACCGAAACCAAATCGCCGTATATCTGAAAAATGAGCAGATCCCAACGCCCACATTCTACATGAAAGACCGCGGGCGGGGAACATCCCAAAACAGGGCGCTGAACGAGGAAAACCGCTTTAGCTGGAACAAGGCCACGCTGACCCGCATCCTCACAAGGCAGGAGTATTGCGGCGATATTGTCAACTTCAAGACTACTAAGCATTACCGGGACAAACGAAACCACTATGTTGATAAAAGCCAGTGGCAAATCATCGAGAATGTCCATGAGCCGATCATCGACCGCGCCACCTTTGAGAATGTCCAGCGCATCCTTGAAAATGCCCCCGTCAAACGACCCAACGGGGACGGATATGTTCACCCCTTGTCGGGGCTGATGTACTGTAAGGATTGCGGTTCAAAAATGCACATCCGCACCATCCGGGGGAGCGGCGGCAACCGCTATGTGACCTATTGCAGCGAGTACGCCAAGGGCAAAGCCAAGCACCCCAAATGCCACTCGCCCCACCGCATTGATGTGGATATTGTCATGGAGAATATCGCGGAGGTCTTGCGGAAGATAGCGCAGTTTTCCCTCTCCAACAAGGCGGAGTTTGAAGCGTTGGTAAAGAGCAGCCTTGCCAAAGGGCAGACGGACGAAGTGAAGAAACTGCAAAAGCGTCTGCCCCAAATCACCCACCGTCTGGAACAGGTGCAAAAGGTTCTGGACAAGCTGTATGAGGATTACGCACTCGGCACTATCGAGCCGGACAGATACGAGCAGTTGTCGCAGAAATATTCGGAGGAATATTACCAACTGCAAAACGAGCAGGAGGAAATCACGGCGCGTTTGTCGGAGCAGGAGAGCCAGAGCCAGAGGGCAAAGAAGTTTATCCGGCTGGTGGAAAGCTACTGCAATTTTGAGGAAGTCTCCCCCACCGCCATCAACGAGTTTATCAGCAAAATCGTGGTGCATGAGCGTGATGTGAAAGGGGCGAAATACGCTGTCCAGCGCATCGAAGTGTATTTCAACTACATCGGGAAGTTTGAAAATGAACTGACCGAGGATGTAGCCCTCACCCAGCAGAAGTGCCAGCAAATGCGGGAGGAAATCGAAGCAGCCAAAAAGGAAAAGAACCTTGCCTATCACCGGAACTATTCAAGGGAGTACAGGGCAAAAAACCGTGAAAAATTGCGGGAATATGACCGCATGAAAGCGCGGCAGTACCGGGCGAGGAAGAAACAGCAGGCCGCCGTTTCCGCGACCTGAAAACTGAATACCGCCACAGCGAAAAGAGGTTTTCCAATTACGGGAAATCTCTTTTTTTGTGGCAAAAACTGAAAGGAG
>JAFLRP010000106.1 GCA_022511515.1 Acutalibacter sp.
TGCGTTCCGTGAGCTGGCTCTCGAAGCGGGCGACACGATCCACCGCTTGCTTCAGTTCCGAGTCGGGTGCTGCCTGCTGTGCATTGGGCATAAAGTTCCCGTAGTAGAGATCCTCAGAGAGCTTTTGTCAAGGGTGAGTTCGGTGAGTTTGGGCGTATAGCGCAAAGCGGACGGCTGTGCCGTCCGCTTTGTCAGAGTTTTGGGAAGCTGCTAAATATAGACCAGTATATCAAAATACAGTGGGAAATTTTTACCCCGGGCACGAAATATTTGATTTTCGGTACGCAATACAAACAGGGGGCTTTTCAATCGCCGCGCTTTGTGGTACACTCGACCTTGCAAAGTTGTCATTTTTTCTTATATGGAAAGGGGACAGTAGCGTGTATCTTGCGATATGCGAGGATCAGCAGGAGGATCTGGACGCAGTTTGTTCCATTCTGGACACATGGGAGGTGGAGCATAACACCGCTGTGCGCCGCAAGGCGTTTTATAGCGCAGCGGAGATGTTGGAATCTGCCCGGCGGGAACGGTTCACCTTTTATCTGATGGATGTGATGATGCCGGGAATGGACGGCATGGAGGCCGCGAGGGAGATTCGCCGTTTCGATGATGCGGCAGAGATCGCCTTTCTCTCCAGTTCCCCCGGCTTTGCCTATGAAAGCTATGACGTACGGGCATTGAATTACCTTCTCAAACCCGCCCAGCGGGAGGAACTCTTTGCGCTGTTGGACCGGCTCTGTCTCCAAGAGCAAAAAAACTCGGACGCGCTGACCTTGAAAACCGCCTCCGCTATCGTCCGGGTGCCCTATGCTCAGATCAGCTATGTGGAGGTCATCCAGAAGCACGTCTATTTTCACTTGACGGACGGGACTGAGCGGGAAGTCGCGGGTGCGCTGAAGGATTTTGAGACGGTACTGCTCAGCCGCCCGGAGTTCGTGCGCGTCCACCGCTCTTACATCGCGAATATGCTTCAGGTGGAGTGTCTGTCCTTCGCCGGGCTGCGCACTTTTCGGGGCGAAATCGTGCCCGTGTCCCGCTCGCTACGCAAAGAAGCGGCCAACCGGTGGCTGGATCACCATTTGGAAGGGGATCGCTGAAATGGCCGAACAATCCGTTCTCGTCCAGAGCTCTATTATCTATTGCATGGCACATATGTACGTTTTTCTATTCCTGTTCTACGAATACCGGTGTTCCAGGCGGACTTTCATTATTTCCGGGAGCGCGGTTATCCTCGTCACCTCGGCAATTTGCCTGTGGGTATTCTACACACAGGGCATTACCGCTATGGGAGAATACGGCTTGTTGATCGCGTCGGTGCCCAGCCTGTTGTTCTTTTTTGCCATGTCCAAGCATCGCAACGCCCAGTTCGTTTTTATATTCTGCTTTTCCGACACGATATGTCTGTGGATTGAATTGGCCTCGGGGCTGATCGACCATGCTGTTGGAGGGGGTGGAGTCGTGACTTTTGCCCTGCGCCTGGTCTCGCTCCCTCTGCTGGAATA
>JAFLRP010000205.1 GCA_022511515.1 Acutalibacter sp.
GCGTGGAAACACTGCCCTTACTGAGCTGAGAGACACGCATCTGCACGCTATTTGTCCCGATTTCGATCACTGCCGCAGCATGAGCGGCGGTTTTTTTGTTCAAGAAAACCCCTCCAAAATGAATCGATCTTTCCGGCACGGTCCAAGTGATAAAAGCAAATATGCTGTGCAAAATGGCACAATCAAATAAGCTGCTTCGGCAACTTTATGGATATTGTATCAAATTTTCAGCGGAGTTTCAATAATTTTTTCAAGAAACTTCCAATTTCTTCTGAAATTTTCCAAATGGAAATTTTCCTCAGAAAAGGGGTTGATTTTTCTTTGAAGATTCGCTATAATAGGAAAGCCGTCAAGGATACGGAGAGGTATTCTAATGGTAAGGAGCCACATTGGAAATGTGGTGTGCCGCAAGGCATTGTGCGTTCGAGTCGCATCCTCTCCGCCATGGTAAGAGAGCGTCGGAAAACCTTCGGCGCTCTCTTTCTTCTTTTTCATTCCGGGTTGGAGGTGTTAGGGTGGCAGTCAAAGTGCAAGCTGAGCTCACCAATATGTGCATGATCTGCGACGGGAGCAAGGTCGTGGTGCAGGAGCGTCCGAAAGAGCACGGTTGGCCGGGCGTCACGTTTCCCGGCGGTCATGTGGAGCCGGGAGAGTCCATCACAGCTTCTGTGATCCGTGAGGTCTATGAAGAGACCGGACTGACCCTGATCCATCCCCAACTGTGCGGCATCAAAAACTTCCCGGCAGACGACGGTTCTATGTATATCGTCTTTCTCTACCGGTGCAGCGAATTTACCGGGGAATTAAAATCCTCGGAGGAAGGAAAGGTATTTTGGGCAGAGAGAAATGATCTGCCCGGTATGAACCTTTCCAGCGGGATGGAGGAGACCTTCAAGGTCTTTTTCGATGATTCCCTCAGCGAGCTGTATTACGATAGAAATTCTTCTGCCGATGATTGGCAGATCATTTTGAATTAGGAGCGAAACATCATGAAACATCAAAAAATTGCTGAATTTTATAAAGACCTGGACGCCTATGCCGGCAAGACAGTGACGGTCTGCGGCTGGGCAAGGACGATCCGGGATTCCAAGACCCTGGGCTTTATCGATTTGAACGACGGTTCTTCCTTTAAGGGAGTGCAGATCGTCTTTGAGGACGGAAAAATCGACAATTTCAAGGAGATCGCTTCCCAGAACGTGGGGGCGGCGCTGATCGTCACCGGCACGCTGCTTGCTACGCCGGAGGCAAAGCAGCCCTTTGAGATTCATGCGGAAAAGATCGAAGTGGAGGGTGCGTCTGCACCGGAATATCCTCTGCAAAAGAAGCGCCATACGGTGGAATATCTGCGGACGATTGCCCATCTGCGTCCCCGCACCAACCTGTACAGCGCGGCGTTCCGCATCCGTTCTGCAGCGGCTTTCGGCATTCACAAATTCTTCCAGGAGAACGGCTTTGTCTACTGTCATACTCCAATCATCACCGCCAGCGACTGTGAGGGCGCGGGGGAGATGTTCCAGATTACCACGCTGGACCTGGAAAACCTGCCCAAGACAGAAAACGGCGAAATCGACTACAAGAGCGATTTCTTCGGCAAGCATACTTCCCTGACTGTTTCCGGACAACTGGAGGTTGAGTGCATGGCTCAGGCCTTCGGCAGAGTATACACCTTTGGCCCCACATTCCGTGCGGAGCATTCCAACACGCCCCGCCATGCTGCGGAGTTCTGGCAGATTGAGCCGGAGATCGCCTTTGCCGATCTGAACGATGATATGGACGTGATCGAGGCGGCCATCAAGTACGTGATCCGTTATGTGATGGAAGCCTGTCCGCAGGATATGGAGTTCTGCAACACTTTTGTGGATAAGGGACTGTTGGAGCGGCTGCGGCATGTGGCTGATTCCGACTTCGTGCGTGTCTCCTACACGGACGCCATTAAGATTCTGGAGCAGCACAACGACGAATTTGAGTTCAAAGTTTCCTGGGGTGTGGACATTCAGACAGAGCACGAGCGGTATTTGACCGAGAAGCATTTCGGCAAGCCTGTCTTTGTCACGGACTACCCCAAGGAGATTAAGTCCTTCTATATGCGCCAAAACGATGACGGCAAGACCGTTGCGGCAACTGACCTTTTGGTGCCCGGCATCGGCGAGCTGGTGGGAGCAAGCCAGCGGGAGGAGCGCTACGATGTGCTGATGAACCGTATCCGCGAACTGGGCATGAAGGAAGAGGACTACTGGTGGTACATGGAGCTGCGGAAATTCGGCACCACCAAGCATTCAGGCTTTGGCATCGGCTTCGAGCGGCTTGTCATGTATCTGACCGGCATTGAAAATATCCGGGACGTGGCGCTGTTCCCCAGAACCCCCGGCGCAGTGGAGTTTTAAGTTTCTATATTGAGCAGTAAAAAAAGGCTTCCGAAACGGAAGCCTTTTTTGTCGTTATTTATTCTTTTCCGTTCCAGCAGTAAGTACAGAGCTTGCATTTGTCGATGCCGACGGAATCCATCAGGTCGTCCAGACGGTGGTAGCGCAGAGAGGTAAAATTCCGCTTTTTGCCGATGAGGTCCACCATGTGCTGGTATTCCTGAGTTTCGGGGTCCATATACTTTTCCAGATCGTCAGGTTCAGCAGTACCCTCCAATTCCTGAATCACACGACGGGTGGCAAGTTCTATCAGCGAAGTGGAGCGGGAGAAATTCAGGTATTTACAGCCGAAAAGCAGGGGAGGACAGGCCGGACGGACGTGTATTTCTTTCGCGCCGTGCTGATACAGGAAGTCCGTAGTTTCCCGAAGCTGTGTCCCCCGGACGATGGAATCGTCGATCAGCAGCAGACTGCGATTACGGATCAGATCATGGACGGGAATCAGCTTCATTTTCGCAATGAGATTCCGGCTGCTTTGCATGGTGGGCATGAAAGAACGGGGCCAAGTGGGTGTATACTTGATCAAGGGGCGGGAGAAGGGAATGCCGGATTCATTGGCGTAGCCCACCGCATGGGCAGTGCCGGAATCGGGAACGCCCGCCACAATATCGGGCTGCACATTGTCCCGCTTTGCCAGCATAGCGCCGCACTGGTAGCGCATTTGCTCCACACTGACGCCCTCGTAGGACGAGGACGGATATCCGTAGTAAACCCACAAAAACGTGCAGATTTTCATCTTTTCTCCCGGCTGTACCAGAGAGGTCACACCTTCCGGCGTGACTACGGCGATCTCACCGGGCCCTAAAATTTTTTCTTCCGTATAGCCGAGGTTTAGATAAGCGAAACTCTCAAAGGAGACGCAGCGGGCGTTATCCTTTTTGCCAACCACCACCGGGGTGCGTCCGAATTTATCTCTGGCGGCGTAGATGCCCTGAGGGGTCAAAAGCAGCATGGTCATGGAGCCGTCAATGGTCTCTTGGGCGTACTGAATTCCTTCGATCAGGTTGTCCCGTCGATTGATCAGGGCGGCTACCAGCTCTGTGGCGTTGACCTCTCCGCCGCTCATTTCCAGAAAATGGGAGTAGCCGCTGTCGAACAGCCCTTTTACAATGTCATCGGTGTTGTTGATCTTCCCGACGGTGACAATGGCGTAAGTGCCGTGATGGGAGCGTACGATCAGAGGCTGCGGCTCATAATCCGAAATGCAGCCGATGCCCGCTTTTCCCCGCATGGAGGAAACGTCTTTGTCGAACTTCGTGCGAAAGGGAGAGTTTTCGATATTGTGGATCGCTCTGTCAAAGCCTTTCTCATCGTCATAAACTGCCATTCCGGCACGCCGTGTGCCAAGATGGGAATGGTAGTCTGTTCCAAAGAACAGGTCGAACATGCAATCTTCTTTGGAAGCCACACCAAAAAAACCGCCCATGCTGCTCTAGCTCCTTTTTGAAAAAGATAGATAAAGTATAACATAAACGAGAGAAATTTTCAAATGTTTTCGAGGTTTCAGAGGGCTGCACAGAAAATATAAAAAAGTTTACTTTGAATCATGCAAAATGTAAAAGTTGCAGGATTTTATAAATAGACTTGCATTTTTTTAGCATATATATTACAATAATACGGCGTTGCACTGTAGGAAACACAGGCGGGAATTGCCCGATGACTAGATAAGTTTTTGTTAAGGAGAGCGATCAGATGAAGCTGACAGCGATGACCAAGGAAGAGATCCGGAACATCAATCAGGATGCAGTTCGAGCGTATGAGGGCTTCAAAAGCAAGAAACTTTCTTTGAATATGGCGCGGGGAAAGCCCTGCGCGAAGCAGCTTGATTTGGCGCTGGGCGTTCTGGAGGCCCTCCATGCCCGCAGTGAATTTGCCAATTCCAACGGCGATGACTGCCGTAACTACGGCGTGTGGAACGGTCTGCCGGAGATGCGGGCAATTTTCAGCGGTATGCTGGGCGTGCCGGCTGATCTGATCGTGCTGGGAAATAATTCCAGTTTGCAAATGATGTTTGACGTCATTTCTCAGGGCTACACCCACGGCTTCGGCGGGTGCGAACCTTGGTGCAAGCAGGAGAAAGTGAAATTTCTCTGTCCCGCTCCCGGCTATGACCGCCATTTTGCCGCCACGGAATATTTCGGTATCGAGATGATCCCCATTCCCATGCTGAAAACCGGACCGGATATGGACATTCTGGGGGAAGTGGTAAATAAGGATCCCACAGTCAAGGGCTGCTGGTGTGTGCCTAAGTATTCCAATCCCACCGGCATCACCTATTCTGATGAGACAGTACGGCGCTTCGCTGCATTGCGCCCCGCAGCCAAGGATTTCCGCATCATGTGGGATAACGCCTACTGTGTCCACGATTTAACTGAAACCCCCGATACCCTGTTGAACCTCTATGAGGAATGCGTCAAGCAGGGAACAGAGGACTACGTGTTCTTCTTTGCTTCCACCTCCAAAATATCTTTCCCCGGAGCAGGCGTTTCCGCTTTGGCGGCCAGTTCCAAGAATATCGAAGATATAAAAAAACGCATTTCCGCCCAGACCATCGGGCCGGATAAGCTCAACCAGCTTCGCCACATCCTGTTCCTTCACGATATCAATGGGGTGAAAGAGCTGATGCAGGGGCACAGAGAAATTCTGGAACCCAAATTTCAGTTGGTGAAAAGCGCGCTGCAGAAAGAGCTGGGCGACCTTGGCATCGCCAAGTGGAGCGATCCCAACGGCGGATATTTCGTCAATCTTGATGTGATGAACGGCTGTGCAAAGCGCGTGGTAAGCCTGTGCAAAGAAGCCGGTGTGATTTTGACAGACGCCGGCGCCACATTCCCCTACGGAAAAGACCCCAACGACAGCAACATCCGTATTGCTCCCACCTTCCCGCCGGAGGAGGAGTTGGCTCTTGCCATGGAACTGCTGTGTATCTGCGTCCGGCTGGCAGCATCGGAAAAATTGCTTTCCGAAAGAGAATAAATAACAAAAACGGCACGGTCTGTAAAGACCGTGCCATACTTTTTTCTATAAGGAATAGATGCGGTTACTTCTCCTTGCCGGTCAGAAGCCACTCTACGGAAACATTCAGGATTTCAGAGAGAGCTAAAAGTTCAAAGTCCGTGACAAAGCGAAGCTGTCCCTCCAGCTTAGAGAGACCGGAGGCATTCAGGTCGACCCCGCGAACCTGAAGCTGGGCGAGAAGCTCCTTTTGCTTCATTCCCTGATTCTTTCGAGCCAATTCCACTCTTGCTCCGATCAAATTTTTGTCGCCCAAGGGCTGGTTTCTCGGTCTCACGCATTTCGCCTCCCATACGGTGCTTCTGTCACAATTATAGGGGAAATGCCCGGCAAAAGCAAGATTTTTCCCGGGAAATCCTTTTTCTGCGGCATTCCCTGGAAAAATCGAAAAAATATTGCTGTACTTTTTCCCGGAAACTGATTATAATGAGAAAAAAGTTTGGCTCTGAAAGGGCGGCGCGTACAATGAGCAAGAGTTTTTTTGAGCAGACCACGAATCTCACCATGCTGACGGATTTCTATGAGATCACCATGGCAAACGGATATTTTGCCAACGGTTTTCAGGATACCGTCTGTTACTTTGATATGTTTTTCCGGAGAGTGCCGGATGACGGCGGCTTTGCTATCATGGCGGGAGTGGAGCAGCTTGTGGAATACCTGAAAAATCTGTCTTTTACCGTGGAAGATATCGAATTTCTCCGCTCCAAGCATTTGTTCAGCGAGGAATTTCTGTCCTACCTGCGGGATTTCAAATTCTCCTGCGATGTGTGGGCGATCCCCGAGGGAACGCCCATTTTCCCGGGGGAACCTATCGTCACAGTGCGTGGACCCGCCATTCAGGCGCAGTTTATCGAGACCATGGTGCTGCTGTGTATCAACCACCAGAGTTTGATCGCAACCAAGACAAATCGCATCGTCCGCGCGGCTCAGGGCAGGGGAGTCATGGAGTTCGGCTCCCGGCGGGCGCAGGGGTTTGACGGCGCGATCTACGGCGCAAGAGCGGCCTATATCGGCGGCTGTATCGGCACAGCCTGCACTATCAGCGACCAGATGTTCGGCGTTCCTGCATTGGGAACGATGGCTCATAGCTGGATTCAACTGTTCGATACGGAATACGACGCTTTCAAGGCCTATGCCGAGGCGTATCCCAGCCACTGCGTGCTGCTGGTAGATACCTACAACGTCCTGAAATCCGGCGTGCCCAACGCGATCAAAGTATTTCATGAAGTGCTGCTTCCCCTGGGTTTCCGCCCGGCTGGCATCCGCATTGACAGCGGCGACATCACCTATCTGTCCAGGAAGGCCAGGAAAATGCTGGATGACGCCGGGTTTGAGGATTGCCCAATCTGCGCCTCCAACTCTTTGGACGAGTACATTATCCGGGATATGCTGGCACAAGGGGCGAAGGTGGATTCCTTCGGCGTGGGCGAAAGGCTGATCACCTCTTCCTCTGCGCCGGTTTTCGGCGGCGTATACAAGCTGGTGGCCGTGGAGAAAAAGGACGGCACTCTCGTGCCAAAAATCAAGATCAGCGAAAATGTGGCGAAAATCACCACCCCTTGCTTCAAGAGCGTATGGCGGCTCTTTGACAAGGAGACCGACAAGGCCATTGCCGATGTGATTACCCTTCATGAGGAAGTGATCGACGAGGAGCAGCCCTATACGTTGTTTGACCCCAACCACACTTGGAAGCGTAAGACCGTGGAGAATTTCCGCGCTGTGCCCCTGATGGTACAGATTTTTAAAAACGGTGAATGCCAGTATACACCAAGAGCGCTGAATGCTATCAAGGCATACTGTGCGGCTCAAGTGGACACCTTGTGGGACGAAGTGACCCGCTTTGAAAATCCCCACACCTATTATGTGGATCTTTCCCAGAAGCTGTGGGAGGAAAAGAACCGCTTGCTTTCCGAAAAGAATGATTGACAAATCAGAAGTCTTTCCCGTAAAATACAGAATGTGAGCAAGCTGAACAGTCGCGGATATCAGGCGAAAGCAGATATCTGAGGAAAGTCCGAGCTCCTCAGGGCAAGAATAACGGCTAACCGCCGCCGGGGGCGACCCCAGGGATAGTGCAACAGAGAGATACCGCCGATTTGATCGGTAAGGGTGGAAAGGCGAGGTAAGAGCTCACCGGCGTGCAGGAGACTGCACGGCCCTGTAAACCCTATTCGGAGCAACACCGTGGAGGAACATGAAGCGTAGCCCTGCGCGTTCCGTGGAGGTGGCGTGAACCTGTCGGCAACGGCAGGTCAAGATAGATGACTGTTCCAGACAGAACTCGGCTTACAGGCTTGGTCACACCCAGAACAGAAAACCGGAGCATTCTTTTATAGATTGCCCCGGTTTTTCTTGCAAAAAATTGTTTTGCAAATGTGTGAGCGATACTGTATAATAAGGCCAACCGTAGATAGTACGGCAAAAAGGAGGAGTTTACCATGAAAGTTGCCATTATTGGCTGCGGTACGATTGCCAACGCCGCACACATTCCGTCCTACATGAACAACCCGGAGGCAGAAATCAAGTATTTCTGTGACATCATTCCGGAAAGAGCCCAGGCTGCCGTGGAAAAATACGGCTGCGGCATTGCTGTGACAGACTATCATGATGTACTGAACGACCCGGAGGTGGAGGCGGTTTCTGTCTGTACCCCCAATAATGTGCATTCAGTCATTGCCATCGATGCGCTGAAGGCCGGCAAAAATGTACTGTGTGAAAAGCCCGCTGCCAGAGTCTATTCCGAAGCCCTTCAAATGCAGGAAGCACAGCATCAGTCCGGCAAGGTGCTGAATATCGGTGTGGTCAACCGCTTTAACGACAGCGTCAACCGAATCAAGCAGTACATTGACGAGGGAAAGCTGGGGAATATCCACCACGTGTATGTTAGTTTCCGCGCTCACCGTTCCATTCCCGGGTTGGGCGGCGCCTTTACCACCAAGGCCATTGCCGGCGGCGGAGCGCTCATTGACTGGGGCGTCCACTATCTGGATATCGTCATGTATTGCTGCGGTGACCCGAAGGTCAAAACCGTGACCGGCGAGACCTTCTGCAAGCTGGGCAAGGACATGAAAAACTACGTCTATACCGATATGTGGGCAGGACCGCCCAACTATGACGGTGTGTACGACGTGGACGATTCCGTCACTGCGCTGATCCGCACGGAAGGGCCTGTCATCACCGTAAACGGCGCATGGGCTCAGAATATCGGGGAAGAGGACCGCTATATCGATTTTATGGGAGATAAGGCGGGTATTCGGTTGTATTATGGGGAGAATTTCACCTTCTACACCACGGAAAACGGCGCTTTGGTCAACTACACGCCTCAATTCCCCCAGAGAGATCACTTCCAGAATGAGATCGATGCTTTCCTCCGCTGTATCAAAACCGGGGAAAAGTTGCCCTCCCATATCGATACAGTGATTGTCACAGCAGAAATGATGCAGGCAATTTACGATTCTGCCGAGCAGCATAAAGAAATCGCGTTATAAAGAGAGGAGTTTGCTTATGTATCCATTTTCCATCGGCGTTATGCTGGATTCCTTCCGCAAGGAATTTCCGGAGGCTCTTGACAAGGCGCAGGCTTTAGGGGCAAAGGGAATTCAGGTCTATGCCACTCGGGGCGAGATGTCCCCGGAACAGATGACAGGAGAAAAACGGCGGGAATTCCTGAAAGCAGTCAAGGATCACGGCCTTACCATTTCCGCCCTTTGCGGCGATCTGGGGCAGGGCTTCACCAAGCCTGAACTGAATCCTGAGCTGATTGAGAAGTCCAAGCGTATTCTGGATTTGGCAAAGGATCTGGAAACCGATGTGGTCACCACTCACATCGGCGTAGTACCGGAGGAGAAGAATCATCCTCGCTACGCCATTCTGCAGGAGGCCTGCGGCAAGCTGGCGGAGTATGCTGATTCCATGCAGGCACATTTTGCCATTGAGACAGGTCCTGAAAAGGCCGCCACTTTGAAGGGCTTTTTGGACAGTCTCCATTCCACCGGCGTGGCTGTCAATCTTGACCCTGCCAATTTTGTGATGGTCACAAGAGATGATCCGGTGCAGGCTGTGTACACCTTGAAGGACTACATCGTCCATACCCATGCCAAGGACGGCCGTTGGCTTTCCCACATTGATCCGGAGATTTTGTACGGCATGGTGGAATCCGAAATGCTTCAAGACCCCTCCTTTATCGAGCTGCCTTTGGGCGAGGGCGATGTGGATTTCCCCAATTATTTGAAGGCCCTGCATGAGGTCGGCTTCACTGGCTTCCTGACCATCGAGCGGGAAGTGGGGGACGACCCCGAAAAGGACATTGGAATGGCGGTCCGCTTCCTGGAAAACCTCATTCGTTAAGAAAAAACATCTCTTTCACCGGCATGGTTTCGGCTATGCCGGTTTTCTTTTGGAAATTATGAAAAAACAGTTGTAAAATGGGGAACACTGTGATAGAATCTGTGAGGTTTTCGGAAAAGGAAAACACAATGAGAGAGTACTGGGGAAAACCGACAACTATTCTTAAGGAGTGTTATTATCGTGGAAAACGATCAAAAACAACAGCGGGAAGGCAGAGTCAAGCTGTCGAATTTGAAAACCTTCGGGCTTGTGAATTTGGGAGTCCTTCTTTTGTCCTTTGGCGTCTATTTTTTCAAATTTCCCAATCATTTTACCACCGGCGGCGTCAGCGGCATTTCCATTTTGCTCAGCAATTTGCTGCCCTTTTTGTCTCCTGCTACCCTGATGTTCCTGATCAATGTCCTGCTGCTCGTTGTGGGGTTTCTCTTTATCGGACGGGAATTCGGAGTTTTGACAACTTATTGCAGCCTTATGTTTTCCTTTGAAACCTGGGTGTTGGAACGGCTTTTTCCCATGACATCGCCCTTTACCGATCAGCCCCTTTTGGAGCTCTGCTTTGCCATTATGCTGCCGGCCGTGGGGTCTGCCTTGCTTTTCAATTGCAACGCCTCCTCCGGCGGTACGGATGTGATCGCCATGATTCTGAAAAAGTACGCCGGGATGGAGGAGATCGGCCAGGCACTATTTGTCAGCGACAGTTTGATCGCTTTTTCCTCCATTTTCATTTTCGGCATCGAAACAGGGCTTTTCTCTCTTCTAGGACTGTTCTTGAAGGCGTTTGTGGTGGATTCTGTGATCGAAAGCATCAATCTGTGCAAATACTTCTCCATCGTTACCTCCAAGCCGGAGGAGCTTTGTGACTACATCATCCACACGCTGAAACGCAGCTCCACCGTTATCGATGCAGAGGGGGCATATTCCCATGCGGATTGTAAAGTGGTTCTGACTGCCTGTAGGAGGGGCGAGGCGGTGAGACTTCGGCAAAAACTCAAGGAAATCGACCCTCATGCCTTTCTGTTTATCACGAACACCAGCGAAATCATCGGCAAAGGATTCCGCTCTATATAAGCACTTTCGAGAGGCTGTTTTTGCATCCTCTCGTTTTCTTTTTGGGAAATTTGAAAAACTTTGGAATAAGTGATATACTGTACTGGAAAAACAGGAAAGGACGGGATATCTGTGGAAGCAACGGTTACAAACCCCTATCAGGAGGAATTTTGCAAGATTTTCCGGGAACATATTACCAGGGAAGGTGCTGATCGGCTGCTGGATTGGCTTTTGAAAACGGATTTCTTCACTGCCCCTGCCAGCACAAGATATCACTGTGCCTGCGAATTTGGATTGGTGCGCCACAGCGTCAATGTTTACCAAGTGCTCCGGCAGAAGTATTTTGAGGAAGGCGACAGTGAAGAAAGTTTTGCGCTGTGCGGCTTGCTCCATGACGTCTGCAAGGCACAGTTTTACAAGGTATCTACCCGCAATGTGAAGAACGAACAAACCGGGGCGTGGGAAAAACAACCCTACTATTCCATTGAAGACGCTTTTCCCTATGGCCATGGAGAAAAGTCTGTTTTTCTCATTGAACGCTTTGTGCGCCTGAAACCGGCGGAGGCTATGGCCATTCGCTGGCACATGGGCGGCTTTGACGACGCGGTAAAGGGCGGAAGTTTCTCCAGCAGCGTAGCCTTTGACCGGTACCCGCTGGCAGTCAAGCTTCATCTTTCCGATTTGGAAGCCACTTATCTGGTGGAGCAGGGCACGTCTTCGGTGCGTCGCTGAGGAATTTTTTGACGAAGAGGGAAATGCTTTTATGGATGCGATCCTGACTTATGATCTTTCCAAGGAATTTCGGGAAACTCAGGCACTGCACAGATTGAATCTTCAAGTTCCGGAGGGACAGATATTGGCCTGTGTCGGTAAGAGAAATGCCGGTAAAACGACCCTTATTCGGTTGCTTTCCGGGCTGTGTCGCCCTTCGGCGGGAGAGGCTTTTGTGCTGGGTCTTTCTCCGTTTTTTGAAGGGGACAGGCTCCATGCGGTGACGGGGACGGTCCTGGATACGGCACACCTGTACCAAAAGATGACGTTGACCGAGAATCTCCGCTTTTTCGCGGGTATCAACGGAATAGATGAAAACGACACCCTGGACAGGATGTCCTTTTTGCTCCACAGACTGGATATTTGGGAGGGGAGAGACGAGCCGATAAACAGCCTTCCCACCGACGTGCGCCGCCGGGCTTCCCTTGTCCGGGCGCTGATACACAGTCCGAAAGTTCTTTTGCTGGACGAACCGACAAAGGGTCTGGACGCGGAGGCGGCGGCGAGCATTCGATCTCTGCTGACTTATTTGGCGGAGCAGGAGGGCGTCACCGTGCTTATTTGAACAGAGGATATGGGCTTTGCCCAGAATGCAGGAGAAGAATTTCTTCTGCTCCACGACGGTATTACGCTGGCGAAAGGCGATCTGGAGACCCTGCGGAAAAACGCCGGAGTCCGCCATCGGGCCGTGCTGCGGCTGGGGGAAGAGGAAACCGCTCCCAAGGGATTTCAATTTGCGGACGGCCTGTGGGAAAAGGAGATCCGATCAGAGGAAGAATTGCCGAAAATCATTTCTCAGGCTGTCACAAGCGGCATAAAGCTGTATGAGGCGAAGCTGATCAAGCCTCATTTGGAAGAAATCTACACCGCTTATTTGAAGGGCGGAGTACAAAGGATGGATGAAGTAGATGAGCAAGACGACGAGTACGAGGAGCAGACAGAATCCGCCGAAGCGGCAGACTTCCCAGATGAGACAGGGGAGCGGGCGGAATACGAGGCAGACGACGGGGACGAGCAAGAAACCCCGTAAACTGTTTTCCTCTGCGGAATCTGTGCTGGTGGGAAAGGATTTGAGTGCCATTTGGGGGCGCAAGGGAATCCGGGCGCTTTTAATGATCATGCCGGTGGTATTGCTGCTGGTGGTGCCGGTGGTCTATTTTGTGGCTATCAGCTTGCTTCCTGCTCCTTTAGGCAGCCAACTCCCTGCTTCACTGCAGGCTGTGCTCGGTAAGACGGAAGAAGGATACAGTCAGTTTTGGGCGGATGCTTTTACTACACTGCTGTGTCCTGTGCTGTTTCTCATGGTGCCTATTATTTGCTCGGTAGCGTCCGCATCCTGTGCGTTTGTAGGCGAAAAAGAGAGCGGTACGCTGGAAACACTGTTCTTGTCCTCGGTGAACCCGAAATCGCTGTTCAGTGCGAAAATCACGGCTTGTTCTTTGATCTCTGTGATCATCTCGCTCATTGCTTTTGTGATTTTCTCCATCACAACGTCCATTGTGGACTTGCTGCTTTCCGCACCGTATTTTTTGAATCTGGAATGGCTGATCACGGTTTTTCTGCTGATGCCGGCGCTGTCCCTGTTTTCCGTCACTTTTGTCAGCCTGGTCCTGGCCCGGGTGTACAGCGTAGGGGAATCCCTGCAGACCATGGGATACTTGATTTTGCCTTTCCTCATTCTCTACTTGATTCAGTTTACCGGCGTTTTTCGCGTGACGCCCCTGCTTCTGATTGCTCTCGCAGTGGTGCTGGCGACACTTTCGATCATACTCTACAATATTTCCTCCCGCAAATTTAACGCGGAATATCTCATGGAGCATCGAGCGGAAGAATAGGAATTTTTGTGAATTATTTTGAGCGGCAGACAAAAGACTTGACAAAGGTACTGTATTTTGATAACTTAAAAATACACCCCGCTGTCCTTTGCACAGCGGGGGAGTTTGGAAAAAGGAGGCTGATACGATGGAGATACATTACACGCCCGAAGGGGTCTGTTCCAAACAGATCGATATCGTAGTCGAGGGGGACACCATTACATCCGTTAAGTTTATTGGTGGCTGCAACGGCAATACCCAAGGGATTGCCGCACTGGCCGAAGGAATGAAGGTAGAGGAGTATATCAAGCGCTGCAAGAATATTGCTTGCGGCGGGAAGAATACTTCCTGTCCTGCACAGCTTGCACTGGCGCTGGAAAAGGCGCTGGAGGCGAGCGCATAAGCTACGGAATTCTTCCCCGATGAACATACTTCGGGGCAGTGGAAAGGGACACAGCTTAAAAGCTGTGTCCCTTTTGTCATGCTATGAAGCCGTTCGAGACGGCATTCTGCTGATTGGATCAGCAGCCGCAACCGCAGCCGTTGTCGTTGCCGTTGGCGAAGCCGCCGCAGCCACCGCAGCAGAGGAGAAGCAGGACGATGATGATGACCCAAGTACAACCGTTGTTACCGCACATGGAAGAACGCCTCCTTTCATTTACACTCCTATCTTATGGAGGAACAGAAAAAGTGTTACAAGTTATGAAAATAAGAGGAAAAAGGAGCACGAAAGAGGAAATGAGAGGTTTTCAAAAGATTTTCCGGATAGGAAACTCTAGTTTGACTTTCCTTGACCTTGATTTTTCTTTTCGATTGCTTTATCATTAAAGTCAAAGAAAGTCAAAGACAAAAAGTGAGGCGAGTTTTTATGAGAATCAGCGACAGTGTAGCAAATTATATTTTACACCTTCTCAATGAAGCAGACGGTATCGCGGAGATTCAACGCAATGAGCTGGCGAACGTTTTGGGGTGTGTTCCCAGTCAAATCAATTACGTGTTGACATCCCGGTTCACGCCGGAGCACGGCTATCTGGTGGAAAGTCGGCGGGGCGGCGGCGGATATATCCGTATTACACGCTTACAGATCTCCAGACCGGATATGATCATGCATATCATTAATACAGTGGGCAATACCTTAGACGCGGGTACGGCTAGGGCAATGACCGAAAACATGCTGCAAAACGGCGTGCTGACAAGAGAGGCCGCTGAGCTGATCCAAGCGGCTGTCTCGGAAAAGGCGCTATCCGTGCTGCCCAGAGAACTGCGAAACGAGGCAAGGGCGTCCATCTATAAAAACATGCTGATTGCAGTCAGGACCTGAATGTGAGGAGGAATGTTTCATGATTTGTCAATCCTGCGGAAAGAAAACAGCAACAACTCATATCAAAACTATCGTAAACGGCAAGCTTGCTGAGTATCACCTGTGCTCGGAGTGTGCCAAAGAGAAAGGCTACGGCAGCTTTTTTGACCATTGGAATTTGGGGTTCGGCAATATGCTGGGCGGATTGCTGGGAAAGACGCAGTCCGAAGAAACAGTACTGCGCTGTAAAAAGTGCGGTGCCGTCTTTTCAGAAATCGCCAAAACGGGCAATCTGGGCTGCGAGGAATGCTACACGACCTTCCGCCGCCAGCTACTGCCATTGATTCAGCGCATTCACGGCACAGCACGGCATAAGGGCAAACATCCCGGCAGCTCCGCGCTGCGCATTACCGACACGAACAGCAAGCTGGTGACTGTGCAGGAATCGGTTTTAGAGGAAAAGAAACGATTGCTGCAAAAGGCCATAGAGGCTCAGGAATTTGAACAGGCGGCTGTTCTGAGAGATGAGATAAAGGAGATGGAAAGCCATGAATGATGTGCTGAAATGGTACGAGAAGGCGGGGGAGTGCGGTGATGTGGTATACAGTACCCGCGTTCGGCTGGCAAGAAACCTCCGGCAGTATCCGTTCCCCAATAGAGCGAGTGAATCTCAAAAGCAGGAGATCGAAACGAAGATTCGGGACGCGATCCTTGCCGGAAACAGCGTGGCGGCCTCTCAGTTTTCCTTTGTCCCGTTGGAGATCCTGTCCGATGAGGGAGCAGTCTCTTTAGTTGAGCGTCACATCGTCAGTCCGGAATTCATTGCCGACCGCCGGAACAAAGCATTGCTGCTTTCCGACGACGAAAGCACTTCCATTATGATCAACGAGGAGGACCACCTGCGCATTCAGGTGATGAAAGAGGGACTTTCCTTAAAAGAAGCCGCAGAGGCCGCTGACAGATGGGACACACTATTGGGGGAAACTTTAGATTTTGCGTTTGATCCCGATTTCGGCTATTTGACCCAGTGTCCCACCAATCTCGGCACAGGAATGCGGGCATCTGTCATGCTGCACCTGCCGGCCCTGGCAGAGAGCGGAGCAATGTCCCGGATTTCCGCCAATCTTTCTAAACTGGGGCTGACTTTGCGCGGCAGCTATGGAGAAGGCAGTCAGGTCACGGGCGCAATGTACCAGCTTTCCAATCAAATCACCTTGGGACTCAGCGAAACAGAGGCAATCGACAATTTGAGCGCCATCGCCGTCCAGCTCATTGAGCAGGAGCGCAAAGCACGAAAAGAGCTGAGCGGTGGCATTGTTCTGCAAGACAAAATCGAGCGGGCAGCCGGGGTGCTGAAAAGCGCCAAAATGCTTTCCAGCGGCGAATTTGCGGAGCTGCTCTCCTATATCCGGCTGGGACTTTCCGTGGGACTGCTGCAGGGCGTTACCCAGGAAGAACTCAATGGCCTGTTCGTCAGGATGCAGCCCGCTACACTGTCGGTTTCTGCGGAAAAGCCCTTAGAGACCACCGAGCGCGATATTCTTCGGGCAAAAGAAACCCGACGGATATGCGCAAAACTCACAGAAGCCTGATTCCGACAGAATTCCGATTACCGCTATGCGATAACTTTCATAAAGGAGTGAAATTTATGTTTCGATTCAACGGATTTACCGAAAAGGCCAACAAAGCCTTAAATCTTGCCATTTCCTCCGCGCAGGAGATGGGACATGACTATATCGGCAGCGAGCACGTAGTGCTTGGACTGTTGAAGGAAGGCACCGGGGTGGCGTACACTGTGCTGAACAAGCTGGGTATCACGGCGGAGGCCTATGAAAACCTCATGCGGGAGAAGGTAGGCACGAATTCCACTACTGCCCTTTCTCCGGCGGCATTTACCCCAAGAACAAAGCAGATTTTGCAGATCGCTGTAATGGCGGGGGCGCGGCTGCACAATTCCTATGTGGGAACGGAGCATTTGCTAATCGCCGTCATGGAGGACGAGAACTGCTACGGTATGCGCTTTCTTCGCACACTGGGCGCTGAACCTTCCCGCATCACGACGGAACTTTCCGCCCTCTTAAATCAGACCGCGTTTCCCTCCGCAGGGGAACCTAACCTGGGGAATGGTGTGGGAGAGCAGAAGAACGGCAAGGCCTTGGAGCAATTCGGACGTGATTTGACCCAACTGGCTTCTCAAGGGAAAATTGATCCCGTGATCGGCAGGGAGGAGGAGATCCAGCGGGTGGTCCAGATCCTTTCCCGGCGCACGAAAAATAACCCTGTGCTGATCGGCGAGCCGGGCGTGGGCAAAACCGCAGTGGCAGAAGGACTGGCACTGAAAATCAAGACCGGGGATGTACCTGAGACGTTAAAGGGCAAGCGCCTTGTCTCTCTGGATCTGACCGGCATGGTCGCCGGAACGAAATATCGGGGCGACTTTGAGGAACGCATTAAGAATGCCGTGGATGAAGTGAAAAAAGACGGCAATATTATTCTCTTTATCGACGAGCTGCACACCATCATCGGCGCAGGTTCAGCGGAGGGATCTACCGACGCGGCGAATATTCTGAAGCCGGCGCTGGCCCGTGGCGATTTTCAGGTCATCGGCGCCACCACCATTGACGAATACCGGAAGCATATCGAAAAGGACGCTGCTCTGGAGCGCAGATTTCAGCCTGTCAATGTGGGAGAACCCAGTGAGGAAGAGGCCATCGACATTCTGAAAGGGCTGAAAGACCGGTACGAAGCCCACCACAAGGTGCAGATCACCGATGATTCCATTGAAGCGGCCGTCCGGCTTTCTGCCCGGTATATTTCCGACCGATACCTGCCGGACAAAGCCATCGACCTGATCGATGAGGCCGCCTCCCGCGTGCGTCTCAGAACCTTTACCGCCCCGGACGATTTACAGGACATGGAAAAGAAAATCAAGGATATCGAGGTAGAGAAGGCGGCGGCGGTCAATTCTCAGGACTTTGAACAGGCAGCTGCTCTCCGGGATAAACAAAAGGAAATGCAAGAAAAACTGGAAAAGGCGAAAGACGAGTGGGCCGCCAAAAACGAGCGGAGCAACAGTGTGGTCATGCCCAATGACATTGCCGATATCGTTTCCATGTGGACGGGTGTGCCTGTCACGCAACTGACAGAGGAGGAAAGCCAGCGGTTGCTCCGTTTGGAAGATACCCTGCATCAGCGGGTGATTGGGCAGGAGGAAGCCGTTTCGGCCATATCCAGAGCCATCCGCCGGGGACGTGTAGGCCTGAAAGACAAGAACCGTCCCATTGGGTCTTTCATCTTCCTGGGTCCTACCGGCGTGGGCAAGACGGAGCTTTCCAAAGCGCTGGCAGAAGCCATGTTCGGCGACGAAAAGGCCATGGTGCGCTTCGATATGTCGGAATATATGGAAAAGCACACGGCCTCCCGCTTAGTTGGTTCTCCTCCCGGGTACGTGGGCTACGAGGAGGGGGGACAGTTGACGGAAGCCGTCCGTAGAAAGCCCTATTCCGTCGTTTTGTTCGATGAGATCGAAAAAGCCCATCCCGATGTGTTCAATATTCTCTTGCAGATTCTGGAGGACGGCCGTGTTACCGATTCTCAGGGCAAAACGGTGGACTTCAAGAACACCGTCATCATCATGACCTCCAACGTGGGCGCGCGGCTGATCACGGAAAAGCAAAAGAGCCTGGGCTTCTCCCAAGAGCAGGAAACGGAGGGAAGCGACTTTGAAAAGATCAAGGAGCTGGTGATGGGTGAACTGAAAAACCTGTTCAAGCCGGAATTCCTGAACCGTGTGGACGATATCATCGTATTCCACAAGCTTACGAAGGAAAACATTTCGGCCATCGCCGGGAAAATGCTGGCCGGATTGCAGGCAAAGCTCCGGGACATGGACATCACTATGGATTTCACACCGGAAGCCATCGCCGCCGTGGCAGAAAAGGGCAATGACCCCATCTACGGCGCCCGCCCGCTGCGGAGAGTGATCCAGAACGAAATCGAGGACAGCATTTCTGAAAAGCTCTTAGAGGGCACAGTTACTGCCGGAAAGCGCTACCGCTGCACTTTTGAAGACGGAAAGTTCACGGTGTCCGAACAGAAAAGTGAATAATCAACATTCAAAAAATCCCGCTATGACTAAGGCCATAGCGGGATTTTTGCGGAAAAAAGCAGAAAAAGGAAAAGAAGCCTTGCTTTTTCAGGCTTCTTGGAGTAAAATGAGCACAGAAGCACAAAAATAGCGGCAGGACATGAAAAGTTGCAGCTTTCCATGTCCCTATGATGAGTGTCTGTACCACTCAACACAACAGTCTTACGACTGCACCACGCCCCTATTATATCCATTTCCCGTTTTTATTTCAAGAGCGGCGAAATGGAATAAAGGTTTTTCTGTGTTGCGCTCTGATTTTTCAGGCGGTGTTGAGATCACACTCAGCACCGCTTTTTTGTGTTTCCGGCAGAATCGGCGCGGCGGAAAGCTTTTTTGCTTTCCGCCGGACCAAGGCCGGAAATATTATTTTTCTATGAGGTGAAGGCATATGGCAGTACTAGTTATTTTGGTGATTATATTTGCAATCATTTGGTTTTACCGTTCAAAAAGCAAATCAAAGCAGAATGATTCAATTCCAACACCTAACGAAAGTACTACTTCGGTACAGCAACAATCGCAGAGAATCGATGGGCCAACTCCCGGGGTAAATCGTTGTGCTGCAGATGCGCTAATCAATAGTCCGTATTATGCGCAATACAAGGGGTTGTTTGACTATATCTGGTATGATGGAAAGCAGCCCAAATATAAGGTTGACTGGTTGTTACAATCCCTTGATATGGGTCATGAAATTGAAAGTGGCGGATATTATATCATGGAATCCATGAAGCAGAATCTTCCGTATTTCTGTGAAACGGAGGATGAATATGATTACTTTTTCTCTTACCTCCAGCCAATCGATTCAGTTGAGGGGATGGAGCATATGTGTGTGTTCTATTCTTCTTTTCAGCCGTCTGGTCACCCTGCAAAACAAGAATACTGGAAGCAGCGGCTTTGTGAATTGGCAATAACTGGAAATTTACGGGCCCAGGCTGCCCTGT
Organism: Acutalibacter sp.; assembly: GCA_022511515.1. Taxonomy (GTDB): domain Bacteria; phylum Bacillota; class Clostridia; order Oscillospirales; family Acutalibacteraceae; genus Acutalibacter. Next base: position 19,803 of record JAFLRP010000205.1, read on the forward strand.
GCAGCGATGCGACGGGAATACAGGTTAGCTTTTCTGATGATGAGCGCAAAAAACACAAAGAGAAGTATAGAGAAACCCTGTTCTCTCTAGCTGAATCTGGAAATGCCGAAGGTCAATTGGCGGTGGGAGAGTACTTGTCTCCCGAGAGATCGCAAGAGAAAATTGAATGGCTAACAAAAGCAGCAAATCAAGGGTTGAGTGACGCTTGGTATCAACTTCACAGTTTCTATTTGGGCAAAATGCTCTTTGATGATAATGGCGGAGTCCGCCAGGCGCCACTGTCAGAAGAAGAAAAGCAGGACCTCGAAGGAAAAATGGCCGAATACGTCTACAAAGGAGCGGAAGCAAATAACGGCGCAATGGCGGGATGGTGCCAGCATGAAGTAGGCAATTATTACGCAGAAGGTAATTCCGTTTTTGCAAAAGATCTAGAAAAGGCAAAATACTGGTACCAGAGAGCGTTAGAAAACGGCGTTGAAGACGCAGAGCGTGAAATCAGAAATATCAATGAGCACCCCGAATGGTATCAAGAAGGGCGGTGATAGATAATTCCTTGAATATTCCCCCAAAAATTCTAGAAATTCATAAAAATGGAGGTTCATAAGTTATGATTCAATGTAAACAGTGCGGAAAAGAACTTGAAAAAGAACTCGAGGATAAATTTGTAGCATTTGATGTACAGAAAATAGAAAAAGAAAACTTTTGTTCTCTTGAACACCTTAAGAGTTGGAGGACGCAGAAAATCACCGGAATGTGTACAGCGCTGCTTTTAGGGCTGATCATGGTGGTTATTGCTTTGGTTGCATCTGATCTAAGACCTCTGGCGATTTTTTTCTTCTTACCGTATATGATTCGCCAGGCAAGTCATTCCTTTGCTAATTTCTTCAGCGGGGGCGGTTTTGGTTCGTTCATTACTTTCTTTTTGGTTTTGATTGGTTCAATTACCTTCATTTATCCGATATACAAACTATATCAGGAAATTGCCGAATATGCGCGGCTGAAAAAGGTTTATCCTCTTTAACGTTGTGAGAATTTTAAGTAGTACTCTTAAAAAGGCCTTAAGTAATATGAAAGGATGGTTAGTGTTATGGCAAAAGAAGAAATAAAGCGTTTTGGAAACCTTGTAATCAAAATGGATAAGGGGGCAACTGATTCCCGTGATGCTAAAAAGCCTCATGTGAGCTTTGTGGTGAACGGTCACGAAACGAAGCCGCATATTTATCTTGATGAAGTTGACAACATTGTCGGAAATGATTCCGATGAGAAAGAAGCTATCTATTGGCTCAGAGACAATAAATCATACCTTATCGAAAAGTACAACAAAAACAACAAATAGAGCAGTATTCATTGACAAAAAACTTGAAGAGGAGGTGGAATAAATGAATTTCATCATTGAGCAGGCAGAATTAGCCCTGTTCGCTGCAACTACGGAAATGGTTGAAACGATAAACTCAACCCAATATGCTGAGGCAAATTACTGCCAAAACTGCCGTGATAGCTGCGACTCTTGGTGCACACAGATGTGTTTCTCAGCACCGACAAAGAATCCCCCTACCCATCCGTAAATCTGCTATGGCGTGCCACAATTCCAATGGCGCGCCATATTTCTTATAATTGTTGAAAAGGAGAAAATTCTATGAAAGAACAAATATCTTCACGCAAAGATGTTACGCTGACTATCACTGAAGCTTGCAACTTGAATTGCACCTATTGCTATGAGGAACACAAATCAAAAAATGAAATGTCTTTTGAAACCGCCAAAAGAATTATAGACTATGAGCTTTCGGTAGACGATGGAAAAAATCAAGTAACGATTGATTTTTTTGGCGGAGAACCGTTCATGAATTTTGAGTTAATAAAAGAAATTTGCCAGTATACATGGAGTAAGGAATGGCCAAAGCAATACATTTTCTTTGCAACCACAAACGGAACATTAATTCATGAAGAAATTGCAAATTGGATCACAGAGAATAAGGACCGCTTTTGGTTGGGTTTAAGTATTGACGGAAACGAGTACATGCAAAATATTAATCGTTGCAATTCCTTTTCACAAGTTGACCTGGGCTATTTTCTCCGTGAATGGCCAGAGCAGGCTGTGAAAATGACTATTTCAAAAGAAACTCTGCCACACCTGGCCGAGGGATGTATCTTTCTCCATGAAAAGGGGTTTAAGGTTACCTGCAATTTAGCCTATGGACTGGATTGGAGTGATGAGAATAGCCAGAAAACACTTTCTCATCAGTTGATGAAGCTGATTGAGTATTATGTGGAACACCCAACTATTTCCCCGTGTTCCATGCTGGATCGGCGAATTGAGGGCTTTGTAGAAAAGCGCCCAAATTTCCATAAATGGTGCGGTGCAGGAACGAATATGAGGGTGTATTCCATTACCGGAGAATATTATCCTTGTCAATTCTTTATGCCCCTTTCCGTTGGCAGTGAAAAGGCGTCACAAAGTGGCAAAATCGATTTTGAAAATGATGATATCCTGCGAGATCATATGTGCGACGACTGCATTCTGCTCCCAATTTGCCCAACCTGTTACGGTTCCAACTATGCGAGGACAGGCGATATCTCAAAAAAGGACAAGAGTGAATGTGAGATGAATAAACTAATTATTCTGGCCAACAGCTATTTCAGGTATAGACTTTTAACGAAATATACAGATGAAGAGTTGGGTATATCGATTCAAGATAGAAAGTGCTTGACAGATGCCATAGTGGCCATTCAGAACTTCTTGGGTGCTGAGTAACTGAAAATGGAAGGAAAGCCCCTGCCAAAAGGCAGGGGCCGATTTGCTTCCAGTCTCAAATTTTCTTCACTTCTTTATACGAAAGCCTTAATGGTGAATTGCGTTTCAACCTAAATTCGTCTGTCTCTTTCCGGAAAGATTACATCTTTTTAACCTCTTTGTACGAGAACCGCAAAGGTGAACTTCGTTTCAACCTAAATCCGTCCGTTTCCTTTCTGCGCATATACACGCCTTGAACCAGGCCGAAGCCTAAATACAGACAGGCGGCAGACGATCCGCCGGCGCTGAAGAAGGGAAGGGTCACGCCCATGGCAGGGAGAATGGCGAGACACATGCCGATATTGGAGACGGTCTGCAGCGCGATCATGCCGAAAAAGCCGAAGCAGATATATTTTCCCATCTCATCCCGGGAGGAATGGGCCACGTGGAGGACTTTCAGCATAAACAGGAGCAGCAGTCCAATGATGAGCACACAGCCCCAGAAGCCCAGCTCCTCGCCGGCCACGGAAAAGATATAGTCGCTGTGCTGGAAGGGGACGCTGTTGTTGGAGACACGGCTGCCCTGAAACAGTCCCTGACCTTTCATTCCGCCGCTGCCGATGGAAATGCGCCCTTGATACTGCTGGTATCCGTCATTGAGCTGCACCGAGGGATCTTCCAGATTGTACACGGCAATAAAACGCTGTTTTTGGTAATCCCGCAGAAAAAAGCGCCACAACAGCGGGATAGCGCCGACCACCAGTACGCCAAGCACGGCAAAATATCGCAATTTAATATTGGCGGAAAGACTCATGGTCAAGAAAATGAAGAAAAATACTACGGCGGCTCCCGTGTCGCCCTGCAATTCACAGAGCAACAGCGGAACAAGGGCATGCAGCGCCAAAAGAAAGATCTGCAGAGGACTGTTCACTGCTCCGCGTTTCTGCAGGGCGTCGAGGTGCTTTGCGAAGGTGAGGATAAAGGCGATCTTCACCAGCTCAGAGGATTGGAAGGTCCGCCCGCCGATCTCGATCCACGCCCTAGCCGCTACGCCGCCGCCGCCGGTGACTTCTTCGCCGAAAAACATAGTGTATACCATCAGGAAAATGGAAAAACCGGCGATCAGATACCAGAAGTCGGCAATGCCTGTGTAGTCGATAAGAGAGATGGCAATCGCCCCGGAAATGCCCAAACCGATCGCCAACAGTTGGGTGCGGAAGTAGTTGGATTCCGTCGCCCTGGAAACGCTTTTCAGCAAAATCAGGCTGTAGACGGAAATCAGGATTAGCAGCAGCCAAAGAATGATATCCGCCCGCTTAATATAATTAATAAATCCCTTAAAAGCTCTCTTTATCATAATTTCGCTCTTTCTATCGAGTGTAGACACCAATAGTATAGCACATAAAACCGAATTTTCAAAGAAAAAGAATGTGAATATGGGGAATAGGTGGGACATATGACTTGAGGAGAGGCTTTTCTGGAGGAATTTCTATGGGAAAAAAGCTCGTTTTCTTGCTTTTGTTTTGCGCATCTTTGTCCATGTTTGTCGTGCAGACCGTTCAGGCGCTTGGCATTGTGCAGTTTCATGCCGATCTGTTTGAAAAGAGGGGAACGGTGGTTCTGGACGCCGGGCACGGCGGGGAAGACGGCGGCGCTGTGGGAGTAAACGGAGAACTGGAAAAAGATATCAATCTCTCCATCGCGCTGGAGCTGGAGAAATTCCTGAAACAAAACAATTTCGAGGTAGTGATGATCCGTTCTGGAGATTACTCCGTAGGGGATCAAAGCCTGTCCACCGTGTCCGAGCGGAAACGCTCCGACACCAGGGCGAGATTGCGCACCGTGGAGGAAACGGGGGACTGTATTCTGTTGAGCATCCACCAAAATCATTTTTCACAGAGCAAATACGACGGCGCTCAGGTGTTTTATTCGGAAAACCGAGAGGAAAGCGCCGTTCTGGCAGAGGCGATCCGGCAAAGTATCGTTTCCTCGCTGCAGACGGAGAATCACCGGGAAAATAAGCCGGCAGGGAACAGTATCTATCTGCTGCATAACTGCCAAGTTCCGGCAGTGCTGGTGGAATGCGGATTTTTGTCCAATCCCGCCGAAGCCGAAAAGCTGACACAAGAAGGCTACCAAAAGGCTATGGCCACCGCTATCTATAACGGGTTGATCGACTATTTACAAGAAATCCGCGAGAGTTCTCAGAACAGTTCTTCCTACAGCAATTCCTGATTGGCAAATCAGAAAACTTATGATATACTATATCTTGTATTGGTATTAGGAAGTATATCCATTTTACAGGAACGGGGCAGGAAGAAAGTATGGCAGGAAAAAGCAAAGTCGTATATCAATGTACGGAATGCGGATATGAAACGCCGAAATGGACGGGAAAGTGCCCGGAATGCGGCGCGTGGAACAGCATGACAGAGACAGTCTCAGAGCCTGTTGTCTCTTCCCGCAATGCCGCAATTCGTTCCGGTGGGGGTGCATTGGTGCGGTCGACCCCCATCAATGAGATCAGCACGGAGGACGAACACCGCTACCACACCGGACTGTCCGAACTGGATAGAGTACTGGGGGGCGGCATTGTCAAGGGCTCACTAGTGCTGATCAGCGGCGATCCCGGCATCGGAAAATCCACGCTGCTCTTGCAAATTTGTGAATATCTGGGACAAACCTTGAAGATCCTGTACGTTTCCGGGGAGGAGTCCGCCAGACAGATCAAGTTGCGGGCAACAAGGCTGGGCGTGCAGAATCCAAACCTCAAAATTTTGACGCAGACCGATGTGCAATATATCACAGAGGAGATTCGGGAAGAAAAGCCTGACCTTGTCATGATCGATTCCATTCAGACCATGAATCACACGGATCTTTCTTCTTCGCCGGGCAGCGTTACCCAAGTGCGGGAATGCACCAACACCATGATGCGTTGCGCGAAATCCATGGATATTCCTATCATCATCGTAGGACACGTGAATAAGGACGGCGCCATTGCCGGACCAAAGGTGCTGGAACATATCGTGGATGCGGTGCTGTACTTTGAAGGCGACCGGCAAATGACCTACCGTATTTTGCGGGCGGTGAAGAACCGCTATGGTTCTACCAATGAAATCGGCGTGTTCGACATGGGAGAAAATGGTCTGCAGCAGGTGGAGAACCCCTCTCAGGCCATGCTTTCCGGCAGGCCGAAGGACGTCTCCGGCACTTGCGTTACCGCGGTGATGGAGGGTTCCCGTCCGATTTTGGCTGAAATTCAGGGTTTGGCGACTACATCCGGCTATGGCACACCTCGCCGGATGTCCACGGGCTTCGATTACAACCGCATGGCTCTGATTTTGGCGGTCCTGGAAAAGCGGGCAGGGTACTATTTTTCCAATCTGGACGCTTACCTGAACGTAGTGGGCGGTCTGCGATTAGAGGAGCCCTCGGTAGATTTGGCTGTGGCGATTGCTTTAATTTCCAGCCTGAAAGACAAGCCCATCCGGGAAGATACCGTTGTGTTTGGAGAAATCGGTTTGGCGGGGGAGCTGCGCAGCGTCAATCGTGCCGAACTGCGAATCGCTGAGGCTGCTCGCTTAGGCTTTACCCGCTGTATCCTGCCGTATCACAATTTGAAGAATTTGAGCAATACACAGGGAATCGAAGTGATCGGCGCAAAAAATATACGGGAAGCCTATGAAGCTGCCACTTAATGTGCAAAAGAAATTATGTTCGATTTTGGAGGAGCCAAAAATAGATATGGAACGAATCCTTGAATACTTGAAAAAGACCTATCATCCAAATTCCATTTTGCTGTACGGATCTTATGCAGATGGAACAAATGATGAGACCAGCGATTTTGACTGTATGCTTATCGTCTCAAAGAAAGATAAAAATCATGATGATGCTGTTATTGACGGCATACAATTGGATTGTTTCATTTTTACAGAGGATGAGTTGCAAAGCGAAGATATCAATACATTTCTGACTGCATACAATAGCAACATTGTGTTGGACAACGGAATCGGAGCAGACTTGAAGCGCCGTGTTCACGAGTATGTGGAGAAACATGCAGATACGCCGAAAGAGGAAAAGGACTTCCTGATTTCCTGGATTCAAAAGACTGTTGCGCGTATCACAAAAAATGACGATGAAGGCAATATGCGAGCTGTTTCATTTCTAGCAGAGAGCCTGGCGGATTACTACATATTGAGGGATATCTTTTATTTTGGAAGTAAAAAGGCAATACAGTATCTAAAAAAAGAAGATGCAGAAGGATATGCGTTTTTTCATGATGCAGTCACTTTGAAAAGCAATGCTTCCATCATAAAATGGGCCGAATATGTCATTAAGCTATCTTGATGTTTTTTCATTGGAAAAAAGCATTCCTGAAAAC
>JAFLRP010000206.1 GCA_022511515.1 Acutalibacter sp.
ACATTTTTACACCCAATTCTTTCCAGGCGGCGATGTTTTCCAGCTTTCCTCCCAAGGCAGCACCGTTTTCCACTGTCAGTACCGCACCGTGCAGGCGCTTCTCCTCGGCACCCTGCAAATCTCCGGGCTTTCCGCATTGCATGAGTAAATCGCTGTTCTTGCCGATTTCTTCCCGAAAGGTCTTTGCCACCTGACAAAATCGCTCAAAAGCTTCCTCTCCTCGGAGATCATCGGGAATCCAGACCGCATAACACTGAACAAAAGTATCCAGCGATTTGGCTTTTTCCAGATTGACATGCAGTTCATTCTGCCGCAGGGGAATGTTTCTGAGAGAGCATTCTGTCATGGTGTCGCAATGCAGATCAAAATAACGCAAGAATAGCCCGCCTTTCTATGTTGATGCAAATGTTCCATACCCCGTCAGGAAATGCCGAAGACATTTTCCAAATATTCTTCCCCCACGATCCTCCCCTGTTCCGTATAGACAGCCGCTGCGTCAAACCGGGGCTGGAGGGTGATCGGATGAACAGCAAGGTAGGTTTCCGCCGTCAATAGCAATCTACGCTGCTTTTGGGGAGTGATCGCTTCAAAGGGCTGGACAAGACTGCCCTTTTCCCGGGTCTTGACCTCTACAAAAACAATATACTGCCGATCCTCTGCAATGATGTCGATCTCCCCGAACCGACTGTGGAAATTCATCTCCAAAATACGAAAGCCCCGGCGTTTCAGGAGCTTTGCGATGTGCTTCTCCCCTGCTTGGCCCGTTCCGAAATTCATAGGAAATCCCTCACTTTTCCAAAAGATTTTTCAGAAAAGTCTTTCGATGTTCCGGCAGCAGGCCGAACTGTTTGATAGCCTCGTAATGGGCCTTTGTGCCGTACCCTTTGTGCTTCGCAAAGCCGTATTGCGGGTATTGCTGATCCAATTCCCGCAGCACCCTGTCCCTACTGACTTTTGCCAAAATGGAAGCCGCCGCAATACTGGCGCACTGAGCGTCACCTTTTACCACCGTCTCCCCCGGGATGGGCAAGGGCGGCATTCTGTTGCCATCCACCAAAGCCCAGTCTGCCGGCTGCTGCAGAGCGGCAACAGCGCGCTCCATGGCCAAAAAGGTAGCCTGGAGGATATTGATCTCATCAATCTCCTCCGCGCTGGCAGAACCGATCCCATATGCGATTGCTTTCTCCAAAATCACGTCGAAAAGCTGTTCTCTTTTCTTTTCCGAAACCTTTTTGGAATCGTTTAAGCCTTCGATCTCACAATCCATGGGCAAAATCACCGCTGCGGCGTAAACGGGACCTGCCAGCGGTCCCCGCCCGGCTTCGTCGATCCCACAAACCAGCGGATATCCGCTCGCTGCGGCCTTGCGTTCCTGTGCAAACCAATCCACTTTCATCTCTCCTCAGGCATTTCCAAAGTGATCCGGCCCAAAAGTCCGCCACGATACTCGTCCAACACCGTATTGGCAGCGCGCTCTGTATCTACCTCGCCGCCGGAAATCAGCATGCCGCGCTTTCTGCCGATGCTTTCCAAAATTTCATATCCCTGCAGTCCGTCTTCAGGACGGATCGACAGTTTATAGCGGGTATTGACAGCCTCAGGATACAACTGCATCAGAAATGTGAGCAGCCGGCAGGCAAGCCCTTCCCTGTCAAGGATTTCGTCCTTGACAGCCCCGGTAAACGCCAAATGTTCCCCAACCGCAGGATCTTCAAATTTCGGCCACAATACGCCGGGAGTGTCCAGCAGTTCAAAGCCTTTTCCCACGGTAAACCAATGGTTCTGCCGGGTAACGCCGGGCTTATCCTGCACTTCAGCCTTTCCCCGAACCTTTACAAGCCGGTTGATCAGGGAGGATTTTCCCACGTTAGGGATACCCACCACCATGATGCGGATAGGCCGGCCTACCATGCCTTTTCGCTCCCAAGCGGCAATACGCTCCTGTAAAACTTCCCGAATACCGGCATAAAAAGCCGGAATTCCTTTTCCGGTTTTGCAATCCAGAGGAATCGCTTTCAGGCCTTTTTCGGCATAAGCAGACACCCAAAGGGAGGTTTTTACAGGATCGGCCATATCACTTTTATTGAGGAGTACAATTCTGGGCTTCGACTGAATAATGTCCCGCAAAACAGGATTGGAACTGCTTTGGGGAATCCGGGCATCCAGAATTTCTGCCACCACGTCCACAAGCTTCAAGTCTTCCGTGATCCTGCGGCGGGTTCTCGCCATGTGTCCCGGAAACCACTGAATGCTGAGCTGTTCAGAGTTACGCTCATTTATCGGTGCTCTCGTCTTTTTATTCGATACTTGTTTCATTCTACAACTCCAAGTTGGGAAAAGGGATACAGGTTAAAGACAACCTTGCCCAAAATATTTCGGCAGTCCACCATACCGACTGAGGAAAACCGACTGTCGGTAGAATTGCCGCGATTGTCCCCTAGCACAAAAACACAGCCCTCCGGTACGGTCTGAGGAAACTGCATCACATCGGGAAACTGGGGCAGCATGGTGATCCCGTTGTCAATGTGGAAGGTCTCGCCTAAAAGCGGAGTCCCATCGATGACCACTTCACCCAGAAGGGGATCAAAATCTACAGTTTGCCCTGCCACAGCTACAACGCGCTTGATAATAGGCTCATCCAGCGCGTTGACAATGATGACCACATCGCCCTGCTCTGCCGCACCGGCAAGATCCGTCACAAGGACCTTGTCGCCATGGTGATAGGTGGGAACCATGGACTTGCCGGTCACCGTGATAATACGCACAAAAAAAGTGAAGAAGGTGGCCACGATAATGATCGCCATCACGATCGTTTCCGTCCATTCCAACACAGAACGACAAAATTTTTCACCGGGCGAAGACTCCGGTTCTTCCTCTTCTTCCTCATCCTGCCCTTCCTGTTCCTCCTGATCTGTCCCGACCGACTCTTGCTGCTCCCGCTTAGCGGCGTCAATCACTTCTTCCATGGAAATTTGCTGTTCTGTTTCGTTCATGAAAAAACCGCCCTCCTCTACGTTCATTCGGCAGTGCTGTCATCGAAGGGAAAAAGATGACACAGCGCCTTTCCCAATATGTTTCGCTTATCTATCATACCGACGATCTGATATCGGCTGTCCTCGGACACCGAACGGTTATCCCCCAGCACAAAGATACAGCCCTCCGGCACTGTCTGAGGAAACTCCAAGAGTTCAAAGGAAGAAAACGGTAGATCCGTAATGCCGTTTTTCAGCCCAAATTTCGTCTCGTCAACCTGTACCCCGTCCACCAAAACGCATTTCTGCTCGTAATCGAAATCCACCGTTTGTCCTTCCAACGCGATGACGCGCTTAATAATGGGTTCGTCCAGCACGTTGGCAATCACCACTACGTCCCCCTGCTCCAAACCGAAGGACAGCCCGGTCACGAGAACACGGTCTCCGTCGTTGTAATTGGGGACCATGGAGGTACCGGTAACGGTGATGATGCGAAAGAAAAAGGTGAACGCCACGGCAACAATGACCACGGCGATGACCAGTTCCTCCGTCCATTCCAGCACGATTTCACGACCCGACTTTTTCTTTTTCTGCTTTTCCGGTGTGGCTTGGGGCGCAGTCTGCATGTCCATAAGAACTCTCCTAATTGGCGATCCGAAAGATGCAAAATGATAGCAAAAAAGGGACAATACATGTCCCTTTCTGACCTTTGTTATGTGACTTTTATCGAATCTGCTCCTTGACCTTGGCGGCCTTGCCTACACGGTTACGCAGATAGTAGAGCTTCGCACGGCGCACACGGCCGTAACGCACCACCTGCACCGCCTTGATATTGGGCGAATGGAGGGGGAAAACTCTCTCTACGCCGACACCGTAGGAAACACGGCGCACGGTAAAGGTCTCGCTGACCCCGCTGCCCTTCCGGGCGATGACAGTGCCTTCAAACTGCTGGATTCTCTCTCTGTCGCCTTCGCGAATGTTCACGTCCACCTTGACGGTGTCGCCCACAGAAAACTGGGGAATTTCGCTTTTCAGGGAATCCTGAGAAATCACTTTGATTGCGTCCATTTGATATTCCTCCAAAAATCATAAAATTCAGACATTCGTACCGAATCACGGCAGTGGACTGTCCGCCTCTACACACAGCAGAGCTATGCTTCAAGCCCCATGGGGAAGCCGCAAAGGAACCCCACGGAATTCAAATGCTCATATAGTTTATCACAGCAATTCGGAAAATGCAAGGTTTTTTTCAGGATTTACCGGACATTTTATTGAATTTCCGAAAAATCTCCGGTCAATAGCCGTTTTCGGACAATTTTGGCGTTTGGTTCCTCCCCTTCTTCCCTTTGCAGCGCATCCAAAAGCAGTGACGGATTGACAGAGCCGGATACGCTGCAGGGCAGCCGGAAAGAAATACAGAGGCAGGTATCGTCAATTTTTCGGATATCGGCGCCGGCAAAATAGGGCTTGATATCGATTTCCTTGTCTCCCTTTTTGCCGTGTTTCATCACGAGAATCTGTTCTTTGGAAAGCAAGTCCCTGAGCAGCCTTTTTAGCTTTTCTGCTTGCTCTGTTTCAAGAAGAACCTCATAATCGGCGTAGGCGATCTCCTCAAATTTCTTCACTGGCTCTGCCGCTGAAAGGATTCGGATATCGACAGGCAATCTTTCGTTGAGAGCGGAAACGATTTCGGAAAAATCGCGATCCTCCAACAGACGGATATCCATACATTCCCTATCTCCCTGCACTCCCAGAGAAAGGGGCATGGCGTAGGTCATGTAGATGCGGGGATTAAATCCCTCCGTGTACCAGACCGGCAGCCCGGACAGTTTTAACGCCCTGCTCATGCAGCGGGTCAGGTCCAAATGGGAAATGTATCGGGCCGCGCCTTTTTTCTCAAACCATATTCTCACGTTTTTCAACGCACAGCCCTCCTTTGTAGCAGGAAGCCCCGCAATTGGAGCACTTTTCCCGGCAATTCGGCGTCGTTTCCGCCCGATAGGCGCGCTCGCATTCCCGCTGTAAAAATTCCTTGCGAATCCCGTAGTCCAAATGGTCCCAGGGGAACACTTCGTCAAAGGATCTCTCCCGGTTGGCATAGAATGCCGGGTCTATCCCACAGTCCTCAAAAAGCTTCATCCACTTGTCAAAATCAAAGCATTCGTCCCAGCCGTCAAAGCGGAAATTCTGCTCTGCGGCCTTTTCCAGCACGGCACAGAGCTTTCTGTCCCCTCTGGCGAACACCGCCTCTAAAAAGCTGGTCTGCGCTCCGTGATAGCTAACGCTCATACGCTTGGTGGGGATATTTCCCTTTAATGCCTTTTGCTTTTCATGGAGAGTGTCCATAGTGTCCTGCCCGAACCACTGGAAGGGTGTAAATGGTTTCGGTACGAAGGCCGCAGTGCTCAAAGAGACCTCTACCCCTTTCCCCTTAGGCCTGTCCGGGTTACTGTAAAAGGCGTCTACCACTTTTTGTCCCAACTGCAAAATCGCCAGCACATCGTCCGGCGTCTCGGTGGGTAAGCCTATCATGAAATAGAGCTTGATCCTGTTCCAGCCTTCGGTAAACGCCACATTCACCGTGTGGAGCAGTTCCTCCTCCGTCACATTCTTGTTGATGACGTTCCGCATTCGCTGAGAGCCAGCTTCAGGCGCAAAGGTCAGCCCGCTTTTCCGAACGGAATTGATTCGCTCCATCAGCTCCGGAGAAAAGCCGTCCACCCGCAAAGACGGCAGGGAAATGCTAACTTTTTCCTTCTCAGTCCACAGATGAAGGCGGTCCAATAACTCGATCAGCTCACTGTAATCGCTAGTGCTGAGGGAAGCCAGAGATATTTCGTCATAGCCGGTGGAATCACACCACGCCCTGCACTGGGCGTCAATGGTGTCGACGGATTTCTCCCGGAAGGGGCGATAAATAAAGCCTGCCTGACAGAACCGACAGCCCCGGATACACCCTCGCAGCACTTCTTCGGAAATGCGATTGAAAATCACATCGATCATGGGCACCGGGAAAGAATCGGGGTAATAGGCGTGATCCATGTCATTGATTACACGCTTTTTCACCGTGGCAGGCGCGCCGTTTTTCGGAGTGTAACTCTGCACCGTGCCGTCCCCGTTATAGGCGACGTCATACAGCGACGGTACATAGACTCCCTCGACCTGCGCCGCAAGCTCCAGAAAATCAGCCTTTGATTTTCCTTCCCTTTTGCAGCGGCGGTAAAGCTCCATCACTTCAACGTCCACTTCTTCCCCGTCTCCGAGAAAGAATAAATCGAAGAAGTCCGCCAATGGCTCGGGATTGCAGGCGCAGGGCCCGCCGCCCACCACAATGTGGAACAGTTCTTTTCTATCCGCGCTTTTCAGGGGAATTCCGGCAAGCTTCAACATATTCAAAACATTGGTATAGCTGAGTTCGTATTGCAGTGTAAAACCGATAAAATCGAAGTCTTCCACCGGATCGCCGCTCTCCAGAGCGTAAAGGGGAATGTTCTCCTCCTTCATCTTTTCTTCCATGTCTACCCAAGGAGCGAACACCCGCTCACACCAGAAATAAGGCCGCTCATTGATGGCCCCATACAGGATTTTAATGCCCAAATGAGACATGCCGATTTCATAGGTATCGGGAAAGCAAAAGGCAAACCGAACTTCAACCTCGCTTTTTTCTTTGACAGTGGAGTTCAACTCCCCACCCACATACCGTCCAGGCTTTTGCACTTTGGGCAAAAGTTTTTCCACCTTCTTGGGATACATGAAACAAGTTCCTTTCTTATCAAGCACCAACCGTTGTTTTGATCATTATACCTTCTTTTTCTTTCCTTTGCAACCTTATCTAAGCCTCGGCAGCTCTCGTTTCAGCACCAGATAGAACATCAGATACAGGCTCATGAGCAAGAGAGAAAAATTGTACCGGGTGCGCAGAAGAATCAAAAATCCCAGCAAAGCCAAAGGAAAAAGCAAGACGAGCGAAATGAAGAACGTCATTTTTTCCGCTTTTTCCGTTTCCAGAAAGCTGCTCAAGAACGCCCGCAGGGCCAGACCGCCGTCCAACGGTTCTATGGGCAGACAGTGAAAAATTCCCAGCGCCAGACTGGCAAGGGCAAAAATATGATTTTGCCGGTCAAACAGTGCTATCACACCGAAGGAAAGCAAATTGACAAAAGGTCCTGCCAGAGAGACAAGAACATTTTTTCCGTAACTCATGGGTTTTCCTTCAAACAGGATCATATGGCACCCTAAGGCAGAAAGCGAAACAGATTGGGGCGGATCATGAAACAAACACATCACAAGCAGATGAGCAGTCTCATGGAGAAGCACGGCAAGCAGGAGAAATGCGCTGCTTGAAGCTCCCGCAAACAAACAGCAGAAGGCAAGCAGCGCAAAAAAGGAAAATCGGATCGTCAGGCGACAGCCCTTTATAGAAAACTCCAGCATTACAACTTTTGCAGAGAGTCGCTGTCCATGTCCGCCGCAATAGGCGTTTCACTTGACACCGCCGAGGGCAGCGATGACAGCTCCTCCTTTTCTCCAAACTTCGGCAATTCGATCTCCCGCGCTGCCTCGCTTTGGTACCACTGCGTTGCCTTGCTGTAAGTTTCCGGTCTGGCTATTTTCAAAATCAATAAGGTGAGAAGCGCCATAACGCACAGCGCCGTTTGCAGCAGCGGAAGAATACTGCCCCTGTCCTGTCTTTTTTCTTCCCTGGGAGCATAAGGATCGTATTCCGAAAAATCTTCTTTCTCATAAAATTCTTCCTGGAATTCTTCGTTTTCTCCCAGATTTTCGATTTCCTGAAATTCGGTGGGGTTTCTCATCAGAGGATAATGCACAAGAGCCCACTGCAGCCGTCGTTGATAATGCGCTCTATAGTTTCCCGCACCTTTTCTCTTGCGTCCACCGGCATGCGGTAAAGCTTGTTATGCATTCCCTCATTAACCAGCGAATGCAGGGACTTTCCGAAGATGTTGGATTCCCAAATCTTTACGGGGTTTTCTTCAAATTCTTTGAGCAGGTACAGTACCAATTCCTCTGATTGCTGCTCTGAACCTACGATTGGCGTGATCTCCGTATTGATCTGTGTCCGCATCATGTGGATAGACGGAGCAGTGGCCTTCAGCCGGATGCCGTATTTGCCGTTCTGCTTCAAAATCTGAGGTTCTTCCAGCGTCAGCTCCTCCACCTCAGGCATTACGATGCCATATCCGGTTTCCAGCACATCGTCATAGGCCTGCTGGAGCTTCTTAAAGCGCTTGCGAATGGCAGTCATTTCGATGAGCTGGCTCATCAACTCGGATTCACTCTTGATCTCCAACTCTGCCTTTTCACTGAGGATTTTATAAAACAGGGATTGATCCAGCAGCAGCTCCGCTTTTCCTCTGCCGCTGCCCAGATCGATGGAATCGATGCTCACGTTCTTGACAAACTCGCAGTCCCGCATTCCTTCCATCATGCCCTTGACCTCCTGCATCTTGCTGATACAGCAGGTATTGCGCACGGTTTCCAGTAATCCGGAGAACAGCCAGTGGTCCGATTCCAGAGAGGTGACCCATCCCGGAATACTCAGTTCTACCTCACGCACCGGGAACTGATACAAGAGACTGGCAATGACTGATTTGATATCCTGTTCTGTAATATCTACACAGTTTACGGGCAGAACGGGAACTTCATATTTTTGTGAAAGCCGATCCGCCAGCTCCCGGGCTTCCGGTGTGTTCGGTTCCACGCAATTCAGAAGCACCACATAAGGCCGGTTGGTCTGATTCAGCTCGTCGATGACACGCTCCTCTGATTCCTCGTATTCTTCTCTGGGGATATCGCTGATGCTGCCGTCTGTGGTGATCACAAGCCCGATGGTGGAATGCTCTGTGATTACCTTCTTCGTGCCGATCTCCGCCGCCATATTGAAGGGAATGGGTTCTTCATACCAGGGAGTGCGCACCATTCGGGGCTGGTCCTCCTCTATGTAGCCGATGGCGCTGGGCACGATGTACCCCACGCAGTCGATCATCCGCACACTGAAAGTGGCGTCGCCGTCAAGCTGAACGGAAATGGCCTGCTCCGGAATAAACTTCGGTTCGGTGGTCATGATGGTCCTGCCGGCAGAGGACTGAGGCAATTCGTCAATGGCCCGGTCGCGCTGTCCTCCGTCAGGAATGTTGGGGATTACCACTGTGTCCATGAATTTCTTGATAAAGGTGGATTTTCCCGTTCTGACAGGTCCTACCACGCCCACATAGATCTCGCCGTTGGTTCTGTCCTGAATGTCCTTATATACATTGAATCCTTCCATACGTTTCCCTCTCTACTTCACTAGTTTACCTGTTGCAAATGATGATGGGGCGGTCGGTGGGTACGACCTCATCGTACAGGTCGTTTTGGGCCTGAATGTCCGAGAGCAGCGCCCGGTGGTTCTTGGCAATGTCCCACAGCCGTTCACCGGCAGAGGCATAATACACCAGCAGCTTCGGCTCTGTCTCAAAGGCAGGAGCATCCTCATTGACGCCGGCAGAGGTCAGGTATTTGACGGAAGTCCTGCTGTACAGGAATGTGCTGGTAGGCGTTTCCACCGAAATCTCCACCGTATTTTTGTCGGTAATCCGGTATTCCCAAAGCTCCGTGCGGGAGAAAGTGTCGGTTTTTCTGGTTTGAGAGTCTCCCAACTCCGTAGCCGCATTGTAGTCAAAGGGCTTTTCCGTGTAGAGAACCCTGCCGCCGCTGCTCTGGTACAGCATGCAGACGGTGTATCTGACCCGGTAATTCAGCTTGCCCTTGTCGCAGACAGTCTGCACGGAATCCTGCTCGCACCAGATATCCAGAACCTTTTCGATCTCGTCCTCGGAAACGGTAAGAGCGGATTTCTTTTTCAAAACCTCCGTGTGGGTGCGATCGATCTGCAGGAACGATGTCTGAGAGTACCGCAGTTCCAGCGGCGCTCGGACGGAATAGGCATCATCTATGACCTCGATCTCGCAGGGCTTATAGAGGAAAGCCACCAGGAAGATCTTGACCACGATATTGACGTTGGTGTATTCCCCCACGTCATCCTCTCTGGGTTGGATACTGCTGTCCCCGACCACGGCCTTTAGGTCGCAGATACAGCCTTCCTCTGCGCCGCTGCAGTCAATGGACTGGCTAAACTCGATGGTGGCGTTCATCTTTTCCAGGGAAGTGCCGTCCACTGCGGATTGATAGAGGAAGCAAACGTCCGCCGTGCCGGTGACCTCCATCTTTCCGTCGGAAAGCCGGTAATCGGAAACCCGGCAAGTCACATTCTTCCTCAGAATGGTTTCGATGGGAGGTTTCCCGTTTTTCAGAGACAGGGTGTCCTCGGTGGTAAACTGGTGGCACACTGCGTTGACCGCCTGAGCGGCAGAGTAGGTGCTGCAAAGCTTTTCGACGGAATCATCTCCCATATCACAGGTGATCAATTCCTGCTTCTGCACAACCACAAGCGCTTTTAAACTGATGGCAATGTGCATATCCACCCGCCTGGCGCTGACCGCACGGCAAGTGATGTGGTCCAACGCGGACTGGATATATGCCACCGCCTTTTCCTCTGTGGCCTTAATCTTGACGGAGGCAGTAAAATCTTTCGTGAAATCGCAACTGTACACTCTGTCGCCCTTGGAATCCAGATACAGCACCCGGATATCACAGACGCCGTCGACAGTCAGCGTATCTTCCGAAATGAGGTAAGAGGACACCTCCGGCACTGCCTGACACTTCAAGATTTTCTGAATGTCCGGGCAGTAATCGGGAAGATTGTATTCGGTGTCAATCGGCGCTTCAAAACTGCCGTCAAATATGGGGTCGAAATACTCGTAGGGCTGCGTTTTTATTTTTGCCTGCATACATTGATCCTCTCCTTTAGGCAACGGGGTCGAATCCCGCTTCCTTAACTTTTCTACCCAATATGTATGCAAGGTCAAAAAATTTATGCGAAAGTTCCGAAAAACGAAAAAAGGAACAGGCGGCCTTACCGGAAAAGTCCGGCAAAGCCGCCCGCTGATACTAAGTATATTCGCGTCATTCCGCGACCTTTTTCACACCGTAAAGCTTTCTCAAAAAGAATCCCCAAAAGCCTGTGCGTTTCTCGACCACAACAACTTTCATACCATACCCTCCGTTAATGGCGCAGCAGCGAAATCCCCATGGCCACCATGATCACGGCGGCAAGGAACAGTGTCAGTCCCACGGGACAAAAGCATGAGAGGGACATCCCCAGACCAAAGGATATAATGCACATACACCGGCTTTGGTGATTCTGCAAGCAGGAACAATTCCCGCCCGGTTTGCAATTTGGTCTGGACATAATACCATCTCCGCTGGCTGACTGCCGATTTTGCCGTTCAGTACAGTATATACGGAAGCAAAAAAAGTGTTACGCCCGATAGACGACTGTAAGCGCCGTGCCGCTGTGCACCCTGATCTCTGCCGTCTCCTCCGTCACGCTGTTGCTGACACCCATCAAAAGTCCGCCGCAGGTCAGAGTATCGTGGTCCAGAGGGTATTGTAGGCCGGAATAGGAAACATTGCAGGTCTTTCCATTGTAGGGAAAAACAGATACGGTAGCGCCGACACAGTCCGTCAAGCGCAGTCTCTCGTCGCGAAGCAGAAATACCTTTGTGCGCTCCTCTGCCAACAGTCCCCTTCCCCCATGATTCTGGATATATTGCAGCACTTCCAGATTTGCCAGAGAATGGTCGAACCGCTCACCGCCAAGGCAACCCACCAACACGAAACTTTGAAAGCCCTCAGCAAAGCCTTTGAGAACAGCATACATGGTGTCGGTAACGTCCTTTTCCACCGGCAAAACGATACACTTTTCTGTCTCCTTCGGCGGATGAGCAGCAGAATCGAAATCTCCCACGATCATATCCGGGACGATGTGATAGCGCTGTGCCGTTTCATAGCCAGCGTCGGCACAGATGACAAAATATCGTTTCGGATCAAATTCCTGAAAAATCCGTCCGCTTTTGATGGGGGACGCCCCGATGATCATACATTCCTGCTTTTCTGCTGCCATTCTTTGACATCCTTTATCTCTTGATACATACTCACATAGCTGTCGAAACGGGAACGGGAAATTTTCCCCTCCTTCACTGCCTGCAGCACGGCGCAACCCAACTCGCAGGTGTGGGAGCAGGAAACGAACCGGCAATCCTCCAGATAGGGAGCAAATTCCCGAAAGCCGGAAACAAGCAGCTTTTTGTCAGTGATCTGATACCGTTCCATATCAAAGGTGGAAAAGCCCGGCGTGTCCGCCACATAGCCAGCCCCCCCTACGGGATACAATTCCACCTCACGGGTAGTGTGCTTTCCTCTGCCCAACTTCTGGCTGATTTCCCCCGTCCGCAGGGCAAATTCCGGAAACAGCGCATTGAGCAGACTGGATTTCCCAACCCCGGAATTCCCGGTAAAGGCGGAAATCTTTCCCTGCAGCAATTCCCGCACTGCTTCCACGCCCTCTCCCGTTTCCGAGGAAACAGAAAGGCAGGGGATTCCTGCCTTTCTGTAAATTTCTTCCCAAGGGGCGCTGTCCTGCAAATCGGTTTTTGTCAAAATCAGAACGGGTTCGATCCCTCTGACCTCCGCCGCAGCAATGGTCTTGTCGATCATCAGCGGCACCGGAACAGGATCACAGACTGACGTGACCACAAAGAGGGTATCTAAATTCGCCACAGGCGGGCGTACTAGGAAATTCTTCCGGGGAAGAATTTCCTCCAAGGTTCCCAGCCCGTCGGACTCTGCTGTAATGCGCACCCGGTCGCCGGCATAGGGAGAAATCCTTTCCTTTCGGAATTTCCCTCTGGCCTTGCAGGTATACAGCGTGCCGTCGGCCTCCACGTAATAGAAGCCTCCCACGCCTTTCCGAACAAATCCGTAAAGTTCCATCATGCAGTTAAGGATTCACGTCAAGGGACCCGTCAACGTCTACATCCGGGTCTTCGCCCGGTTCATAGGGCGGGACGTATTCTGACACGGAAATGACATTGACAGTTTGAGAATCATAGTTAAACTCCAACTGCATATATCTCTGCTCATCCAGCTCAATCACCACGGTATCCGTGCCGGAGGTACCGGTAAAAGTCAACGAATACGTGCCGGAATATGCCGGGTTCACGGTGTCGCTCTGCACCCATGTACCGTTCCGGTAGACCTGCAGGACAATGTTCCTGTCAACCCCGCTGGGCAGGCCCACAGAATAGCTCAGATCCTTGGGAGAGTTCTTTCCGGAACTGACAACAATATCTACGACCGTCCCCTCGGAAACCTCACTGCCGGAGGCAGGACTGGTGCTGATGACCACATCGGCACGTTCCGTGCTGTTGTCATCTCTGGTAATAGAACCTATGGTAAAGCCGCGATCCTCCAGTATGGAAGTGACATCGTACAACAACTTACCGTTCAGATCGTCCGGCACTTTCACCTTCTTCTTGGCAGGTCCTTTACTGATCCGCAGCGTGATGACCGTGCCCTCTGTGACCTCTGTACCGATGGGCGGGTCAGTGGAGACCACCTTGCCCAGCTCGATCTCATCGTCAGGCACGTTTTCGGATTTATAGGCAAGATTGTACTGTTTCAACACTGCAATGGCGTCCGCCTGGGAGTAGTTGAGCACGTCCGGGACCGGGAACTTCTTAACTTCGCCGTTAACAGTCAGCTCCACCTCACGGCCCTTTTTCACCATAATGCCGGACTTGGGGGACTGCTTCAAAATCTCGCCCGGCTGCTTATCCGGATCGTTGCCCTCCAAGATCTTGAATGTGAAGTTTTCGGTATATTCGGAATTCTCAATGATATCCGAGTAGAGCTGCCCCTCAAATTGCGGCATCTCTACCTGCACGTCCTCCTCACCTGCCAAAAGATTTTCCCAGTTCTGCATAAGGTAGAATCCGCCGAAAATAATGGCCACAATAACCACTGCGGCGATGATGCCCTTGACGACCATAGCACCCTTTGCACTCCTGCGGGAACGGACCAGTTCCTCCTCATACTCATAGTCGTCCTCATAGGTGGGTGTGAACCGAGAAGAATTGTCATAAGAATCTATCCTGCGGGAGGAATCATAGGGCACAACATTGGTCTGTAAATCATAACGGAACACCATATTGGGATTCCTGCGGAACGCCTCCAAATCGTCCAGCATCTCACCGGCAGACTGGAATCTGTCCATGGGACTCTTCTCCATGGCCTTCATGGTGATCTGCTCCAGTCCAACGGGGATGGCGGGATTCAGCTCTCTGGGCATGACGGGCTTGGCCTGAAGCTGCATCAGTGCCACAGACACAGCGTTGTCAGCTTCAAAGGGCAGCCTTCCGGTGAGCATTTCATATAGCATGACGCCAACGGAATAGATATCCGCCTTGTCAGTGATGTAGTCTCCCCTTGCCTGCTCCGGCGCAATGTAATGAACAGAGCCAATGGCTTTGTCGGTCATGGTGGTGGTTTCGCTTTGCAGGAATCTGGCAATGCCGAAATCCGCCACCTTGATGGTGCCGTTTTGGAGCAGCATGATGTTCTGGGGCTTAATATCCCGGTGGATGATGCCCTTGCTGTGGGCAAGCTCTAACGCCGCCAGAATTTGGGCAGTGAAGTGAACCGCCTCATTCCAGCGAATGGCTCCTTCCTGTTCAATGTACTGCTTCAGCGTGATCCCGTCGATATACTCCATCACGATATACTGGATCTGATCCCCAAAGCTCACATCATACACTTTGACGGTGTTTGGATGGGACAGCATGGCAATGGCCCGGGATTCGTTGCGGAAACGGCGCAAAAATTCGCTGTTGTTGGAAAATTCCTCTTTCAGTATTTTGATGGCGACCCAGCGGTCCTCTACCCTGTCGTAGGCCCGGTACACGTAGGCCATACCGCCCACTCCGATCAGGTCATGTATTTCGTATCTGCCGTCCAGGCGCTTTCCGATGAATCTATCTTCCATATTCAGTCACCTAACCTTCCTTTCTCCTGAAAATCAACCATTTTTTATGACGGCCACGGTGATGTTGTCAGAACCGCCGCTTTCCACGGCATACTGTGTCAAGCTTTCCACCAAGGTTTTTTCGTCTTTCTCGTATTTGTTGATGTATTCAAGCAAAAGCTCTTCGTCCACATAATTGGACAAGCCGTCAGAGCAGGCCAGCGTCACGTCGCCGGGAGAGAAATCAAAGCAGGAATAGTCGCACTGAACGACCTCGTGGGCACCCAAGGCTCTGGTGATGATGTTTCGCTGGGGGTGCACCCTGGCCTCTTCCGGTGTGATCTGCCCCATATTGACAAGATCCTGCACAAAGGAGTGATCCATGGTGATCTGAGACAGACCTTCCTCATTCTTCAAATATGCCCTGCTGTCACCTACATGGGCCACATGGAGCAGGCCCTTTGTAGCTACAAGAACTACCGCAGTAGTTCCCATGCCCCGCAGTTCTTCCTGCTCTAAAGACATGGAGTACACCGCGTCATTGGCACGGTTTATGGCGTTCAGTATCAGAGACTTGATATTTTGTCGGCTCATGTTTTCCTCGAACCCGTCGATCAGGAATTCCTTGATCTTCTTCGCGGCCACCTCACTTGCCACGTTGCCGCCGTTGGCGCCGCCCATGCCGTCACACACGACGACCCATGCGCTGTCCGATGAAAACAGGCCGCACTCGCAGGAATCCTGATTCGATTCTCTGATTGCTCCCACATCTGTGCTGTAATCAACTTTCATAGGATCCGTTCCCTCCTTTACGTTGGCCTCTCAACTGCCCGCAGGAAGCCTCGATGTCCGATCCCAAGGTCCGCCTGACCGTGGCGGTGATCCCTTTGGAATCCAATATGGAAACAAATTTTCTTTGGCGGTCAATACCGCTTTTTTGATATCCCGTCCCGGTCACATCGTTGACAGGGATCAGATTGACGTGGGCTAAAATGCCCCGCAATCTGCCTGCCAGTTCCTCTGCACATTTGTCCGAATCGTTAACACCATGGATCATGGCGTACTCAAAAGATATTCTACGCCCGGTGGTGTCCGTATAATACTTACAGGCCCTCAAAAGATCTTCCACATTCCATTTACGATTGACCGGCATCGTACTGGTCCGTATCTTATCGTTGGGGGCGTGAAGCGATACGGACAAAGTCAACTGTAATCTTCTGTCAGCCAAGTCGTAAATCTTATCTACCAGCCCGCAGGTGGAAAGGGAAATGTGCCGCATTCCGATGTTCATTCCCTCCGGGGAGGAAACAAGCTCCAAGAACCGCAGGACGTTTTCATAGTTGTCCAATGGTTCCCCCATGCCCATCAGAACAATGTTGGAAATTCTGACGTCCTCATCGAGAGAAGCGGCCTGCACCTGAGACAAAATCTCCGAAGCTGTCAGGTTTCTCCGAAATCCGCTTTGCCCTGTGGCGCAGAAGGTACATCCCATTTTACACCCAACTTGGGTAGAAATGCAAATAGAATATCCGTGATGGTATTTCATCAGCACGGATTCCACGTATTCTCCATCGGAAAAACGAAACAGATACTTGATCGTGCCGTCCTTGGAGACCCGCTTTACCTCAATTTCCGCCCAGGCGATTTCGTATTTCTGAGAAAGCTGCTCCCGAAGCTCTTTTGAGAGGTCGGACATCTGAGAAAACTCCGTCGCGCCCCGGTGGAGCCAGCGGTATACCTGTGCAGCCCGGTATCGTGGCTGCCCGTCCTGCAGAAAGGCTTCTGTCAATTCTTGCAGGGTCAGGGATTTGATATCTGTCTTTTTCAAAAATCTTTCTCCCTATCAATCATTCCGTCTTGACAAACGCCGCCGCAAAGAATCCATCGGAAGCGCCGGAAAAGGGCATCATAGTAAAGTGATGATCCGGTTCGGAGATCACCCGCCGGATGCCCGGCAACTCTATATTCATGGGCGCAAAGCCCGGATTTTCTTCTAAAAACCGCCGTGCTACTTCTCCGTTTTCGGCGGGATTCAGCGTACAGGTGGAATAGACCAGCATTCCGCCCGGCTTCAAGAGATCGGCGGCATTCCGCAAAATATCGTATTGCAACTGGGGCAGCTCTTTAACCGAAGCAAGGCTCTTGTACCGAATCTCCGGCTTTCTGCGGATCACGCCAAACCCGGAACAGGGCACGTCGCAAAGGACTTTATCAGCTCGGGGAGCGTCATTTATCGGTTTCGTCATATCCGCTGTTCTGGCGGTGATATTGGTAAGCCCCAGCCGTTTTGCGCCGTCTTCGATCAACTTGACCCGATTTGGATGCAGATCAAAAGCTACCACGGAACCTGTCCCGTTCATTTTTTCTGCCAAGGTAAAAGACTTGCCGCCCGGCGCCGCACAGCAATCGCAAATCATTTCCCCCGGTCGGGGATCCAGTATCTCGCAGACAAGCTGAGCGGAGAGATCCTGCACATGAAACAGCCCCTCTGCAAATTGAGGCAGTGAAGCCGGAGAGCCCTGCTCACGCAATATGGCACTCCCCGACGGAAAGGGCATCGTTTCCAGTTCAGCATTTTGCTCTGCTAAAGAGGCTTTCAATTCCTCCGGAGTGGTCTTTTGGGTGTTGACCCGGAGAAAGAGCTCAGATTTTTCTTCAAAAGAGACCAATATGCTTTTGGTGATTTCATTTCCATAGGAGCGCTGCCAAAGCTGGATCAGCTCCTGAGGCACGGAATACCACAGACTCAGGGCGCGAACGTCTTCTCCGTCCGGCAGTTGTAAATTCTCCTTGTTCCGTATGAGATTCCTCAGCACCCCGTTGACAAATCCGGAAAGGCTGGCCTTCCCCCGGGCTTTTACGACATTGACAGTCTCATTGACGGCGGCGGAGTCGGGAATGCGATCCAGATAGCAAATTTGATAGGCACCGCACCGCAGCGCCATCCGCGCCACCTTGTCCAGTTTCTTTTTCGGGTCCTTCAGACAGCTTTTCAAGTAATAGTCCAGTGTCAGCTTGCGCTCCAGAACGCCGTAGAAGATAGTGGAAGCCAAGGCAGCGTCCCGTCTGTCCAAACCGGCAGAGCGCAGTGCCTGATCTATGACAAGGTTGGAATACCCCTCGTTGTTTTCCATGGAGAGCAGCGCGTCCAGCGCCACACCTCGAGCCGTTTGTTTCATACTATTTCCTTATATTTTAGATTCAAAATGGGCATTTTCTCTCAGGGGATGTCCTAGAAGATAATCCTTGCCGTTCATTCGCTTGCCGTTTTCGCCCTGAATTTCCGTCAGCAGCAGAGACCCCATTCCGCAAAAGACCAGCAACCCTTCAGGAGTTGAGGCCAATGTCCCCGGGGCGCCCGCTTCTTCTCTGACACGGGAAGCCAAGAGCTTCAGACGTTTTCCGTCCAATATTGCCGCAGCGCAGGGCCACGGATTCAATCCGCGGATCAGATCGTGAATTTCCTGGGCGGGGCGTGTCCAATCCACGTGAGATAACTCTTTTGTCAGCATGGGAGCTTTCGTGGCCTCGGATTCCTCCTGAGGAACTCTCTGCAAAGTTCCCTGTTCCAATTTCTCCAATGTCTTTCCCAACAGATCAGCGCCAAGAAGTTTCAGGCGGTCGAACAGTTCCCCCGCCGTTTCTTCCTGTCCCAAGGGCGTTTCCGCCTTTAAGAGCATATCGCCGGTGTCCATCCCCTCGCCCATGTACATGGTGGTGACACCCACCACAGGTTCGCCGTGTATCACTGCCCATTGAATCGGCGCCGCCCCGCGATACTTGGGCAGCAACGAGCCGTGAACATTGATACAGCCGAATTTCGGAATGTCCAAAACAGCCTTCGGCAGCAGTTTTCCGTAAGCCGCCACCACGATGACCTCGGGTGCAAGCGCCTTGATTTCCGACTGGATCTCTTCGGAACGCAGAGAATCGGGCTGATACACGGGAATGCCGTGCCGCTGTGCAAGTTCCTTGACAGGCGGGGCTTGCAGCTTATGCCCTCTCCCCGCCGGCTTATCCGGCTGGGTGAACACGGCGCAAACATCGTCCTGCCGCTCTAAGAGCTTTTCGAGAGAGGGAACGGCAAAGTCCGGCGTTCCCATAAAGATCACCCGCACAGCCTTATTCCTCCTTTTCGGCAGCACGTTCTGCCTGCAGCTCCTCGGTGGTCATCATGCGCTCGGCATGAGAACGGAACAAAACGCCGTGGAGATGGTCGATCTCATGACAAAGAGCCCGGGCGCAAAGTTCCTCCCCCGTCAACTGAAACCACTTGCCGTTTCGATCCTGTGCCTTGACTGTGACCTTCATGGGCCGTGTCACAATGCCCCAGTGGTCGGGATAAGAAAGGCAGCCCTCCGTACCCGTCTGCTCGCCGGAGGTCTTAGTGATTTCGGGATTGATAAGCTCGATGGGACCTTCCCCCACATCGATGACGCACACAGACCGCAAAACGCCTACCTGCGGGGCGGCAAGTCCCGCACCGTTGGCGTCTGCCAGTGTCTCCTTCATATCGTCCAGAAGCTCGTGCAGTCTGGAATCAAATTTTTCCACTTTTCGGCATTCCTTTTCCAACACGCTGTCTCCGAACTGTACAATATTGCGAATGGCCATAACAGCACACTCCTCTCTGCGTTATTCTCTGCCAAACAGGCAGAAATCATAAGATATGATATGGATTTGTATCGGCATACGCTGTCACCTGCTGAAACTCTTTCAGCTCTCCGAAAGAAATGAGCAGCCGGCCAGCCATCTCTCGAAAACGCCGATTGTTGCGGCATTTGACAATGAGCTTGTATCGGTATTTGCCCCCAACTTTCGCCACTGCCGCCGGAGAAGGCCGCAGCACCCGCAAGGGAAGCTCCGCATACTCTCTTCCTGCAAGCTCGCTGAGCATCTGGAGGAACATTTCCGCTCCTGCCTTTACACTCCGCTCCTGCACGCCCACAAAGCCCACGATCAAAAGGTCCGCAAAGGGCGGGTACAAAAGAGCCTGACGAAAGGCGATCTCCTGCTCGTAGAAGCCGAAATAGTCTTGATTAACGGCAAAATGCAGCACCGGATTTTCCGGGGAAAAGGTCTGAATGATCGCCCTGCCGGGGTATTTCCCCCGGCCTGCCCGTCCCACCACTTGGGTGAGCAGGTCAAAGGTCCGCTCATTGCTGCGAAAATCATCGCTGTATAGGGATTGATCTGCCGACAGTACGCCAACCAGCGTGACATTCTCAAAATCCAGCCCTTTCGCCACCATCTGCGTGCCGACCATTACATCATATTCCCCTCTGGCAAACTGTTCCAACTTCTTTTCCAGAGAAAAACGGGCCGCAACAGAATCGGTGTCGATCCGCAGAATGCGAGCATCCGGCAGCAATTCCTGCAACTGCTCTTCGGCCCGCTGCGTGCCCAGTCCGCGAAAACTGACCGTATCCTCCCCGCAGGAGGGACACCGGACAGAATAGGGCACGGAATACCCGCAATAGTGACAAACAAGCCGATGATTGGCACTGTGATACGTTAAAGATATACTGCAATTCGGGCAGCTTACCACCTCGTGGCAGGAGGTACAAGAAGCAAAAGTGTGATACCCCCGGCGGTTCAACAGAACGATAGACTGCTTGCCCTCCTGAAAATTTTCGGTAAGCGCCTCTGCGAGCCGATTTCCGATGGCATAAGCGTCTCCGGGGAGACTGTCATAATTCATATCCACCAACTCGACCTCCGGCATCTGTGCCTTGCCGAAACGGGCGGTGAGCTGATGAAAGCCATATCTTCCCTCTTTTGCCATACGGCAGGATTCCACAGAAGGCGTGGCGGAGGAAAGCAAACAAAACACTTCGCTTTGAAAACAGCGGTAACGGGCCACTTCTCTGGCATCGTATCTGGGGCTGGATTCAGATTGATAGGTGTGCTCCTGCTCCTCGTCGATGACGATGAGCCCCAAATTCTGCACCGGCGCGAACACGGCGGAGCGGGTCCCCACCACGATGGGCGCTTCCCCGCGCTTGACCCGTTTCCACTCGTCCATGCGTTCACCCAACGAAAGCCCGCTGTGAAAGACGGCTACGCTATCCCCGAAAATCCGCTGGAATCGGCTGATAGCCTGTCCCGTCAGGGAAATTTCCGGCACCATGACGATGACGCCTTTTCCCTCTTGCAGGACGGTCTGGATCAGCTTGATAAAGACAGAAGTCTTGCCGCTGCCGGTCACGCCGTAAAGCAAGGCGCAGCGAGTGGCGTTTTTATCGTGATATTCTTTTAGTAAATTTTCAAAAACAGGCTGCTGCTCAGAGGACAACTGAAATTCCTCCGGCAGTTCTCCCTGGCCCCCTATGGAGGCAGGGCGGCGGTACACTTCGTATTCAAAGCTTTCCACCGCGCCTTTTTCCGTCAATGTCTTGATAACAGAGGAAGAAACGCCGGTAAAATAGCAAAGTTCCTTTTCCGAAGCCTCACCCACGTCCAAAAGCGTCTGATAAGCGTCTTTCTGCCGAGGGGTAAGCTTCCCGGTAAAATCAGGAAGCGGCCGCAGCATTTTGGAAACGGCATCCTTAATTTTACTTGCCGCAATATTGACCTTGCAAATGACGCCCTGTTTCAGGAGAGCGGAAAAATCGGGAGCTTCCTCTGTGATGCCCAACTTAGCGGAGATGGTTTCCAGCGGGACGGATTTTCCACTTTCCCGCAGCAGCATAATGAGCTGCCACTGAACAGGTGTGTACTCCTCCCGGTCAAAATCCTTGAAATCAGGAGAGAGCACATAACTGTTCTTCATGCGGAATTGCAGCCCAGCCGGAATCATCAGCTTGACCACTTCAAACAGCGTGCAGTAGTACCGCTCCTTCATCCAGAGAGCCAGGTCCAGCATTTCACCGGACAGCACAGGCTCCTTGTCGGGCACGGACAAAATCTCTTTTACCTGCTGGTCGGCAGTTTCGGTGAGAGAAAAGACAACCCCTACCCGTTCCCGGTTTCCTGCGCCGAAAGGCACTGTCACCCGAATACCGGGCACGACCCGATCTCTGAGATGCTGGGGAATGGCATAGGTGAACAGCCGGTCAAACCGATAAACAGTATTCTCCACCGCTATTTGGGCAAAAGAAAGCTCATTCATCCTCAAAGGAATCCGGCTCGATGATCTTAAATTTGTTGTCTACAAAATCGTGCACGGCCAAATCTACCGGCTTTTCGGTGAGGATTTCGCCGTCCTCCTCGGCCTTCTCAGCAATCTGACGGGCTCTTTTGGCCACGGCGATCACCAGAGAATAATAGCTCCTGTGAGGGGTACGAACCTTGTTGTCAGACGGTTTCAGCATTGTTTAACACCCTTTCTGCGGAATCTGTATTTCTGCTGTATTTCAATTTTTCCGCGCGGAGGATTGCCAAAATGTCGCTCACAGCATCCTCCAAACGGTCATTGAACACAATGTAATCGTAATCTTTCACATGAAGAATTTCCTGGCGGGCAGTGGAAAGCCGCTCCTGAAGAGTGGTTTCCCCCTCTGTTCCTCTGCCGCGCAATCGCTCCTCCAAAACTTTCATGGACGGGGGCAAAACAAAAATGGAAACGCATTCCGGCATGAGCTTTTTGACCTGCGCTCCGCCCTGCACTTCGATTTCCAGCAGCACGTCATGCCCCTCTACAAGCCAATCCTCCACGGGACCCCGAGGCGTGCCGTAATAATTTCCCACGTATTCGGCGTGCTCCAGCATCTTGCCCTGATTGATCAATGCTTCAAATTCTTCTCTGGAAATGAAATAGTAATGTGTGCCGTCCACCTCCCCCGGACGGGGATCGCGGGTGGTCGCGGACACGGACAGCCGCAAATTGTCATCCTGTGCGAAAAGCTCTTTCATGATCGTGCCCTTACCGCCCCCGGACGGAGCGGAGATCACGACGAGCAGCCCCTTTTCTGCCATAACCCAAATTCCTCTTTCCTTATTTCTCTTCCCCGGTTTCTTCTTTCTCGTTGAATCTGCCAGCCACCGTTTCCGGCAGGATGGCAGACAATACTACGGTGCCGCCGTCCATGATGAGCACAGCCTTTGTTCTGCGCCCAAAGGTGGCGTCGATCAGAGCGCCGCCCTCCTTGGCTTCCTGTACGATACGCTTGATGGGGGCGGAATCCGGGCTGACCACTGCCACCACCTTTTCGGCAGCTACCATATTGCCAAATCCAATGTTGACTAACTTCATGCTGTCTCCTTACCGTATTATTCCACGTTCTGAATTTGTTCCCGAATCTTCTCGATTTCCGCCTTCATGTCCACCACCAGATAGGCGATCTTGGAATTGACGGATTTTGAGCCGATGGTGTTGGTTTCCCGATTCATTTCCTGCACAAGGAAATCGGTTTTTCTGCCCACAGGTTCTTCCGATTCGCAAAACCTATGGAGCTCGCGAATGTGACTGCGCAGCCGAACGATTTCCTCATCCACTGCCACTTTATCCGCAAAGACTGCCACCTCTGTCAGAACACGCTGCTCGTCGAAATGAGCGGAACCCAGCAGCTCCTCGATTTTTGCCTTTAACCGCTCCCGATACTCGGAAACCGTCTCCGGAGTGAGCTTTTCCACTTCGCTTACCAGTGTCTCCAGATGCTCGGCCTTCGCCAGAATATCACTTTGCAGGCGAGTCCCTTCCGCTTTTCTCATATTCAGGAAAGACTCGATAGCGGGCTCGGCTACCTGACAGACCGCCGCCCATAGGGCATCCTCATCCTCCTGAGCCTTGCGGACGGAAAGCAGATCCGGGCATCTTGCCAGCAAAGACAGGGACACTTCATCCGGCAGATGATACTCCTCTTTCAGCTCCCCAAAGGCTTTCACATAGGCGCTTGCCAGAGAATGATTCACCAGCACCTCTGTACCGGCGCTCTCCAATGTTTCCAACTGAAGGAACACATCCACCTTGCCTCTGGAAATTTTGCTCTGCACCAGCGCTTTCAGCTTGTCCTCCAGAAACATACAGCTTCTGGGCAGCCGGGCATTGCACTCAAAAAACTTGTGATTGACAGACTTCAATTCAAAGATAATGTGTCTGCCGTCGATGATACTTTCGCTCCGGCCATAGCCGGTCATACTTTTCAGCATTATCGGTTACCTCATTCCAAATAAGGGATGCAAATAGTCATGTTTTACCAAAATAGTATTGTATCATTTCCTTGCTCCCAATGCAACTGATTTTCCTGAGATTTCAGAGATTTTTAAGAAAAAAGCGGGCATCCGCCCGCCAATCTTTTTATTCGTATTTCACAATGGTAGACATGGGCGTCGAAACATTGGTTTCTCCCACAGAAAAGCCCCGCGCCGCAAAAAAACGGTGAAAATCCGGGAACGATGTCTCAATGAAATTCGCGCCCTTGTCCTCTCCGTAGGAAGCCGCAGACCGCATCAAAGTGTCTAAAATGAAATTGACCTCACCCTCAGGCGGCGAAGCAAAATCATACTCCCCGGCAGTGAGCTTTAAGATGCGCAGCACTTTGTCCTCAATTTCCACCGCAACCCAGCCAAGCATTTCACCGCGTTCCGTCATGGCCAGAACTCTGGCGCTTTCCCCGGCTGCTTCCACTTGCTTTAACAGTTTTCTTTCCTGTTCTCTGTCCTGCATGGGTAATATTTCGATCATGATTTTTCTTACTTCCTTCCTTTTTGGCCTCCGATAAAAGCCCTCGAATTTCTTCTTTTGTCAGTTCCCGATATTTTCCCTGAGGCAGCATTCCCAACCGGACAGGCCCGATGGCAATCCGCTTGAGCCTTGCTACCTCCAACCCCAGCGTCTCGCACATTTTTCGGATCTCCCGATTCCGGCCCTCGTAAAGGATGATTTCCAGCACCACCCGCCCCGATTGCTGCTCCAAAACACGGGCCTTGGCAGGGGCGGTCATTTTGCCGTCGATTTCGATGCCAAGTTCCATGCGAGCAAGCTGTTCCTCAGTAACAGCAGGCCGCACGGTGACACGGTAGGTTTTGGCAACATGTCTCTTGGGATGGGAAATCATATTGGCGAATTCTCCGTCGTTGGTCATCAGGAGAAGCCCCTCGGAATCCTTATCCAGCCTGCCCACGGGATAGACCCGCTCGCCCACATCTTCCACCAGCAGTGCCACGCACCGGCGGCCCTTTTCGTCGTTCATGGTGGTGACAAAACCGCGGGGTTTGTGCAACGCCAAATAGTATTTGTTTTCGGGAAAGGAAATCCTCTCCCCGTCCAGCGTAATGATATCCTTTCCGGGCAGGGCGCTGTCTCCCAGCATTGCCGTCCTGCCGTTGACGGCAATGCGCCCGTCCAAAATCATTTCCTCGGCCTTCCGACGGGACGCAACGCCGCAGGAGGCCAGTATTTTTTGAAGTCTGCTTTTTTCAGCCATGCAATGTTTTTCTCCTTTGGGCACGCCGGTTTTAGCTGCCCCTGCCCCGCCATCCGGCAAATAGTTTTTCCCAGAAAGAGGGCTCTTTCGACAATACCGCCACATCATCCTCGGCAAAAATCGGCACACTGTACACCGGGGATTCTCCCAAATAATACTGCAATCTCCCCAGTCGTTCACCTTTCTGCACCGGCGCATAACAAAAAGCGGGGAGCAGCACCCGACAGGTCACCTGGTTCGCCTCCTCGATGGGCAAAGGGACTTCCCCGCCCTGCCCGCCGCAGACGCGGATACTTTGCTGCTCTGCTCCCACCAGTGGGAGCTCCGCTGAAAAATCACTGCCGTCAAAGGACACGCATTTCATCTGGGAAAAGCCGTAATCCAGCATTGCCATGTGGTCGTTCCAGTCATCCGGAGCGTTGAGGGTCACGGCAATCAGGGTGATGCCGTCCCGCTCTGCGGCGGAGACAAGACATCTCCCGGATTTCTTTGTAAAACCGGTTTTCACACCGATGCAGCCCTCATAAAAGCGCAGCAGCTTGTTGTGATTGGTATAGGAAATTTTCTGTTCCGGCTCCTGAAAAGTCACCTGATAGGTGGAGCTGGAACACAGCTTGCGGAAATTCTCATTTTTCAAGGCTTCCTGAGCGAGCAGAGCCATATCGTAGGCAGTGGAAAAATGCTCGTCGTCGTCCAGCCCGGAGGGGGTGACAAAATGGGTGTTCTTCATGCCCAGTTCCTCAGCCCGGCGGTTCATCCTATCGGCGAATTTCTCCTGCGTGCCGGAAAGATACAGCGCCGCTGCATTGGCGGCATCGTTACCGGAAGCAAGGAGCATTCCGGCCGCAAGGTTTGTCAGGGTGATCTCATTCCCTGCCTGCAAGCCCATGGAAGAACCTTCTACCGCCACCATTTCCTCAGTGACAAAGACAACAGGATCGCCGGCTTTTTCCGCTTCTTCCAGCGCCAAAAGCGCCGTCATGATCTTTGTAGTGCTTGCCATGGACAACTGCTGATCGGCATTCTTTTCATACAGAACTGCCAAGGTATCCGCCGAAATCAACACGGCGCTTTGGGCAGATACAGAAATTTCCTGCGCCTTTGCCGTTTCTCCATGCAGGGAGATCAACAGTAAAAAAGCGCAGAACCCCCCTAGTAAACGCCGATAAAATCGTTTCATCCCATCACCCGCCTTCGCTCATAAGTATGCGAGAAAGGCAGATGGATATGCGAGACAATGTCACA
>JAFLRP010000207.1 GCA_022511515.1 Acutalibacter sp.
CAAATTGTCTGCGTGTTTCAAGAATAACTCAGGGCAAACTTCGAGGAGATAGCCCTCGGGCTGTCTTTTGCGCAGCACCCTGGTGGAACTTCGCACGAAGCATCACTATCATGAATTCAGAAATTGGAATCGTGCGAAATGCAGGAAGTTGGAAAAAATGTTTTGCGAAATCGGAATCCGCTTACATGGTAAAAAAGCTGTGGAGCAGATAAGAAAATGCGGAAGAAAAGGTGATCTCCTCCACGTCTGCGGCGGCGGTGATGTCCACCTGTGAAACTGCCTCGCCGCCTATTTTGTAGGTCACCCTGCCGATTACGTCGCCCTTGTGGATCGGGGCGGTCAGCTCCTCGTTCATTTCGATCTTTTGCTCCACCTGTCCCCGCTCCGCCGCCTTTGTGAGAATCTTCGGCATTTCTCCGATCTGGGCGGGAACGGTCTCCTCCATGCCTCCGGTGACGGGGGCGTCCTCCAGCGCCGGGGCCTCCGGCACCACTACCGACCAGCCCGCAAAGCCGTAATCCAGCAAGGCCGCAGCGTCCTGAAAGCGGTGGTCGGTGCTGTCCGCGCCCAGTACCACGGCGATCAGCGCCAAGGAATCCCGCTCCGCCGTGGCAGTGATACAGCTCCCCGCATGAGAGGTGGTGCCGGTTTTCAAGCCGGTGATGCCCGAATAGGAACGGATCAGCTTGTTGGTGTTGACCAATTGGGTCTCTCCGTCCCGCACGTAGTCGATCCAGGTCAGGGTGTAATCAAAAATCTGAGGGTGGGTGATGAGCTCTCTGCTCATCAGCGCCACGTCGTGGGCGCTGGTCACGTGGCCCTCCTCGTCCAGACCGTTGCAGTTTTTGAACACCGTGTCGGTCATGCCCAGCTCCTGAGCGCGCTCGTTCATCTGACGGACAAAGGCATCCTCACTGCCCGCTACATTTTCCGCCAACACTACTGCGGCGTCGTTGGCGCTCATGATAACCGTGGCCTTGATGAGATCGTCCACCGTCATGGTCTCGCCTTCCTTCAGCCAAATGTCCGACCCTCCCATAGAAGCGGCGTGGGCGGAGGCGGTCAGAGTGTCCGAGAGAGACAACTGTCCGGCCTCGATAGCGTCAAAGGTCAGGCACAGGGTCATCACCTTGGTGATGGAGGCGCAGGACCGCACGTCGTGGGAATTCTTCTCGAACAGCACCCGCCCGGTGGAGGCTTCCATCAGCACGGCGGAGGGAGCGTTCAACGGCAGTTCCGAGCCTTCTGCCTCAGATTCCGTCTCGCCGCGAACAGGCAGTCCGGGAAAAAACACTGCCGCCGCCAGCAGCAACGCGATCAGTAAACAAATCCTTCTTTTCATGGGAATCATCCTTTCTCAATGATCGCAAGCGATCATCGCAGAGAACCCTCTGAGCAGGAGAAGGTCTGCGGCCTTCTCCGCGATGAAAGGCTTTGCCTTTCATTTGTGCGAAGCAGAAGAAAGACGCAGTCTTTCATTTGCTCTTCTTGCTCCGCAAAAGCACCGGGCTTCTCCAATCAGTGGGCGCGAACTTGCGCTTGCGCATTTCGCGCCTATGATAATAGAGTATGCTCCCCAAAAGAAAAACAGACATCTAAATCAGATGTCTGTTGCAAAATCAAACTATTTGAAAATCAAACCCGCCGAATGCGCAGGAACGCTCCGCTTTCCACCGGCACGTCTGTCTTCCAATATACGACCATTTCCGCGTGAGGGGCGGAATCGATGGGCTCCCAGTCCTCGTTATAGAGCTCCGTCAGCTCAGCGGTAAAGGCGGGCTTCCCGGGCTGCAGAATATCCACGGTTTCACCCCGGAAAAACCGGTTGCGCTCCCGAAGCTGTAAGTAATTGCCCTGTCTGCCCTCGCAGATGGCAACGAGCTCGTAATTTCTGGTATACTGACTGCGGTCCGGGATCTGTCCCGGCTCCCCGCCGAAATAGAAACCGTGAGAATAGGCGCGGTGGCTGATTTTCTCCGTTTCCTCCAGGATTTCCGGCGGCAGCTCTTTTTCGGGGTTCTCCCGGAAAAAATCGATGGCCTGCCGGTAGGCGGCAGTGACGCTTGCCACGTAGTAGGCGGATTTCGCCCTGCCCTCGATTTTCAGGCTGGTCACGCCTGCCGCTGCCAATTCGGGAATATGCTCGATCATCCGCAGGTCGTTGGAATTGAAAATGTACGTGCCTTTTTCCTCCTGCAAAATGGTGAACTGCCTGTCAGGCCGTTCTTTTTCCGTCAGGTAGTACTCCCAGCGGCAGGGCTGGGCGCACTGTCCCCGGTTGGCGTCTCTGCCCGTCATGTAATTGGAAAGGAGGCATCTTCCGGAAAAGGACACACACATGGCCCCGTGGACAAAGGCCTCCAGCTCCAACTCGGGCGGGGCGTTCTCCCGAATGCCCCGTATTTCCTCAAGGGGCAGCTCCCTTGCCAACACCACCCGGCTTGCCCCCAGCTCATAGCAGGCCTTGGCGGCGGCATAGTTCACAATGCCCGTCTGAGTGGACACATGCCGCTCCACATGGGGGGCGTACTCCTTGGCCAGCGCCAGCACGCCCAAGTCGGAGATGATGAAGGCGTCCACGCCGATCTCCCCGCAAAAGGAGAGAAATCCGGGAAGCTCTTTCAGCTCTTCATTTCGGGGCAGGGTATTGCAGGTCACATACACCTTGACCTCATTTTCGTGGCAATATGCAACGGCCTCCCGGAGCTCCCGCTCGCCGAAATTGTCGGGGGCAGCCCGCATGCCGAATTGCTTTCCCGCCAGATACACGGCATCTGCGCCGTACTTTACGGCGGAAATAAGCCGCTCCATGTCCCCTGCCGGGGACAGCAGTTCCAGATCCGTGAGGCCCATTCCCATTCCACCTTTTCCTCAAATAGGCTCCGTCAAGTCAGAGGGGACCAAGTCCTGCTCAGCTCAGACCTGCCAATTCCAAATTGTACTGATGGTCGTACTCGTTGGTGGCATAGTATGCCGTACCGTCCGCAGCGTGGCAGAAATACAAATAGTAAGGAGCGTCTCCGTCAGCATTGGGCTTCAGCGCCGCCATGATAGCTTCCATACCGGGATTGCAGATGGCTCCGGCGGGGAGGCCCTCGATCTGATAGGTGTCGTAATTGCCGTAGGACAGGGCGCCGGTTTCCGGCACGACTTTGCTGTTCTTGTAAGGATAGTAGGTGGTGGAGTCGCACTGCAGCCGGTAGATGCCGTAATCCGCACCGTAATCCAAGCGGTTGTGAAGCACCGCAGAAACATTGAACGCATCGCTGTCGTTGGCGGCCTCGTTCTGAATGATAGACGCCAGCGTGATGATCTGATCCAGCGAATAGCCGGACTGCTCCACCAAGCTCAGCACCGTGTCGGACATCTTGTTCTGGAAGTTCCAAATCATCTTGCCGATGACAGACTCCACTTCCTCCCCTTTATAGAAATCGTAAGTGTCGGGGAACAGATAGCCCTCCAGCTTATAATACCTTCCGGTGGTGCCCTCCAGAGGGGCGACCATCTCGTAATTGGTGAAATCTGAGGAATTGATGGCGGTGAGGAACGCTTCCTGCGTGCAGACATCGTTTTCCTCCAAAATCTGGGCGATCTCAAGCACATTCAGGCCTTCGGGGAAGGTGATGCGGACCTCATCTCTGGTCTTGTTGCCGCCCTGCAGCGTGGTGATGATATCCTGATAGTCCAGATTGGTCCCCACCCGGTACACGCCGGGCTGGAACCAGGTCCATTCTTCCTCGTCTACGGTAAATTTGCAGTACAGGGAGAAGAATTCCGG
The DNA here is from genome assembly GCA_022511515.1 of Acutalibacter sp. Classification (GTDB taxonomy): domain Bacteria; phylum Bacillota; class Clostridia; order Oscillospirales; family Acutalibacteraceae; genus Acutalibacter. The sequence goes on from JAFLRP010000207.1 coordinate 3,779, forward strand.
CTTGTTGATAGCGCCCTGCCGGTAGAGAAGCTCCGCCAGGGAATCGGCATCCAGCTCCGCCGGCAAATGAATCTCCGTGCTGCCCTCATTGCGCCCTACGGCAAAGAAATCGTTGGAGCCGCCGATGAGATACGACGCCAGCGTAAAGGCCAGAAGCAGCACCATGCACAGCCACACCAGCGAAAAAACGCGTTTGTTTTTCCGGGCTTTCAATCGATTCCGCTTTTTGTGTGCCTTTTTTTCCGCCTTGCGCTCCTTGTCGGAGGCGTAGTAAGCGGTCCTGCCGGCAGTCCCGTTTGAGAACTCGCTGCGGGAGGAGCGCTCCGAATACTGGGACGGATCGTACGCTCCGGTATTCAAGTCCCTTTCATCGATATTCACCTTGAACGTTCCGGAAGAATTGGACTTCACCGGTTCGTTTCTGTTTTGATTGGGTGTTTCGTTCACTGGAATCACCGTTCCTTTCCCTTTTGGCAATGCAATCAGACCTACCAATGCGCCGCATGCGGCCTGATTTTCCCGCTTTCGTCGTTGTCGTCCTTGGAATACACCAAGTATTCCTTCGTCCTTCCGCCTGGAAATCGAAAAAATCAGTCTCGTCTGCGGTCATAGATTTTGAAGGAGCATGCCCGTTAATGGCGCAAGGCTTACATCAAAGCGAATGCAACGGGCATTTCCTTCAAAACGTATTGTTAAGTCTGCTTGCATCGCCTATTGCTCTATTCCAAGGTAAGATATATTCTCAGCTTTCCCACTGGATTTTTCCCTGAAGCTCTGCCGCCTTTTCCGGAGAGACCAGCCGCTCCACCAGCTTCAAGCCGAATTGGGTGGCCACGCCCATGCCACGGGCGGTGATGAAATTGCCGTCCTCGCAGACATAGCTTTCGCTCAAAACCGCGCCGCCTTCCGTCAAATCCTTCTGAAAATCAGGGAAAGAGATGGCGGTTTTCCCCTGCAGCAATCCTCGGTGCGCCAAAATGGACGGCGCGGCACAAATGGCGGCAATGAGCTTGTTCTGCTCCGCACAGTGGGTGATAAGTTCCTGTACTGCCTGAGATTTCTCAAGATTCAGTGTGCCCGGCAAACCGCCCGGCAATACGACCGCTTCCACGGTTTCCTTGCGGATATCCTCGATTTTTGCATCCATCTTCAAGATGATACCGTGAGAACCGGTGACGGTTTCCCCGTCCACGCCGGCCATGGTCACATCGAGTCCCGCCCGCCGCAGAAGATCCACGGGAGCAAGAGCCTCCACTTCTTCAAATCCTGTGGCAAACAATACTGCTATCATCAGAATGACTCCTCTCTATCTCAATGGTTGATGATTCGTAACACGTCGTTGTGGATCTCCTCGATGGGTCTGGGCGCGTTTTCCTTGGCGCAGGAAATCACCTTCCAGCCCAGCTTTTCTCCCGCAAATTTTGCGCATCTGGCGCAGTTTTGCAGAAATTCCAAATGATTCTCATGGATATCCTTCTTTTCCTCGTCTCCCCGATATCGCTGAGACAGAAGTTTCTGAGACACCTCCACGGGCATATCCAAAAAAATCACTTGGTCGGGGCGGGGCAGTCCCAGCTTGTCGTACTCCAACTCCTCTACCCAAGTGAGGTATTCCTCCCATTTGTCTTCCGGCAGCTTACCCATCTGGTAGATGTAATTGGAGGTGGTGTACCGATCCGCCAAAATCGTGACGCCCCGGTCAAAATCGGCTTTCCAGTCCTTTTGAAAGCTGGCGAACCTGTCCACCGCGTAAAAGGCGCTGGCAGCGTAGGCGTTTACCGATTGCGGATCGCTGCCGAATTCGCCGTTTAAGTACATTTTGACCAGCGCGGAGGAGGGGGAGCTGTAGTCCGGGAACTTGACTTCCCGCGCCCCGCCGGGACGGGATCGCAAAACTTTTAACAGCAGCTCAAACTGCGTGCTTTTTCCGCTGCCGTCCAGCCCTTCCAATACAAGCAAACCCATGGTCTCTCCCCTTTCTCCCACCGGACCGTTTTCTCAAAATCAATTACAAATTCTTATACTTTTCCCGCATTTCCTGTGCTCTGCCGCAGGACATATTTCCCTCCGGGCAAGCGCCGCGAACACAGCCGGGGCCGGCAAATTGGAACAGATGGGGCGCCACCTTTTTGACCTCTTTCAGCATAGCTTCCGCCAACTGACGAATTTCCCACTGGGCCCGGTTGCAGCACCGCAGCCCGAAGAAATTCATAAGGGACCGGGCGTTCATGGTGCAGATCATCTTCGTGGTACAGGCATTGGGCAGCACAAAGCGGGCGTCCTCGATGGCCTTCTTTTCCGCCTTGCGCCGGGCGGATTTCTCGTCCTCGCCTTGGGCTAAAAACTCCTTTTCGTGCCGAGCGGTCAAAATCGCTGTCAAGCTTTCGTAGTGCCTCTGATCTTCCTCCATGGCACGGAGGAATTCTTCCTTTGCCTCGGGGATAGCCTCGATCTCCGGGGGCAGCACAAAGGCGAAAGCGTTTTCTTTCACGTACCGCTGGCTCTGGACACTGAAGGACGCCAAGCGGTGCCGGGTGATTTGAGCCAAAAGCGACCGGGACACGCCCTCAATGCCGAAAGTGAAGCTGGCGTGCTCGATGGGGCTTTCGTGGCCGATGGCCGCCAGATGGTCCAGAAACGCCGCAGTCTTTTCCTCGGTCAGGCCGTCGTACAGTGTGTCGATATCGGAAGCGGCATAGCAGAGCTTGGCGGCACAGGCCACCGCCTTTTCCGGCTCAGGCGTATAGGCAAGCAATTTTACCAGCATGTTTCTTTCCTCTTTTCCTCGGCTCGGGCATGGAAACCCTTATAATCTGTTCTATTATATCAGATTCTGCCTAATGGGGCAACCCTTACTTTCTTTCTCCCCATTTTGCAAAAAATTTTGAAAATCGGTGAGTGTTTTTTGCCGCTTCGTTGTATAATGAGTGAATGCAAAAAGCGAACGGGAAAGGAGGGACGCGCCATGGGAGCGGCTGAAGAGCTGTACCGCCGTTATCAAGCCGGCGATGACGGCGGCTTCGACGGGCTGATCGAGCTTTACAGGGAAAATCTCATTTTCTTCTTACTGCGGTATCTGCCCAGCATCGAGGACGCGGAAGACGCAGCGGAGGACGCCTTTGTCTCCCTGCTGCTCCACCCCTATCGGGAGAAAAAAGGCGCTTCCCTGAAAACCTACCTGTTCACCTTGGGCAGAAATCATGCCATGAATTTGTTGAAAAAGCAAAAACGGCAGGATGAATTCCGGAAAAGCTCCCTGCCCCCGCTGGAGGAGGATCTGGCGCTGGAGGAACGGCTCTGCCGGGACGAGCGACACCGCAGATTGTTACAGGCGCTGGATGCCATTTCTGCCGACTACCGGGAAACGCTGTACCTCTTATATTTTGAGGAGCTTTCTCTAAAGGAAGCCGCACAAGTTATGAAAAAGAGCAAAAAGCAAATCGAAAACCTCTCCTATCGGGGCAAAGCCGCCCTCAGAGAAAAATTGGGCGGGGAGCTGGATTGACCGCAAGCCGCGAAGACACACACTATAGAAAGGAAGAACTCTCTATGAAATCACCGGAAGAATTCCGCAAGAGCGTATATGAAAAACAGGTGGTAAAGGAAGCAGCGAGAAAGCACAGAAGAAAGCAGGCCATGGTCTGTGTGCCGCTGGCGTTTTTGATCGTGCTGGGCAGCGTGTTCCTGCCCCGGGTTTTTACCGGGGAAAATCTGCCCTTCCTGAGAAGCGGAAGGATCCCCCTGATGCTGCAGGTGGGCAGACCTGCCGACCCCACAAAGCAGAAATTGTTCGACGCCGTAAACTCCGAAGCGGATGAGCAGACGGAAAAAATCACGGGAAACAGATATAGTAAGGAAACAACGCCGCCGACGGCGGGATGGGTAAAAGAAGAGATCGACCCCGCTTTCTCCGAATCTGTGAACCGGTTTGCCAGGGATTCCGCTATGTTGCTGAGCAAAGACTTTGAGGAAAACGCCTGTTACTCTCCCCTGAGCATGTACTACGCCATGGCCTTGACCGGCTGCGGCGCAGGGGGAAAGACGAAAGAGGAATTTCAGAACGTGCTGTACGCCGAGGACAGATGGGCGGCGGAGCAGTGCAGGAAATTCTACGTCCAGCACTACTCAGAAAGCGAGACCGACACCTTCCGGCTGGAAAATTCCCTATGGCTGGACGGGCGCTACGCTTTCGGCGACCAGTTTATTTCCTATGCGGAAAACGATTTCTTCTCTTCCCTGTTCCAAGTGGATTATTCCGACCCCACGCTCAGCGGGGAAATGACAAAGTGGGTCTCTGAGCAGACCGACGGGCAGTTGTCCCCCGCTTTCACATTTGAAGACCACCAGATGCTCTACCTCATGAACACTATTCTCTATGAAGCCCAGTGGGATAGCTGTTTCTTATCGGAACGCAATACCCAAGAGGACTTCCACAAGGCGGACGGCAGTACTGTCACGGCGGAATTCATGCACCAGACCCTTTTTACCCGCTATTATCGGGGAAATGGCTATACCGGCGCTTCTCTGCCCCTGAAAAACGGTGACAGAATGGTATTTGTCCTCCCCGATCTCGGAGTGTCTACGGGAGAACTGCTTTCCGATCCTGCTCTGTTTGAAAAAATGCTTTTCGGCGGAGAGCCGGATGAAACCACTACTGTACACTGGAGCATTCCCAAGTTTGACTTTACCTGCGAATACGACCTGCAGAACACCCTGAAGGGCATGGGGATGGAACTGGCTTATGATCCGGTGCTTGCCGATTTTTCCGAAATGGGCAAGCTGGAAATGTACCTTTCCAAGACTTCCCAGACCATTCATATCGGCGTGGGTGAAAACGGCATCTCCGTCTCCAAGCCGGAAACCTATCGTGAAATATCCGACTGCTATGGTATTCAAACAGAGTTGGTGCTGGACCGCCCGTTCCTGTTCGCCGTTCTCACCGGCGATGTGACCGTGGACGGCGGCAATTCCGAAACTCTGCTGTATGTAGGCGTCTGCGGCAACCCCACCGCTTCCGGCAGCGCAGGCTCCGCCGCCGCGGCCAGCTAAACCAGCAGCATGTCAATCAAAAAGTGAGAAGCATTTCTGCTTCTCACTTTTTTCATTTTCCTTATTCTTTAGTCTTTCCGCAAGTATTCCCGAATCAGGACAATGGCACCGGCGAGGAACAGGATACCGCCCACCTCCATCATATAACCACGCCAGCTTTGGAGAGCCGTGCCGAATTTGCCCACATCGCTGTACCACTCTGTCAAAGTGTCCGCATAAAACTGTGTCAAAAACAGGGCGACGACGGACGTCAGCAGTCCCAATACGGAAATGGCCTCGCCGAAGCCGATCCGGAATTTCCTGCGGCGCTCCACCACGGGGTCAAGGCCGCTTTTTTCGGAAACGGTTTCAATTCGTATCGGCTGTTCCTGTACAGGCGGTTCCGGTTCGGTCTGCTCGGGAAGAAGCAGAAAATCGGTGGTCACCCCAAACAGCTTAGAGAGCTCCACGATTTTCGACAAATCCGGCACCGCCGCACCAGTCTCCCAGCGGGAAACGGCCTGTCGGGAAAGTCCCAGCCGGTCGGCCAGCGCCTCCTGAGAAAGCCCCGCCCTTTTCCGGCAGAACGCGATTTTTTCACCCAGTTCCATAAAAACCTCCTTGTGTGCGCCTTGGAACAAATTCCTTCCGCAAAACTGCGGAACTTCCCCAACGCGCCCTATCCTTTTTCAAAACAGTTTACGGAAATGGACCTGAGCAGTCTACCATGTCAGCCGTGCGTTTCCGCAATTCTCGGTTGCGTTACAGGAAAAACTCACTTATTTACAATTTTCTCCCCGTCGAAAATCAAAATGCCCATGCCCACGCCGGGCCTGCCGCCGTTTAAGAAATAGTTCTTAAACGCCCGCTGCATGGAGGTGCGCTCCGGCAGCTCGGAAACGGGCTTTTTGCAGTCCTTGCCGAACAGCCGCCAGTCGTCTCCGAATTCCTCTGTGTTTTCCTGCCGCACGATGTCAAAATCATGCTGGAAGCTGACAAAATTGGAAGTCGGGGGCAAAAACTTTGCGTACTCCGGGTTCAAAAGCCAGGAATGGCACTGGCAGACCAGGGGCTTGCCTTGGAGCCCCTCCTTGAAAAATTCGTATGCCTTTTTGTAGGATTCCAGCCGGGCCTCCTCCGTGAAGGGTTCGCCGCTGGAGGGGATGTGAATGCTCTTGACCTTGTCGCCCTTTTTCACGGTGTAGCCGTTTTTCTCGTAGGGGACGTCCTCATCGTAAACGTCATTTTCAAATTCCAGTCTGCCTAACTTCACGATGTCGCGGGAATAGAAAATGGGATACCAGAACGAGACGAAATTCCCCCACACGTCGTGGATTTCCTTGCATTCCAGTACTTTAAAGCGCAGATCGGCAAAGGTGTCCCAGAAAATCTGCTCCTCAATGCCTTCCTCCCGGAACATGTCCCGCACGGGAACGGCCGCCTCCATCAAAAACAGCAGCCACACCGTATAGGGGGATTTTTCGATTTTATCGGCGATTTCCTCTATGAAAGGCTGCACCTGGCCGATACTGAAATCGTTCTCATAGAAGAACTCCACCGCGCCGTCCAGCGCTTCCTCCTGCCCCGCTTTCATCAGACTATCGGCGCTTTCCAGCAATTCCTGTTTGGCTTCCTGCGGGAAATCTGTCTTGTCCATCAGCAGAGCGTAAAATTCCTTGTTCATTTTTGTAATCATTGCTTTCGCTTTAGCGAAAGCCTCCTTTCTTGGGGAATTGCGGCTGGTTTTGCGAAGCAAAATTGCCGCTATCATATACAGCGGCAAAAGCCGCAAAACCCAGAGTTAAAATTTATTTTAACTCTTCTCGTCCTTTCCATATATTTTTTATTTTCCGATTTTTTCCGTATCGATGATAATGGTCACCGGACCGTCGTTGTTCACCAGCACGTCCATGTGGGCGCCGAACTCCCCGGTCTCCACCTTTTTTACGCCGGAAGCCCTTACCTGCTCCACAAAGCGGAGGTACAAGTCCTTGGCCTCCTCTGGGGGCGCTGCCATGTCAAAAGATGGACGGCGGCCCTTTTTGCAGTCCGTGCTCAAGGTGAAATTGGAGACCACCAGCATTTCTCCTCCAATGTCCATCAGGGACAGATTCATCTTGCCGTTTTCGTCGGTGAAGATGCGGAGCTCCCGAATTTTTTCAGCGAGAAAATCCGCCTGCCGTTCTGTGTCTCCCCGCATTACGCCCAGAAACACGGTGAGTCCCGGTCCAATGGCGCGTACCTCTTGGTGATCAATGGTGATTTGCGCACCCTGCACCCGCTGTATCACTGCCCGCATTTTTTCGCCTCCCTCTATCAAAATTATCCTAACATATCAGCGTGGAAAAAGCAAACAGAATTGTGCTGTTGATTATGCCGTTGTATCCTGCCGGAAAATTTGCTATACTAAGCTCAGAATGAATGAAAGAGGCGCAGGAGTTTGAAAACAAGTTTTCAAACTCCCGGTTTTGCGGCCTTTGTCGCCGTGGGCGATGGCGGCAATTTTGCTTCGCAAAACCGGCCACAATTTCCAAAGAAAGGTGGGCTTTCGCTAAAGCGAAAGCAAGGAAAAAAGCATGATTTATGAGATAAAACGCGGCAATCTGACCGCCAAGGTGGATACCCTGGGCGCGCAACTGGTTTCCCTCAAGGGCGAAAACGGCTTTGAATACCTGTGGACGGGCGACCTCGCCTACTGGAAGGGCCAAGCGCCGGTGCTGTTTCCCATGGTGGGCGCTCTGCGGGAGGGAAAGACGAAAATCGACGGGGAATGGTATGAAATGGGGCAGCACGGGCTGGCCCGCCATCGGGAGTTCACGCTGGCGGAACAGGGCGAAAGCTGTATTTCTCTGCGGCTGAACTCCGATTTTGAAACAAAAAAGCAATATCCCTTCGAGTTTTCCCTGACGGTGACCTACACCTTGTCTGACAAGGGGATCGAGACACGCTTCACCGTGGAAAATATCGGAGACAAGGTGCTGCCCTTCGCGGTAGGCGGACATCCGGGCTTCAATATTCCCGTGAATGAATCCGCCGCCTTTGCGGACTATACCATCTGCTTCCCGGAGCCGGAAACCCAGACCTGCCTCGCCATCGTCATGGGTAAGGGACTCATCGACCCCGGTAAGACTGCCTTTGAGCTCAAAAACGAGCGGGAAATCCCTCTGCGCCACGAGCTGTTTTACGGGGACGCCCTGATCTTTGAGGGACTGCGTTCCGACACGGTGCAGGTCGTGAACAAGGCCACCGGAAAAGGCATTGAAATGGACTTTTCCCAGTTCCCCATGCTGGGCATCTGGTCGGCAAAAAACGACGGCCCCTACGTATGCCTGGAGCCTTGGACCGGCTGCGCCACCCGTACCGACGAGGGGGACGAATTTGAGAAGAAAAAGGGAATGACCTTCCTCCCCGCCGGAGGAACAGCAGAATTTGCCTTTTCCGTGAAGATACTGTGATACAGAACGCATAAGACCACCCTGGGTGTAGGGTGGTCTTCGTTTCCGTTATGCAAAATTCAGTTCAGCATGTTGATTTGCTGGCCCTGCACTAGGTCAAAGCTGATCAGCTCCGCGCCGTCTAAATTCTCCTTGTGCATATCCACGCCGGTGATCTGGCCGTTTTCGTAGGAGGTGTAGTAGTAAATGCCCTTGTCCGTGTTGCAGCAGGAGGAGTAGATGGTGTACTCAAAGCCGTGCTCCACCTGACAGCACCCCTTCTGTTGGGCGACGGAGGCGAGGATATGGAAAAACTGACTGATGCTTTCCGATTCCGTATCCCCGCAGCGGGAATTGAGCAGGGTGAAGGCAGCCTTTACAAATCGGGACCCGGAGGAAAGATCTCCCGGCAGCCCGATACCGCCCATGCCCCGGCTGTAGGGAATGAGACGGATTTGATCGGAAAAGCGGTTGACCGGTTCCCGCCGGCTGACGCCCATGTAATTGGCAAGGTTCGTCATATGGTAGTCAAAAGGGGGATTGTTCGTCAAGACCCCCACCGGGTTGTCATAGACCTTCAGTCCGTCCTCCATGGGCTCCGCCACAATGCTTTCAAAGCGGTCGGAGATCATCCAATGCAGGGGCGACAGGGGAAGCTGCGGGCTGAAATCCTCATTTAGAAAATTGAGATTGCAGAGCTTTTCCCTGGCCTCTCTCACCGTAGCGCACTGGCCCAAAATCCACGGAATAAATTCAAAGGGCGTCACGTTGTCCTTGCCGGGGTCTTCCGGCTTGTAAACCGCGTTGTCGGGGAAGTTCAGCCCCGCCATGCTCAGGCCCCGCTCGTTGGTGGCGTCGTAATACAGAGGGTAATCCTGCTGCACAAAGGCCATGCCGATCATGGCGTAGTGACTGGGCATCTCCCCCATGCGCCGGAAATGGAAGGGATACTTCCGGGGCGTGACCGTCACCGTCTCACTGTAGGAGAACTCATAGTCCAAATTTCGCCCGAAATAGTGATCTTTTGTCTTGTAAGCCGCCGCTGTACACATCTTCATCATCCTCCGCTCTCTTCTGTATTCTCATTGAAATCATAGCACACTGCCGGGAAAGAAACAACTGCCGATAGTATTTCCCTCAAGGGCGGGGAAATTCCATTGCAAAAAGTCACGGAACATAGTATGATTGTGACAGATTCCCAAACAATCTGTTTTCCAAAAGGAGGTCCTCATGCGAGACCGCATTTTTGAAATCGTTGAAACTGACAAGAGCGATGACCGTATCAGCGTGATTTATGATTCCGTCATGATGGTCCTCATTATCGTCAGCCTGATCCCTTTGGCGTTTAAAGAATCCAACATGGTATTCGACGTCATCAATGCGGTGACGGTTACGGCATTTATGGTAGATTATATTCTTCGTTTGATCACCGCAGACTTGAAATTGAAAAAGGGCGTGCTTTCCTTTTTCATCTACCCTTTCACCTTTATGGCGCTGATCGATCTGGCTGCGATCCTGCCCGCCTTTCTGACCGCCCTCTCCGGGCTGCGGCTGATCAAACTGTTTCGCCTGTTCCGCACCTTCCGGGTCCTCCGAACCTTTCACGTATTCCGGTCCTTCAAGATGTTCCGGTATGCAAAAAGCGTCCAGATCATCTCCAATGTGATCCAGCAGCAAAAAACGCCGCTGCTGGCTGTAGGTTCTTTGGCAGTGGGATATGTGCTGATTTCCGCGCTGATCATCTTTAACGTGGAACCAGAAACATTTCACAATTTCTTCGAGGCTATCTACTGGGCAACCGTCAGCCTCACCACGGTGGGATATGGGGATATTTATCCCATCACTACCATCGGGCGCATTGTGGCCATGGTATCGTCCTTTGTCGGCATTGCCATTGTCGCCCTGCCCGCCGGCATCATCACCGCCGGATACATGGAACAAGTGCAGAACAACGAAAGAAATAAGGATAAAAAATAGAGCAGAGGAGTTTTCACTATGATCACCATCGATTTGACAGGCAAAACAGCGCTGATCACCGGGGCTTCCGGACAGTTGGGGAGGGTCATGGCACGCACTCTCGCCCGAGCGGGGGCGGACGTGATCCTGCACTATCATTCCAACCGGGAAAACGCGGAGCGTTTTGCCGGGGAAATCCAAAAGCTGGGCGTGAAAACTATGGCCGTGTCCGCCGACGTGGGGAATACCGAAAGCGTTTTCGCCATGCGGGACAAAATCGTGAAAGCCGGTATGACGCCGGACATTATCGTAGACAACGCTGTGGTACAGTACGACTGGACGGACGTGCTTTCCCAGGCAATCGAGGATTATGAAAGCCAATTCAAAAGCTGTGTGATGCAGAACGTGAATATGGCAAAAGCCTTCCTCCCCGCCATGAAAGAAAAGGGTTGGGGGCGGATGATCGGTATCAATACCGAGTGCTCCATGCAGTGTTTCCCCGGGCAGTCCGCCTATGTGGCGGGAAAGCGGGGCATGGACGGCGTCATGCGGGTGCTGGCAAAGGAGGTAGGCCCCTACGGCATTACCGTGAATCAGGTGGCCCCCGGTTGGACCATCTCCGACCGGGACAGGGAGAATCACACGGAGGTCAGCCCGGAAACCGACGCGAGGATCCCCCTGCGCCGCCGGGGCACCGATCAGGAGGTGGCCAACGCCGTGCTGTTTTTGGCGTCCGATTTGGCCGACTACATCACCGGAACTTACCTGCCCGTCTGCGGCGGAAATGTTATGCCAACGATTTGAGAAGAGAAAACGAAGGAAAAAACGGGCAGCCGATTGAGGATGCCCGTTGTTTTTATGCCCTTTGCTTTCGCTTTCTCTTTTCCCGGAAGGCCGGCAGAGCGGCCATGCCCAAATCGGTCACGGGGCGGATCCACTTCCCGGAATAGAGGTGAATCTGCATGAGGACATACCGGATTGGCTCGTCGATGTAGCAGCAGAGGAAAATCACCCAATAGGGCGCTTTCAGCACAAAGCCGGTGATCAGCACCGCCGGCAGCACCATCAGGTACATGAACACGATCTCCAGCACAGTGCCGGTCACAGCGTCGCCGGAGGCGCGGTAAGTGTCGTTTTGCAGCCAGTTTCCCATGCGGATGACGGAAACGATGATATAGATCACCAGCAGGGTCAGGCCCGCCTGGAAGGATTCTCCGGAAAGGCTCATGGCGGTAAGGATCGGCCGATGCAGCGCCAGCACGCACAGGCCCACGGTCAAAATGGCGCCGCTGCACAAGTACACCAGCCGCTTTGCCCGCTCGTAAGCTGTGTCCAGCTCCCCGGCCCCCACGCATTTCCCCACCAAGATCGACGACGCGCTGGAGAAGCCGGCAAAAAAACCGATGATCAGGCCCTCTAAGGTGCGGAACACCGCAATGGCCGCGATCACCTGTTCATTTTGTCTGCCCAAGGTAATGTTGATGACCATATTGCCCACACCGATCAAAAGCTCGTTGCAGATGATGGGGAAGCATTTGATGAAAAACAGCTTCAGGTATTCTCTTGTCCATTGGAAATGCCCCCGCACCCGGAACAGATGGACAAAACCGGTGGCTTTCGCCATCACACAGATGGAAAGGACATTCACGACCGCGGCGCAAGTAGTGGCAAGAGCCGCTCCCCGCACACCCATGGCGGGAGCGCCCAGATTGCCGTAGATGAACACCCAGTTCAAAAAGAGATTGGTGGCCACCGACGCGATGGAGGCCAGCATGGGAATGCGCACGCGCTCTGTGCTTCGGAGCAGGGTGCTCATAGCCATGGAAAGCACCTGCATCAAATAGGCAAAACCCACGATCCGCAAGTAGCTGACGCCGATCTGCTGAATAGTTTCCTTATCGGTGTAGACCCGCATGACCCACTCCGGCGCAAACAGGGCGGCGCAGCCGAAAACGATCGCCACCGTCATCATACAGGCCAGCATCATGCCGTAGGAGCGCTGAATGCCGTCGTCTTCCTTGGAGCCCCAATACTGGGCGATGAACAGGCTGCCGCCTCCCGAGAAGCCCCAATAGCAGGAAAACATCAGGGACGAGAACTGGGCGCAAAGTCCCAGCGCGCCCACCGTCTGCTCGCCCAAGGGGGCCACCATCATGGTATCCACCATGCTGGCGGTAGTGGTCAGCAGATTCTGCAGGGCCACCGGAAAGGCGATGATCGCCAGACTTTTTAAGAATGTTTTCCAAGGGAAACTTGATTTTTTGACGTTTTCCATAAGGTTACCTCATATGTAAGAATCAGCAAAAAATTCCAATGAGACTATCATACTACATTATCCCAAAAAATCAACGGATTTTTGAAACAAGAATTTTCTTTCTCCCCGCCGTATTCTTGCGATTCCGCTTTCTTCATGTTAAAATGGAAAAGATGAAATCTGGAGGTTCAAACATGCGGATTATCATTGCTCCGGCAAAGAAAATGAATCGGGATCTGGACAGCCTTCCGCCGCAGGGATTGCCGCAGTTTCTGGAACGGACGGAACGGCTGACAGCGGTTCTTCAATCGATGTCTCCCAAAGAGCTGCAAAAGCTCTGGCAGTGCAACGATTCCATTGCCGCCCTGAATGTGGAGCGCCTGCGGGATATGGACCTGCGCCGCGATCTGACCCCCGCCGTGCTGGCCTATGAGGGCATCCAGTATCAGTACATGGCTCCCGGCGTATTCCGGACTGATCATTATGCCTACATTCAGGAGCATTTGCGCATCCTGTCCGGGTTTTACGGTCTGCTCCGGCCCTTCGACGGCGTGACGCCCTACCGGCTGGAAATGCAGGCCCGCCTGTCCGTAGACGGCCATAAGGATTTATACAGTTTCTGGGGCAGCAGCTTGGCAGAAAATCTGGCGGCGGAAACCGATCTGGTGCTGAATCTGGCCTCCAAGGAGTACAGCCGCGCTGTGGAGCCCCACCTGCCGCCGACAGTCCGCTTTTTGACCTGCACCTTCGGCGGGCTGAAAGAGGGTAAAATCATAGAAAAGGGCACGATCTGCAAAATGGCCCGGGGCCAGATGGTGCGCTGGCTGGCTGAGAACAACGTTACCGCTCCGGAGGATATCAAAAGCTTCGGGGATTTGGGCTATCACTTCTCCCCCGCTCATTCTACGGAAAACCATTTCGTGTTTCTTGCTGAGAAAAAAGAGAAACGGCTTCTAGGAAAGGAAGAAAGCATATGAAAAAAGTGAAAATCACCGTGATGCGAACGGCTCGCTACGACGATTTGATCGCGCAGTATGAAAATCCCATCGAGCATGCCTGCGATATGCGGGAGGGACAGGTCTTTGTGGCCAACGGTTGGCAAAGGCCGGAAAACTTCTGCGACAGCGCCTGGGACACCCTCTCCCCCTTTGTGATGACCCTTTCCCACGGCGGCGAGAATTTCTACGACGGTTGGATGAAAAATAAAAAGTCCGCCATGCTCTCCTGCAACGATGGTTTCCGTCCCGTCAGTTTCCTGCTGGAAACCCTGGAGGAAGACACGGAATAAGGCGCAAAAGCATGGGAGGTCTGCCGTCCCGCGTGTTTTCAAAACAAAAATAGCCGGGCACCTTTTCAGGGGTGTCCGGCCATTTTCTTTTTTCATTTCCTTTTCACACAAAACATGCCGGAGCGCTACTCGACCTTTATGTTTTTGACGCCGTAACTCAAAATGATGTTGATCAGTTCGTTTCTGGAATAGTTGGTTTCCGAAACTAACCGTTCCAGTTCTGCCAGTGTTTCCTCCCGTATCCTCACGGTGATCACGCGGTTTCCGTCCTCCCCGCGTCTCTTGATGACCAAAAGTTCATTACTCATTTTCCGCACCTCGCAGACGAATCGTTCTTTTAGGTATGCCTTATTATAAAGGATACTTTGACAAAAGGCAACAAGAGATTGTAACTGCATCGCTGATCGCAGGACCGCGTCGATCCGGGAAACGGACCGGCGCTCTTTTCACGCGCAAATACTCATTCAAACTGACTGGCATAGAGCTTGTAATAAAACCCGCGCTGCGCCATCAGAGATTCGTGATTGCCCTGTTCCACCACGTCGCCATGATCCACCACCAGAATTTTGTCGGCGTTCTGGATGGTGCTGAGCCGGTGGGCGATCACAAAGCAGGTCTTCCCCTTCATCAGACTGCGGATCGCCTTCTGCACCTGCTGTTCCGTATTGGTGTCCACGTTGCTGGTGGCCTCATCCAAAATCAGCATATGGGTGTTGTACAGCATGGCCCGGGCAATGGTGAGAAGCTGCTTCTGCCCCTTGGAAATGTTGCCGCCGTCTTCGGAAATGATCGTGTTATAGCCCTGGGGCAGCCGCATGATGTAATTGTGAATTCTGGCCGCTTTTGCCGCCTCCACCACTTCGTCCATGGTGGCGCCTTCTTTGCCGTAAGCGATATTGTCGTAGATCGTGCCGCGGAACACCCAAGTGTCCTGCAGCACCATGGCGAAGGACCTGCGCAACGACTGCATGGTATAACTGCGCGCGTCCGCGTTGTCTACCTGAATCTCTCCGCTGTTCACGTCGTAGAAACGCATCAGCAAATTGATAATGGTGGTCTTTCCCGCCCCTGTGGGGCCTACGATGGCCACAGTTTCGCCGGGATTCGCCTCCAGATTCAGATCGTGGAGAATCGTTTTGTCCGGGTCATAGCCAAAGGAAACCTCTTTCGCTTCCACATGGCCCTGGCAATTTGTGAGAGTTTTTGCGTCGTAAATATCCGCCGCCTCTTCCGGCTGGTCCAAAAGCTGGAACACCCGCTCCGCCGCAGCAAGCGCAGAGAAAATCTCATTGATGATATTGGAGATCTCATTGATCGGTCCGGAGAATTTTCTGCTGTACAGCACAAAGCTGGAGATCTGCTCCAATCCGATGATTCGGAACAGGTACAGGATGGCTCCGCCCACGCCGATGGCGGCCAGACCGAAATTGTTGATCATGCCGATGGTGGGTCCCATTCGCATACCCAGGCTGTCCGCGTTGCGGTAGGCCTCCGCCGCGCCCCGGTTGATCTTGCTGAACCGCTCGGTGATGTTGTCCTCATTGGCATAGGCAAGAATGGTCTTCTGCCCGGTAAACATCTCCTCGGCAAAGCCGTTCATCACGCCGTAAGCCGCGCTCCGCTTGGAATACAGCGGACGGGTTCTTTTCGACATCCGGCGGGTGAAGATGATGGAAACGGGGATGGTGAAAATCATGCACAACACAAGAGGCGGAGAGATGATGAGCATCATCACAAAGCTACCCACCACCGTCACAATGCTGGTCATGATCTGGATCACGTCGGTGGAAACGCTCATGGTCACCACGTCGATATCGTAGCTTACGCGGCTGATGATATCGCCCGCCTGATTGCGGTCAAAGAATCCCACCGGCAGTTTCATCAGCTTGCCGAACACGTCTCGGCGCATATTCTGGGCGATCCTCCTGCCCACCCGAGCCATGCCGATGTTCACAAGGAAACTCAGGATATTGCTGCCCACATAGAAAATGAGCATCAAAACGGCGTAATGCACCACCGTATCCATATCCACTTTTCCCGTTCCCGCTTCGGTGGCGCCGATGGCCTTGCCCGCAAGCCTCGGTCCCATCAGATTGCCGATATTGGAGAGGAACGCGAGGATCGCGAACGCCACCACGATCCAGACATACTCGGAAAGGTACTTGATAATGCGCCGCAGAGTTTTTTTGGCGTCCTTTGGCTTCTGCTTTTCTCTGCCTCTGTCACCACGTCCCGGCATAGTTCATTCCTCCTTTCACGCGATCGCGCCCATCTGGGCGGTATAGGTTTCACGGTATGTGTCGCAGGTTTTCATCAGTTCTTCATGGGTGCCGTACCCAATGCACTTGCCGTTGTCCAGCACTAGAATCTTCGTCATATTCATCACGCTGGAAATACGCTGGGCGATCATGATCACGGTGCTCTCCGAATGGTGTTCGGCAATGGCCTTTCGCATGGAGGCGTCCGTCTTGTAGTCCAGCGCGGAGGAACTGTCGTCCAGCACCAGAATTTCGGGATTTGCCGCCAGCGCTCTTGCCACCAGAATGCGCTGTTTTTGTCCGCCGGAGAGGTTCGCGCCTTTGATGGCCGCCTCATGGTCGAGACCTTTTTCCAGATTGTCCACAAAGTCCGCTGCCATGGCGTCTTCGATGGCGCCCCTGACCTGTTCCTCGCTCACTTCCCTGCCGAAAGATACATTTTCCCGGAGCGTGTCTTGGAAAATCAGGTCGTTTTGGAATACCACGCCGAATTTTTTTCTCAGCTCGTCTTTGTCGTAGGTGCGGACGTCTCTGCCGTCCACGAAAACGCCGCCGCTGTCCGTATCGTAAAAGCGCATCAGAAGGTTGACGACGGTGGTCTTGCCGCATCCGGTCGGGCCAATAATGCCGAGGCTTTCGCCCTTTTTGATCTCAAAGGAAATGTCCGAAAGGGCTTTTTCCCGTTCCTCCCCGTTAAAATCCATTTTGTTGTCGGAAACCGAATCCCCGCCGTAGCTGAAATCCACATGCTCAAACCGCACGAAGCTGTCCCCGGAGGGCTTTTGTGCCTCCTCCTCGGAAAGGATCATCTGGTCGGTATCCATGCCGATGACGGTGTCGATTCTGTTGGCGCTGGCATTGGCCTTGGACATGGTCATGAAAATACGGCTGATACCCATCACGCCCATAGTGATCATGTTAAAGTATGTAAGGAAAGAGAGGATCACGCCGGGCTTCATCAGGCCGTCGTTGACCCTGCCGGCACCGAAAATCACCACAAGGGCAAGGCCGGTATTCAGCGCCATCTGCATAAACGGGCCGGGCATTGCCATCACCGTGGCGGCGGTGATATCCTGCTTGGTCATCTCTTCGTTGGCCTTGGCAAAGCGGCGGGTTTCGTAGTCAGATTTGCTCAACGCCTTGACCACGCGAATACCGGTGATATTTTCCCGCATGACCCGCACCACGCTGTCCAGCTTTTCCTGAACCTTCACAAACATGGGCATACCCTTCGCGGAAATGGCGATGACCATGGCCAGTAAAACCGGCAGCATGACCACCATGATAATTGCCAAGTTCGCGTCCATTATGAGGGATACCAGCACGCCGCCGATCAGCATGATGGGCGCACGCACGCACATGGTCTGGAGCTGCTGGACAGCCGACTGGACATTGTAGCTGTCCGAAGTCATACGGCTGATCAAGCTGGGCAGACCAATCGTATCGAATTGATTGCCCGACAGGTTGGTGGTCTTGATAAACAGCTCCTGCCGGACTTCATAGCTGATTTTATGGGCGTTGTTGATAGCAAGCTCGTTTGCCTTGATATTCACCTGCCGGCAGGCGATGGCCGCCGCAAACATCAAAAGACCCCACAAGATCACTTCCATCAGCACGCCGCCCGGAACCACATAGTCGATGATGTGTTCCAGAATATACGGCAGAGCCAGCTCTACCATGGTACCCAGAAGTTTGATAAAGATCGCCAGCGCCACCATGTTGGAATAGCGCTTTATGTAGCGGAAAATCAGTTTCATTTCAGCTTTTCCCTCCTCTTCCACGCATCAAACGCGTCAATGATCTTCTGGAGCATTCCCTGCAGCGTTTCCCGTTCTTCGGCGGTCAGCGCGTGGAACAGCTCCTCGTCCCCAATCTCATTGGGCTGACCCGCGGCAACTCTCCCTTGCTCCGTGAGACGAAGGATCACTCTGCGCCGGTCCCGGGTGTCCTTTTCCCGCTGGATCAGTCCCCTTTTCTCCATTCTGGCGGCCAATTCCGAAAAACTGCCCGCCTGAATGCCCAGCCGCTTTCGCAATTCTCCCTGAGTCAGGGATTCGTCGGCAAGCAGCATTTTCAGGACCCGCTGGCGGCTGGCGCGCTTTCCCACCCTGCGATGGAGAATGTGGGAACACTGAAAGAACATAGCCTGCAGAGGGCTGTGATTCTGGTCAATACAGCACAGTTCTTGACTTTTTTTACTTTGGTGCATATTCACACCCCTTTAATTTGTTAGGAACCTAAAGAATTATAGACCTATGTTTTGAAAACGTCAAGGTTACGAACTAATTTTTCTTGCATTGCATTTGTTTCACAAAGATGGTATGCTTTTTAGCGTGGTAATACAAATTGGAAGTCAGCTTATGATAAGCAAAGGAGAACGCCATGGAAAACAAAATGATAAAAATGATTGTAAGTGTAATTGTCGGTGTAATAGTAGCGTACTACGCTGGCGCAATGTTCAATTTTTTCCCCTTCATTGCCGGTGATTTGACCATAAGTGCGATAGGCTTTTGCACCTTAATCATCTGTGTTGTAATTGCCGTTTGTACCTGCGTCATCATATCCAATAAGAAGAAATAAATTTGCAAAACAGCGCGAAAACGGAATTTGAAGAGGTACCGCCGTGAATTTAGTAACGAAAACCTTTGACGAGCTATCGACACGAGAACTATATGAAATATTGCGGGTCAGGTCGGAAATCTTTGTGGTGGAGCAGAACTGCGCCTATCAGGACATCGACGAAAAGGATTACGACAGCTTGCATGTCTTCTTTGAAGACGGCGGGAAAGTCCTTGCCTATCTCCGCATTTTTATGAGAGAAGAAAATGTGGCGCAGATCGGGCGGGTCGTCACGCTGACGCATGGCACGGGGCTGGGCGGAAAGCTGTTGAAAACCGGCATTGAGCTGGTGAGAGAGAAATTTACCGCCGACTCCATTTTTCTCGAAGCCCAGTGCTACGCCGCCGGGTTCTACGCCCGGGAGGGTTTTCAAGTCTGCACGGAGGAATTTTTAGAAGACGGCATCCCCCATGTGGGAATGCGGTTGGAACTGTAAATGTCAGTTTATCGGCAACAAAGAAAGGAAGAAACATGGACACACAAAAATTGAGGGAATTATTATCTCTGGAATACAACTGCAGCCCGGAGGATTTTCTGAAATCCGAAAACGTCTTGACGGTCTCCCGGCTTCGGGACGGCAGTCGGCCCTACTCCCCCGAGCGATACTTTTTCCACATGATGACAATGGGCGGAAATGCCGTGGTAACTGCTGACCGGTGTATGCAGGATTTTCTCAGCGTCTACATAGCCGGAAAGCCGGGGATTTTTCTTTTTGAAATCCCGAATCTCCTGCCCATCGAGCGCGAATTGAATCGATTTGGCTATACGCTCACGCAGACATACCATATGTTCCTGTCTTGCAGAGAGGTAAAGGCAGAGAAAAATTACCCTGTCAAATGGTTCTACGATGAGGAGGTCCATCAGTTTTACGGCGACGGGCGGTTTTCCAACGCCATCGCCGCAGAATACCGGCCCGAGCGCCCGGACAGGATCGCCGTCTGCGCCTACGACGGCGAGAAAATCATGGGCATGGCGGGCTGCTCTGAGGACGCCCCCCACTGGCATCAGGTCGGCATCGATGTGATGCCCGAATACCGCTCCAAAGGCGTGGGAACTTATCTGGTGACCCTCCTCAAAAATAAGATTACCGAGCGAGGCGATATCCCGTTTTACGGCACTTCCGTTTCCAATTACCATTCCTGGAATATCGCCTTAAACTGCGGGTTCAAGCCCACTTGGCTGGAAATCGGAACAAGCAAGTTATAACGGAGGGAAACATGATAGACGGTCATATTCATATCGAGCGTGGGCCGTATACGCTGGACTGGATCAATCAATTTGTGAACCGTGCGGTGGAAACGGGGCTGGACGAGATTTGGCTCTTGGAACACTGCTATCGGTTTGAAGAATTTGTTCCCATGTACGATTCTGTGTGCGCCTACAGCGAGTATGTGAACGCGTGGTTCCACAAAAAATACGGCACCTTAAAGCTGGCAGATTATCTGGAATTGATCCGGCAGGTGCGAGAAGTGCAGTTCCCTGTCAAAGTCAAATTCGGTCTGGAAATCTGCTATTTCAAGGAGTTTGAATCCCTCGTCTCAAGACTGACAAAGGACAAAGGATTTGACTTCCTGCTGGGCAGTGTCCACTTTGTGGACAATTTCGCCTTTGACCACAAGCCGGAACACTGGATCGGGCTGGACGTGGACAAGCTCTACCGCCGGTATTTTGAAGATTCCATTTCACTGGCGAAAACCAGACTCTTTGACGGGATCGGCCACCCGGACACCCTCAAGCTGTTCGGTCACAAGCCCTCGTTTTCACTGACAGAATACTACGAGCGTTTGGCGAAAGCGCTGGCGGAAAGCCATATGTACGCCGACCAAAACAGCGGCGCGGAAAGAAGATGCCCCGACACCGCTTCTCTCGGCATGGAGCGAGAACTGCTCCGCATCCTGAAAAAGCATCATGTAAAAATCGTCACTTCCTCTGACGCCCACTGCCCTGAAGATGTGGGATACAAAATCAGGGAGCTGGAGCGGTGTGTGGAGGATTGTTAGGAGGAGAAACAACCATGGCTTTTGATTTTAAGAAAGAGTACAAAGAATTTTATATGCCGAAGGGACAGCCGGAAATCGTCAGCGTTCCAAAGGCGAATTATGTAGCGGTTAGAGGTATCGGTGACCCAAACGAAGAGAATGGAATGTACCAAAAGGCAATCGGCATTTTGTATGCGGTAGCCTATACCTTGAAAATGAGCTATAAAACAGATTACAAAATCAACGGCTTTTTTGAGTATGTTGTACCGCCGCTAGAGGGTTTCTGGTGGCAAGAAAACAATGACGGAATCAATTACTCCGACAAATCCTCGTTCCATTGGATTTCTGTCATTCGCCTGCCCGACTTCATATCAGAAAAGGATTTAGAGTGGGCAAAAGAAACAGCAACAAAAAAGAAAAAATTTGACTGCTCATCAGCAGAGTTTTTGACTGTTGAGGAAGGTCTCTGCGTTCAAATCCTGCACTTAGGTCCTTTTGATGATGAACCTGCAACGATAGCTGTAATGGACGATTATGTGAAAGAGAACGGTTATACCAATGACATAACCGTGAACAGACTGCACCACGAAATATATCTGTCTGACGCAAGAAAAATTGCCTCAGAGAAATGGAAAACGGTGATTCGGCATCCCATCAAAAGAACTTAACAAATCTCAGTTTGGCGGGGAGAATGAAAGCCCGAAAACGGCAACATACAACATAGGAGAAACAAAATGAACGCAAAACTGCTTGGCTTTTTCAGCGGGTTTCCGACCCGGCATTTCCCGGACGATATCGCAGAACGGCTGAAAGAAGAATTAACAGTCCGTGACAGTCTGGTCTTCATCAGCGCATGGCCTTCAGATTTTGAAAGCAACGACAGCGACTCGGCCGGAATGCATGGTATGTTTGCAGAATGCGGTCTTTCCTTCTCCCGGTATTGCGTGATCGACGGCAGAACGGAGCCGTCTGACGCAAAAGGGCTGATTCAGGGAGCGTCCTGCATCTTTCTCATGGGCGGTCACGCGGTGCAGCAGTTCCAGATGATGTGCGAGAAAGGCATCGTTGACGAAATTCGCGGGAGTTCGGCGGTCATCCTTGGGGTGAGCGCCGGTTCCATCAACATGGCAAAGCGCGCCATCGATATCTGGGAATCCCTCACGCCTTATGACGGTCTGGGGCTTGCAGATATCACGGTCAAGGCGCACTTCGATTTTGAAAATGAAGAACTGGTGCAAACCCTGCGGCAGGTTTCCATGGAACTTCCCGTCTGCGCCATGGAAGATGAAAGCGCTATTTTCGTCAAGGACAGGCGGATTACCTGCACGGGGCGGATTCACTGGATCGACAAAGGGAAAATTTGCCTGCTTTCCCCGGATATACTGACAAATTCGGCGGAGTAAATGCTCCATGGACACAAGGGACAGCGCCCTGAGAAACGGAGAGATTATGAGGATTTTGTATGTATCGGACTTGGACGGAACATTGCTGCGGAGCGACGCCAAAACTTCCGCGTATACCAATCAAGTCATCAACAAACTGACCGCAAAAGGAATGCTCTTTTCCTATGCCACGGCAAGGTCGCATCTGAA
>JAFLRP010000208.1 GCA_022511515.1 Acutalibacter sp.
ATCTTGAAGCGGATTATCACTTCATCGAGGTCATGTGCTGCCCCGGCGGCTGCGTCAACGGCGGCGGACAGCCCATTCAGTCCTCTCTTGTGCACAGCAATGTGAATCTCAAGGCCCAGCGCGCCAAGGCGCTGTACGATCAGGATAAGGCCATGCCTCTGCGCAAGAGCCATGACAATCCCGTTGTCAAGCAGTGCTACGCTGAGTTCCTGGGCGAGCCCGGCAGCCACAAGGCTCATGAACTCCTGCACACGACCTATGTCGCGCGCGGAAAGTAAGAGCTAAAGTCAAATTGAAACGAGCATTCCGTGGAACTTTGTTCTGCGGAGTGCTCTTTTTTCTTGAAATCTGTTTACCCAAAATGAAAAATATGATATCATTACTGTAATTATGGAACGGGGAAAGGAACGTCATGAAACAGTTTCAAACAGTGATGAAATGGGTGGGGAAGATCCTCTGCCTTTTGGGATGTTTTTGGTTTTGTCTGCCGATCCTTCGGGGTGGCTTCGATTTGGGCGCGGCATTCGGCGTTTGTGTCTGTCTGCTGGGATTTTTCACGCTGCATTATTACCGTCGGTTTGTGGGGAAAGGCGGTTGGAAGAAAGCTGCTGTTCGCACAGTTTCTGTCTGTTACTGCCTTGGGCTTATCTGGGCGGGATATCTCACCGGGCTGATGATTTCCGCTCAGTATCGCACCCCTCCTGCGGGGACGAATGTGATCGTCCTCGGCGCTCAGGTGTACAGCGCCGAGCGCATGGGCGTCACATTGACCAATCGGATCAACCGGGCTTATACGTATTTGGACGCATACCCGGAAACGGTCTGTATCGTCACCGGCGGACAGGGTGGAGACGAGCCGTGTCCGGAAGCGCTGACCGAGAAAAACGCCCTCCTGCGGATGGGGATAGCGGACGAGCGTATCTATATGGAAGACCGGTCCCGCAACACCCGGCAGAATCTGGAATTTTCCAAGGAAATTGCCGACAGAGAGGGACTGGGGACAGAATTCGCTTTGGTGACTCAGAAATTCCACATGTTCCGTGCTATGAAGCTGGCGGAGAATGCAGGGATCACCGCTTACACACTGGCGGCGGATACCGATCCCCTGCTGTTGCCGGAATATTACGGCAGAGAACTGCTGTCCCTGACGAAATGGCATTTTGAGCTGTTGATACACTGAAAGGAAAAAAGTATGACTATTCTGTTGAAACGCGCGAGGATTGTAGATCCCTCCCAAAATCTGGACATGCTTGGGGATGTTCTGATTCGGGACAACAAAATCGAAAAGGTGGGGGAGGACTTGTTCTCCGACGGGCTGGAAGCTGATGAAGTTCTGGACTGTGAGGGACTTGTTTGCGCGCCGGGGCTGGTGGATATGCACGTCCATCTTCGGGACCCAGGGCAGACCCACAAGGAAGACGTATCTTCCGGATGCAGGGCCGCCGCTGCCGGCGGCGTTACCAGCCTGCTTGCCATGCCCAATACCACGCCGCCCATGGACAGCCCGGAGTCAGTGCGGGCTCTGCTGAAAAAGGCAGAGGGGGCGGATGCCGCCGTGTACACTGCGGCCTGTATCACCAAAGGGCTCAAGGGAGACGAGCTCACCGACCTTGCCGCTTTACAAGAAGCAGGTGCCATTGCCCTCAGCGACGACGGTCAGCCGGTGAAAAATACCCGCTGCCTGCTGAAAGCCTTGCGCCTTGCCCCTCAGCTCCATATGACTGTCACTGCCCACTGCGAGGACAAGTATCTGGCAGCGGGAGGTCTGATAAACGAGGGCGAAATTTCCCGGCAGCTTGGCGTCCCGGGCATTCCCAACGCGGCGGAGGACTGCGGAACCGCCCGGGAAATCGCGGCGGCAGCGTCCTTAGACGTGCCCATTCACATTTGCCACGTCAGTACCAAGGGCTCGGTAGAGCTGATTCGGGACGCCAAGCGCCGGGGAGTAAAGGTTACGGCGGAGACTTGCCCTCACTATCTGCTCCTCACGGACGAAGTGTTAAAAACAAAAGATGCGGACTACCGTATGAATCCGCCCCTGCGCAGGGAAGAGGACAGGCTGGCTCTGCTGGAAGGGCTGAAAGACGGCACCATCGACGCTATCTCCACAGATCACGCTCCTCACACACCGGAGGAAAAAGCGGATTTCTTTACCGCGCCCAACGGCTCCATCGGCATGGAAACCTCTCTGGCGGCCAGTCTCACCGCATTAAAGGAGGTGCTGTCCGTCAGCGAAGTGATAGAAAAAATGAGCACCGTCCCCGCCCGAATTTTGGGTATTCCCGCCGGAACGCTGCAGGAGGGCGCTCTTGCCGACTTGGTGTTGTTCGACCCGGAGCGAAGCTGGACAGTAGACCCGGACGCGCTCCACGGAAAAAGCAAAAACACGCCTTTTAAAGGTATGACATTACGAGGAAAAGTGGTCACCACGATTTTCCACGGAAAAAAAGTGTTTGACATTCGATAAGTGATAAGGAGAGAAAAAATGGCAATGGATCGGTTACTGGAAAAAATCGCGGAACTGCAGAATCCTACGGTGGCGGGACTTGACCCCAAGCTCAGCTATCTGCCGGATTTTCTGAAAGCGGAAAGTTTTGCAAAACACGGCAAGACCTTAGAGGGCGCGGCGGATGCACTGCTTGCCTTCAATAAGGGGCTCATCGACGCTCTGTACGATATCGTTCCTGCAATCAAGCCCCAAGCGGCCTACTATGAAATGCTGGGCTGGCAGGGTGTGCGGACGCTTACGGAGACGATCCGCTATGCCAAGTCCAAGGGCATGTATGTCATCACCGACGGCAAGCGCAACGATATCGGCGCTACCATGGAGGCCTATGCCGCCGCTCACTTGGGCGTTACCGACATAGAGGGAGAACAGGCGGAAACCTTCGGCGCGGATGCTTTGACGGTCAACGGCTATCTGGGTTCTGACGGCATCAATCCGCTGCTTGCTGTCTGCCAGGCGCGGGACAAGGGAATTTTTGTGCTTGTGAAAACTTCCAATCCCTCTTCCGGTGAGCTGCAAGACAAAGTTTTAGATTCGGGAGAGACCATTTACCGCATCATGGGCGATATGTGTGAGAACTGGGGAAAAGAATTGCCCGGGAAATACGGTTATTCCGGCGTGGGAGCCGTGGTGGGGGCTACCTATCCCGCCCAGTTGGGAGAACTGAGAAAAGCATTGCCCCACACCTTTTTCCTGGTGCCCGGTTACGGCGCCCAGGGCGGCGGTGCGGCGGACGTGGCTCCCGGATTTGACGAAAACGGACTGGGCGCGCTGGTCAATTCTTCCCGGGGTATCATGTGCGCATGGCAGAAAGAGAAATGCGCGCCGGAGGATTACGCCGGGGCCGCCCGCCGGGAAGCGGAGCGCATGCGGGATGAAATCGTGTCGCAGATCGGCAAAATCAAACTGCCGGAATGAGGAAAAGAAACGGGGGGCAAAAAATGACCGGAAAATATGATTCCCAACAGGGGAAACTGATTCGCGCGGACAAATTGACGGCTGATATCTTTGACTTTACGGTGGAATGCCCGGAGCTGGCGGAAAAGGCAGCGCCGGGGCAGTTTGCCCAAATTTACCTGCCAGGCCACGCTTTGCGCCGCCCCATTTCCATTTGCGGTATTGACAGGGAGCAGGGTACCCTCCGATTTGTATTTCAAATTCGAGGGCAGGGCACGGCGGAGCTGGCAGAGTTTCAAGTTGGGCAGAGTATAGAACTTCTTGCCCCTCTGGGAAACGGTTTTCCCATAGAAAAGGGAAAAAGGACACTGCTTGTCGGCGGGGGGATCGGTGTGCCGCCTCTGCTTGGCGCGGCAGCGGAACTTGGAGAAAACGCCATAGCGGTGCTCGGGTTCCGAACAAAAAGCGCCGTGATTTTAGAACGAGATTTTGAGAAAACCGGCGCGAAAACTCTCATCGCCACCGACGACGGCAGTTACGGCTTTCACGGTCTGGTGACAGAGCTTGCGAAACAAGAGGATTTTGAAGTGATTTTCGCCTGCGGCCCCACACCCATGCTGAAAGCGGTCAAAGCGCTGGCAGAGGAAAAAGAAGTGCCCTGCTATCTGTCCTTAGAGGAGCGGATGGCCTGCGGCATCGGCGCCTGTTTGGGCTGTGCAGTACTTTTGACCGAGTGCAAAGGGCACGCCCCCGATCAAAAGTACTACGGTCACGTGTGCAAGGACGGACCGGTTTTTGACAGCCGCAGGGTTATACTTTGAGGAGAAGAGAGGGTTACCCATGATATTACTGTGTTCCAACGGACTCACCAGTCAGGAACTGCTTCGGGAAGCCAAAAGTCACCTTTCAGGCGCAAAAAAGGCCGCTTTAGTGGTGACGGCAGACCCCGAATATAAAGAAAAGAATTACCATGTGCCCCGGAGTATCAAGGAACTGAAATTTTTGGGGCTGACGGTCGACCTTTTTGATTTTGACACCCAACCGGCGGAGCAGCTTTCGGAATACGATGTTGTGGAGCTGATGGGCGGAAATCCCTATTACCTTCTGCATTCCATTCGGGAGCATCACGGGGAAGAAGCCCTCAGGCAGATTGCTCAGCGCGGCTTGCTCATCGGCTGGAGCGCCGGAGCGCTGGTGCTTGGTCCCACCATCGCCATCATCGACCGATACTTGCCGGACTTGAATTTCGTGGGCTTGCAGGACCGTACCGGGCTGAATCTCACAGATATTCAAATTTTGCCCCATTACAGCAAACAGCAGAAGCAGGACAGCGCCACCGAAGATAAATGCCGAGCATACGAACAGGAAAACCACTGCACCGTTCTCCGTCTGGATGACGGCGAAGGCGTGCTGATTGATACCGATACCGAACCGAAGGTGATCCGGCTTACCCAAAAGGTAACTGTCGCCGGGGTGGACTTCCACAACCCGCTGATCGCCGCCTCCGGCACCTTTGGATTCGGCAGGGAATACGGGGAGTTTTACCCCCTGTCTGTGCTGGGCGGCGTCTCCTGCAAGGGTACGACTTTGAAAGAACGCCCGGGTAATCCGCCGCCGAGAGTGACGGAAGCCCCCGGGGGAATGCTCAACGCGGTGGGGCTGCAAAATCCCGGTGTGGATCATTTCATCGCCCACGACCTTCCGTGGCTTTCCCATCAGGGGACGAGAGTCATCGCCAATGTGGCGGGCAATGCTCCAGAGGATTACTGCGAGACCGTGGAAAAGCTGAACGACACCGCTATCGACATGGTAGAGCTGAACATTTCCTGTCCCAATGTGAAGCAGGGCGGGGTACAGTTCGGCACCACGGTGGAAGGGGTATACGGCATTACCCAGGAAGTGCGCAAGCATTGCAAAAAGCCCCTGATGGTGAAGCTTTCTCCCAATGTGACGGACATTTCGGAAATGGCTGTGGCGGCGGAAAGCGCCGGCGCGGACGCCGTTTCTCTGATCAACACCCTCACGGGAATGCGGATCGATATCCACAGCCGCCGTCCCATTCTTCACAACAACACCGGCGGTTTTTCCGGCCCAGCGCTGTTGCCTATCGCTCTACGCATGGTTTGGCAGACCGCTCAAAAGGTAAAAATCCCCATTGTGGGGTTGGGCGGTATCTCCACCTGGCAGGACGCGGTGGAAATGCTTTTGGCTGGGGCCACCGCCCTGCAGATCGGCACAGTGCTCTTTACCGACCCCTACGCCCCCCTGAAGATTTGGGAAGGCGTATCGGAATACATGACAAAAAACGGGATCACTTCTCTCTCCGAATTGACGGGAGGAATGCAGCCGTGGTGACCACAGTTTATATTGTAAGACACTGCGAGTCCACGGGAAATGTGGAACATCGGTTTCAGGGACGGTTCGACGCGCCCATCACGCCCAAAGGAGAAAAACAGTTGGAACTCCTTTCTTTGCGTTTTCGCAATGTGCATCTGGACGCGATCTTTTCCAGTCCTCTGGAACGGGCACGTCTTACCGCTCAGGCCGTAAACCGATTTCACGATTTGCCCATCCAACTGGTGGATGATTTGTTGGAATTGGATGTGGGAGAGATGGAAAACCTGCACTTGGATGAGATCGGCGGCAAATTTCCTCTGGTCGCGAAAAACTGGGACGAAACCCCTGATTTGTGCGAATTTCCAGGCGGCGAAACTATGGCGCAGGCCTATGAGCGGGTCAATGCCGCTCTGGATGACATCATAGCAAAAAATCCCGGAAAGACGATACTTCTTGCCACCCACGGAGGCGTGATCCGGAATATCGACGCCAGAGTGCGGGCGGGTTCAGTCCGGGGAATGCGAGGCGGCGCGGTGTTTGGGAACACCGGCGTGAGCATTCTGGAAGCCGGGGAAGATGGAACGCTTTCTTGGAGGCGGGTCAACGACTTATCCCACCTGCCGGAAGAATTGCGCCGGTCTCCAACAAAATATCAGTTCCACACCGAAGCTTCCGGGGAGGTTCTATGATACTATTGGGAGTCGATTTAGGAAAGGTCCGAACAGGACTTGCGCTGTGCGACGAGGGGGAGATTTTGGCGTCTCCCTTATCTGTCATCACAGAGCATAACCGGGATAAGCTAGTGGAGAAAATTACCGAAGCGGCCCGAGAAAATCAGGTGAAAAAGCTGATCATAGGGCTTCCGAAGAACATGGACGGCAGCGAGGGGGAAAGCGCCCAAAATGCCCGGGAGATCGGTGCGCTGCTTGCAGAGCATACTGGCTTGCCCATAGAGTTTTTCGACGAGAGAGGCACTACGATTACGGCCCACGGCTATTTAAATGAGACAAATGTCCGGGGCAAAAAGCGAAAGGCAGTGGTGGACGCCGTGGCGGCCGTGGTCATTTTGCAAGGCTATTTGGATGGAAACCGCAGCCGAAAGCTGGAATTGTAGGGGCGGGAGAAAAAGGGGTGTACAAATTCCCCTTTTTATAGTAAGATAGAGGCAGAAATTTGCAGAATTGAAAAAGGGCAGGAGGGCTTTTCATGGCAGAGTATCAAATCATCACGGATTCCACCACCGATCTTTCCCCGGAAATGATCGAGCAGTTCGGCGTACAGGTCGTTCCCCTTTGCTACACGATGGAGGGAAAGACGCTGCACAATATTCCCGGCGGCGGGGAGATGGACGAGCATACCTTTTATGAAAAGCTCCGTTCCGGCATCAATTCCACCACCGCCCAGGTCAATGCCGAGGAATTTATCCAGCAATTCACCCCCGTGCTGGAACTGGGGAAGGACATTTTGTACCTGGCCTTTTCCTCCGGACTTTCCGGCACGTATCAAAGCGCCGTCATTGCTCAGCAGGAATTGAAGGAGAAATTCCCGGACCGCCGGATCGAGGTGTTCGACACGCTGTGCGCCTCCATGGGCGAAGGTCTTTTTGTGTATCATGCTTCCAGATTGCAGCAGGAGGGGAAAAGCATCGACGAGGTGCTTTCCTGGCTCAAAGAAAACGTGCTGCACCTGTGCCACTGGTTCACGGTGGACGATTTGAATCACTTAAAGCGGGGCGGCAGAGTGTCCGCCGCTACGGCTTTGGTGGGCACCATGCTGGGGATCAAGCCTGTGCTCCATGTGGATAATGAGGGCCATCTGATCAATGTTTCCAAGGTGCGGGGGAGAAAGCAATCCCTGGACGCGCTGGTGCAGAAGATGGAGGAAACCGCCATCGAACCCGCAAAGCAGACCGTTTTCATCAGCCACGGCGATTGTCTGGAGGACGCTCAGTACGTGGCCGAGCAGGTCAAGAGCAAGATGGGCGTGAAGGATATCCGCATCAACTTCATTGGCCCCGTGATCGGCGCCCATTCCGGTCCCGGCACGGTAGCCCTGTTCTTCCTGGGCACCCAGCGCTGACGCCTGCGGCGCGGTGAGCACGCCCCAGTGGGGTGTTGGCGCGAACCGTTCTCGTTTGTCAACTCAGTCGGTGCGGGACGCTCTCCACCGGAGAGCAGCACCCGAGCCGTCAGGCGAGAACCTGTGAAGTCAATAAGCACAAGAGAAAGGCAGGCGGCCCGACCGCAGCTTTTTTAGTCTTTCTGTTACAATTTGAAACAGCCCCGAAAAAGGTTTCCACTTTTCGGGGTTGTTTTTTGTCCGGAAAGCAAAGGTTTTTAGAAAACCGCAGAGATCCTGATTGTCCGATTTTTTATGCAGGTTTTGTAGCATGTGGCTTTTGTGCATTGACAAAGTTTGCAAAATTGTATATAATTTACCAAAATTCAACATGTTTTGCTGCGTGTATTTTCATTTTAATGCACGCAGCTAAGTGTCTTTTTAGAAATCCAGAGCTTTTTAGGAGGAAGAGAAGCGTTATGGAGGGAATGTGCAGTAAATTCCGTTACTTGTTGCAGCGAGTTGTCATCGGTGTACTTGTAGCGGGCTTTTTTGTATTGCAGGTGTCTCCGGGGGCATTGGCTGCCAGCAGTGTGACGAAGAAGGAAACGTCCAGAGCGATCGCCGTTATTTTTGACAATTCCAGATCCATGTATCTTGACGTTTACACGAATGGTGAAACCGAAGATAGTATGGCATGGTGTCAGGCCACCTATGCGATAGAGGTCTTTGCCGCCATGCTCAATGAGGGCGACGTTCTGCAGGTCTATCCCATGCACGACATAGAGGCCGGGGGCGGGAAATATTCCATGAATAATCCCCTGACGATCCATGGGCCCGAAGAGGCCTCGGTCGTTCGGGACATCTTTACTCCTGTGGCCGGGGGAACGCCTATTGAATCCATCGAAGCTGCCCATATCGGTTTGCTCCAACTACAGGCAGACGAGCGCTGGCTGATCCTTTTGACGGACGGCACTACCTTTGATAGGGAAGGTAAAGTGATTGGAAGCGGAAGTCAGGAAGAGCTTACAAAAGCGACTACAAAAGCGGTATCCGAAGAGCTGAAAAAGTGTAATAGCGACGTGAATGTGCTCTATCTGGGCATCGGAGATATGCAGGTGCCGGACGGAAAAGACAGCAGTTCAAAGAATGACTATTTCGGAACCAAGGCTACCTCCGCGCAGGTCCCCTCCGCGCTGAGTGACTTCTGCAATAAGATTTTCGGCCGTGACGAGCTTTCCTCTGAGTACAACCCCGGAGGAAAGCATCCCAGCTTCGACATTGATATGAGCAAGCTCATTGTCTTCATTCAGGGAGAAGATGTAGGCAATATTTCTCTTATGAATTCTGACGGTACCGTTTTGAGCCCATCGAGCAGCTATTTCCCCCAATATAGTGAGCGGGGAGCTATCGGAGTTGTTAAAGAAGAAGAGTGGGTCCTCAATTGCGTAGACGATTCTCTGACCGGCGCGATTGCCACCTATGAGAATTGCTCTGCCGGAGAATATACCCTGAGCTATTCCGGAACGGACAGAAGCATTTCGATCTATTATGAGCCGGATGTGGATCTGGCGGTGACCATTACCGATGAAAGCGGCGCAGTGATGAACAGCGGCGACGATTTCTTCCCGGGCACGTACGACGTCCATTACAGTTTGGTGGACAGAGACGGAAACGAGACACGATCCAAACTGTTGGGCAACGTCGAATATCAGCTTGCCTGTGCAGTCAACGGCGCTGAACCCGAGCAAAAGGAAAGCAGTGAGCCCGGGACCATGCAAATCACCTTGAACGGAGGAGACTCCTTAGAGCTGGAATCCTCTGTAACTTTCCTGAGCGGCTATCAAATCCATAAGGATCTTCAGGATCTCGGCTGGGAGGGCGGCCAGCTCTCGATCATAGAGGATGACACGAGAGCTTTCTCCGTGGATTTGAAGGCTCCTCAAAGTTATTACGTGGTATCAAAGGTAGCGGAGGGAGAACCCCTCCGGGCCGAGCTGACCATGAACGGAGCACCCTTGACCGAGGAGGAGTTGGCGAGAACGACCTTCTCTGCCGAATCCGATACCTTAAAGCTGATCGTGGAACCGATCCCCGGGGAGTCCGCCTATTCCATCAGGATCGATCCCGAAGGGACGCTGGATACCGGATTCCACAAGATCTCCGTTTCTGCTTCTTCCGTAGATGAGGTGGGCCGTGAGGTCACGGACAGCGCGGAGAGCAGCGTAGAGCTTCAGACATATCCCCTGTGGCTCCGCGTTTTGCTGATCCTCCTGATCATCGCTTTGCTGGCTCTGTTGATTTGGCTGTTCCTGAATGCCAAGGTGTTACCGAAAAAAGTATTTATTGACAATACAAGGTTCACGGTGGACGGTGCTAATATCACGGGAAGTGCCAATTTTAGCTTTGCCGGGGGCGGCAAAAAGCGAGGGTCTCTTGAGGTGACTACACCGAGATACGGTGCAAACCCCCTGTTAAGAGGCGGCTTTCGCATTGAAGTGGAGGCTGTCAGCCCTCGTAGGACACCGTCCAAGAACAGGAAAATGCGGGTGCGGTCCGTGAGCGCAGTCAATACCGGCGCGGTGAACTCTATCAGGGTAGGAGCCTCCCAGTTTACCAAGGACTTGACTACCGGGAAGTTTGTCAAAACCGGCGGAAAGGCAGGGGCACCTGTCAATTTTGAAATCTCTAGCGGTGCGCCATGCTCTGTATCCGGAGAGGCCTTGGCGCCGGACGGCGGCACTATGGACTTCAGCCTTTCGGCAAGGCAGAGATACAAATGATCGTGAACAGCTAAAAGTCAGACCATTCAAAAATTGACATATAGTTCTACAATCTATATCTGGAGGGATAAGGAATGGTAAAGAAACAACAGATCAAGGCAAACATCGTTGAAGCGCCGACCCTTTTTGTCGGTGTGGGAGGAACCGGCAGCCGCATCGTCAAAAAGGTTGCGGAGATGTGCCGTCCCGGCGAGACGGAGAACATCAATTTTGTCTGTCTGGACACCAACGTCAACGATTTGTCCAGCGTAGCAAAGAGCAGTGCCCATATCTATTATGTGCAGACGTCAAACACCCAGACCGTAGGCAATTATCTGGATTACGATGAGGATGCGCTGAAAAACTGGTTCCCGAAGAATGCAGTGCTCTACGATAAGACTGTCTCAGAAGGCGCCGGTCAGGTTCGGGCAATTTCCCGTCTGGCTCTGAACTCTACCATTAAAACTGGAAAAATACGCCCCCTCTATGACGCGGTAGACGATTTGTTCCGCAAGTCCGGTCAGGAAATGAAGCAGGCCCTGCGCTGTGTGGTTGTTTCCACCGCCTCCGGCGGCACGGGTTCCGGCATCCTTCTGCCTCTGTCCATGTTTATCCGCGACTACGTCAACAATAAATATCCCAATACCAGCTTGATCGTGCGCTCTCTTGTACTCCTGCCGGAAACGCTGGACAGCGTGATCGATTCCACTGTAGAGCGGGAAAGCCAGCGCCGCAACGCGTATGCCACCATCAAAGAGATCAACGCCTTTATGATAAAGGGCTCCGGTTTCTTTGATATCGATGAAGATCTGAAGCGGTACAGCAATATCCACGTGGATATTGCCACTGCCGGCACGGATGAGCTGAAATCCCTTTCTCTGCTGCCCTGCGATTTCTGCTTCCTGATGGACGGGCAGAATGCTGAGGACAGCACCATGATCAGCATCGCTCAGTATGAGCAGCAGGCTGCCCAGGCGCTCTATGAGCAGAACATCGGTCCCATGCAGAAAAAGGCCTTCTCCGTGGAGGACAATATCATCAAGGAGATGTCCAATCCCGGCAACTACGGCCGCAACCGTTTCGGCGGCATTGGTGCCGGTACGATTCGCTATCCCTATGAGGATATCGCCGATTATGTCGCCTACGACTGGGCCATAGACAGTATCGGCGGAGAGGGCGAGGCTGCCAAGTGGTCCAAGTACGATAACGAGTACGAGGTCAAGCGCCTCGAAGCCAAAAAGAAGGGCCTTTCCGGAACCGAAGCTCCTACACGTGCTGATGTCTATGTCAGCAAGATGAGCACCGCTACGGATAACTTCTCCAAGGATCTGCGGAACACCTACCTGCAGAATGCCAACCGCCGCGTTTCCGCTTATTTCACGGCTCTGGCAGAGGAGATGCATAATTCTTTGAATAATGATGCACTCATTCGTGCTGCTCGGGACGCCGCCAATGAGCTGGCGGAGGAAATCGATTACAAGAATAACGACTCTAAGCGCGGTAAAGCCAGAGAGCATCTGGGACTGCTGCGGGATTATGAGACTGCGGTTCGCAAGAACGCGCAAAAAATTGCCGCAAGCACTGCCGAAGCGATCATGTTCAATGAGGGCAAAACGATCAATGAAAAAAGACCTTACACGTTGGAGTTTTTGCTAAAGAATGACGATGAAATCTGCCATCCCAATGCCGCGAGATATATGCTTTATCTGGCAAAAGCGGAGATGGACAAGCGGAAGGAAAATGTTAACAGCAGGATTATGAACGATTTCATAGAAGCGCTGGCAACCTATTCTCCCGAGGCCAACGATACCGGTATGTTCGATGCCAAATACAGCCGTAAGAAGGAGCGCAATATCGACGAACTGGTTGCCGCTGAAAAAGGAGAGGGGCAAGATCCGAATCTCCTTGAGCGGATCGGCGGCCACGATAATCTCTATAATCAGTTCAATCAGATGTTCCCCGATTACTATGCTACGATCACGGATTACGCCAATTCCGTTGCCGAGCTGGAAGCCTATCGTCTGGGTTCTGAATATCTGGAGGATCTCTGCAAAATGTATGAGCGCTTCTATGCCACCTTCGGTGAGAAGGTCACCGCTCTGTTGCGGAGGCAGGATGATTTAGTGGACAGTTTGCGCTTTACTAAGGGCGATTCTGTGTTCAATGTGTGCTCCAGCAGAGAACTATTGGATGAGCTGAGCAAATCTTCCAGAACTTCTATGGAGGATAAGCTGGATAAAGAGCTGAACGGTCAGATCTTCGACGCCGTCAAGGCCAATGTCATGTTTGAGCGGGAGATCCGCGCTGCCGATGTCGTGGAAGAAGATCGCCGCATCGACATATTTGACGATATTCTGTTGGGTTATTTCAAACAGAGTGTGCGCCGCAACTGCGAGATGATCGAAAAGAATATTATCGAAGCCATCGCTATGGAATGCCGTTTGCAGGCACGTATCAAGATGCGCGAAGAGCAGGACAGCGGCGATGACAACAAGCTGTTCGACAAGGTCACCATTGAGGATATCACTCGCCATATTCAGGATAGAATCGCCATGGGCGAGCGCCTGTCTGCCCCCGGGATCCAGCGCCTCACCAATGTGGAGTCCCGCGAGATCAAGCTGTGCGCCTATAATAAATCCCTGAAGGATATGCGCGCTTTCCGCATTGATGAGCTTTTGCCGAAGGGAGAGGGCGTGGACACCGTTTCCAGCTATGAGCTGCACTTCTTCAACGCCCTTTACAACTTGACCCCCGATAAGCTCAACAAGTTCGCCAGCCCCTTGAAGACGGAGACAGGTGGGAAGAATGCCGGCCTTTATCACAATGCTTACACCTCTTATTCCAAGTTTATCGGGCCGGATTCCACCAAGAACATGATGATCTCCACCCATATCGACAAGCGTTGGGATGCCATTTCTGTCATGCCTGAAATGGATTTTGAATATCAGAATACGCGCATGATGAATATCCACAAGGCCATGATCTACGGCCTGATCCACAATGCGATCCAGAGGGTCAAGCTCTCTGTGGCCGCTAAGGGCAAAATGGTCTATCGGTATGAGAATTCCGACGAGCGCAGCATGGAGATGGTCGTCTCCAACGGCACTCTGTGCGACGAGTTCTTTGAGATCTTGGACGCTCTTTACATCAATTCCGCGATCGTTGAGGATATTTACGTAGTCTGCGAGAAGAAGCGTGCCAGAGATAAGGTCCGCAACTCCAACTATGCCGATACCACCTTTGCGAAGGATTTGGCAAACTTTGCGCTGCTGGACAACCATGACGGCCCTACCAGCTTGTTTGAAATTCCTTTGGCCTATTACAATTCTCTCCCCAACAGCCAGCGCTTTGTGGCGGAAATGGCCACTCTTGTAGACGCGGCTATCCGCATCTTCAAGGAGGAACTGGATATGTGGGAGCGCCCCGATGATGCCAAGTTCGTGCTCTGCAATATTCTGGAGGGACAGTTCAGACTGCTGATGGAGAACTATAAGAAGTATCCTTCTCTGAGCAGGAACATTCCCGCCAGCGAGAATGTTGTGCTTTCCCTCGCTTATCGCAAGATCAAAAGCGTGATGACCACCACTCCTGAGCCGGATGATTTTGAAAGCACCCTGGCGGAGTTGAAGCAGTTGTTTGACTAAAATGGAATCTGTCAACGGCAGTTGTATGTCACACGCTGAGGAGGTGCAAAGGCATAGTGAATGGATTGTTCACTGTTGTAATTGCAGAGAAGGAATATATTGACAGTATCCGGGAATACGAGATCTTTTTGAAGCCTTTTATCGATCGTGAAACCATTGCCTTCTGTGAATGGAACCGGGATGGACAGACTCTGGCAGAGTCTGTCCCCACCCTGGTGGAAACTGTTGCGCGCAGAGAACATTGGCGGGCTCTTGTGCTTTGCGGCGAGGAAGGGCTGAACAAAAGGAATCCCTTCCATTTGGTGGAGTATCATCCGCCGGAAGAAGATCCTTTTAAAGCGGACGATGTGCCGATCGAATCCCAGGAGGAAGTTTCGGAAGAAACACTGGAGGATCCGACCTATGTTCTCCCGGAAAAAAGGGAAGAGACGGAGCGGAAACGCAGATATTTCGCCAAGGTGTTTCAGGCAAAGCAGGCGGCCTTTGAAGAGGCCGCCAGGCTTCCTTTGACCAGATTGATGACTTATCTGTGTGAAGCTCCTATGATTTCCGAGGGTCGAAACGGCGCTTCGGAGGATGTGGAGTTTGCTGAGTATCAGGCAGAGGCGCAATGCAAACAGGAGATCCGGCAACGCATTGTCGGAGAGGAAAAGATCAATATTTTTCTGCCCGAGGAGATATACTGCATTGCCAAGCGGACTTTTCAGGAGTCGGAGCATGACATCTTGTCCTCGTGGACAAAGCATGTGGATCACCAATATTCCAAATTCTACGATTGGAACCTCTATTTCGATAAGATGCGGTATCTGGTCTTCGATATCCTTCCGGCAAGCCATCAGAACTATACTTTTGACTACATCCGTTTCTTATATACGCTGCTGCTCTTTGCCGGCAACGAGGTCCCGGGCGGATGTCTGCGTCCCAACCGGGTTTATTATTTGAATTGCGAAAATGATGAACCGGCTCTGCGCAGATTGATCGCCTCGTATGATGAGAAGCTCCGCAGCACGCAGGAGAGTCTGGAAGAGGAAATTCGCGGCTTGACAGAGAAAACAAAGGAACGCATCACCGATTATGAGGTAAATGCCTTGTTCTGCTCTCCGGTCAATGTACCCGTTACCCTCGATCAGGAATTCGATCAAAGCGGGCTTTTTGCGGATAAAAAGGGATACGGACTGGCAGGAGACTGCCCGGAAACGGAAGAGTCTGTCTGGAATGCCAGTTATCGGAAATCAGAGAAAACCCTGCATAAGCTGCTCAAACAACCTCGCCGCAGCCTAAAACGCGCGGTGGAGAACATGGGTGAAATGAATCTGGCGGATACCGACCGCGTAAAGCTTCTCAACGAGTTCCAGATAGAGGACGTTCAGGAGTTTACCAGCGATTCGGAACTGAACATGGTCTCCGTCCAAACCTCTGACGTTTATGATCTGACACGTTTCAGAGAGCAGATGGAAGAGGAGGACAAGCTTGTTAAGAAGAAGCTCGAAACCCGAATGAGCAGAAAAACTACCGTCCTTTTGGGGGCAGTGGTATTGGCCGCCAATTTGCTTTGTTTTCTTCCCATGTTCCTTGGAAATCCTTTGGATGCGGGAAGTCTCATGCGGCTATTCCTTTTGATTGGCGGGGTAGAGGGACTGTTGCTGCTGGTAGGGTTTGTGTGCCTTTTTTTCCTGCGCTCCGCTGTGAAAAAGCGCATCAATGATTTTAATGTGCTCATGCAGAGTATCAGTGATGAGATCAGCGCTTCCCTTGCCCAGTTTTCCCGTTATTTGAGCCACGCCTGCAATGTGATGAGAGGTTTTTCCGCCATCAACTTCTACCGCGAGCACGAGGATGTAGATACCCTTGAGATCCGTGTGCGGAAAAAGCATTTGGAGGACATTCGCGGTTATCGTGAAAGGCTGCGGGAAATCTTCGGCGTATACTTTACCGATCCCACCTTTGCGGATCCCTTATTGACCGATCCCTACGACTTTAATTTCAGAAGACCGGTTGATTTCGATTATTCGCTTCCGTTTATGCCCGGAGAAAAGCGGCAGATCGAGTATTTACAATCCGGAAATGAGATCACTGTTCCTGTAAATTTTGTGCATCGGTTAACGGTGCGGCAGGAGGAACTGTATGATTAGTTTTTTAATAGAAACTCTGAAATTGCTTGCAGCTTTTCTGCCTTTTCTGAGTCTTGTTGCCCTCAGTGCAAAAGCGAATCTGAAACGGCCCCTGCGCAGCCGCCAGTTTGTCATGCCCGTTTTGGCTCTGATCTACTGCGTCGTTCTCATGTTCTTTCTGGATCAGGTGGCGTCGCTGCTCACAGCTTTCCTGGGCTTGATCCCCAACTGGATTAACAGACTGGCTCAATGGCTGGGCGGTTTGATGGATGGGCAGCTCAGCCCTGCTGCGGGTTTCCTGACCATGCTTTCCTCCCGGTTCGAGGAGTTGCTCCAGAGACTCAATTTGGGCTATTGGATGCTGGTGATCGCCAACACGGCAATGATGTTGGTCTATATCACTTTCAAGCGCATTGTTACCGCCACTGTGAAGGCTGTTTTCAAACCCGGAAATGCGGTCTATGAGACGGTCGCCGGGCTCTTTTATGAATACGATGAACCGCAAAAGCAGTGGTGCGTCAAGCCCCATTTCGGTCAGGCCAGAACTTATCTCAAAACCTTTTACATCGCTGTCGTGATCCTCTCTATGGGTGCGTCATTTTTTGCAGCCGGTCTGTATCGGAGCTCCTTGCTCCTGCAGCCTTTCTACCCGGCGTTTCCCATTATTTTGGTGGGCGAGTTGTATTTCTATTTAAACGGTCTCACCAAAGAGGAAATGGAAGGAAGTCTCTCCGGTGAGGAGGATCAATCCAAGAGCGTCACGAATTTTGTCATGCTGAGAAAGGTCCTGCGCAAACTGTTCAAGGATAAGCTGGTGGCGGAGAATACCACGGTCAGCAACGATTTGGGGAACTCTGTCAGCAACGATGAATTGCTGACCGCCATGGAGCGCAGCGGAGATCCCCGAACCGAGGCATATGCTCTGTATATGCGCAGAAGGCTCAGCGCCGGATATCTCATCGACCAGAATTATTTGCATTCCGGTCTGGATCTGTTGAACGGGAAAAGCATTCTGTTCAATAATCCCTTCTATTATGATTTGATCCCCTATGCGTTTTACGCCGTAGATCGGACCTTGCTGCGCCATAAAAAGGTCTTGATTATTCTGGGACGCCACGGAACCGAGGAGGATATCACCGCCTGGTGTGAGGAGGGTCTGCGTTCCATCTCCAACGTTCCCGGCATGTGGAAGATCGGCGTGCTCTCCGATCAGGAGCAGAATCTGGATGTTGGCATCGTTACACGGTCCAACGTGCACAACCTTGAACTGCATCAGAAAAACCGGGAGTTTTTCCGGTCGGTTGAATTCGTTGTGCTGATCGAACCCTCCCGTTTGATTACCACGGCGCAAATCGGTCTGAATTCCTTGATCCATGAATGTACCGTTCCGGGGAAAAATATCACCTACTGTTCCACGGACAAGAACTGTGACGGTCTGGTGGACGCCCTTTCCCATATTTTGATGATCAGCCTTCAAGAGGTATCCGCCACAAGCCGCCACAGCGGCACGAATTCCTACATGTGTTGGGGCGCGGATACGGAATATCTTCAGCACCGGATGCTGCCCAATTTGTCCAGATATTTAGGCGTCGGAACGGAGCTGTCTTTTGCGGCCCTGAAAAATCAGGTTTCCGTAGCCCGTTGGTACGGTGGAGACGCATTTCCGGTAACCGATATGCATTGGATCGTCAGGCAGTATTATTACGATTTGCTGCATTATGCTGAATTGCCGATAAATCAGAAGGCTATTGACGAGCATTTTGTCACGTCGCCCAATCTGTGGAATGAACGCAGCAGGAAAGCCAGTTATCTGACCATCGAGGATGAAGCCTGCAATATGTTTGAGGTCAAGCGGGAGTTTTCCACTCGGGCCTCCGAGCAGAGCTTTATCAATGTGATCTCTCCGGAATATCTTCTCAGGGATTACATGGCGGAGAACGACGGTATTTTTAATGCCGACGCGAAAGCGATCCCATACATCGTTGCCGACTATGCCAGAACAAAGCGCAACGTCATGCTGCGTTTGTGCCTGAGAATGAGCAGCGGAGAGCTGAAGAAGGACGAGCTCGAGCGGGAGCTGATGCTGGTAGACGTCAATTCCGACGAGCTGGTAACTGCCCTGTGGCATGAGATCTGCGATTGTTTCCGCCCGGTAGGCGCGCAGCCTCAGAAGGTGGACGGCACGGAAGTGTTGTGCCGCACTGTGAACGGACGGCAGTTCGTTTTTGAGCAGAGCACCATTACCATGCGGAGAAAATATTCCATGGATAGCGGTCGGATGGAAGAACTCTACAGCATCAAAAATCTGAATTTCAGAAGAGTTCTGCTCAATGATTTGGAAAATGCCAGCTATATCGCAGAAGAAGAGGACGGGAAAGGATATTATCTTGGTTCCGAGCTGGAAGGGCATATTTTCCAGAGATATCTGCCCGGACAATTCTTCGTTTTCAACGGCAAGTATTATGAGATGCTTTCCGTGGCGTCGGACGGACAGGTTTTGGTACGCCGTGCCGCAGATCACATTACGGGCCGCCCCAGTTACCGTCAGGTGCGTGAATATACGATCCAGAGCGTAGTGGATTCCAAAGTCATGGGAGCCTGTCAAAATATCGGCGGTATGCGCGTCACGCGGCAGTTTGCCGATTTCTCGGTAAGGACCCCCGCTTATTGGCAGATGCCTGTCTATAATGATTTTGATCGTGCCCGGAAGGTTTTCATCAGCGATATCCCGGATCGGCAGTATTATAATAAGCAGATCCTCAGAATCGATTTCCCAGAGATGGACGATGAGTGCTTTACGGATGAAATTCGCTATACCATCACGCTGTTGTTCAACGAGCTGTTCCGCACCTTGTTTGCCGAGAATCAGCCCTATATTGCCGCGGTCACACAGGGGCCGGTCACGGAACCCATCACTTACAGCTTGGCGGGCGAGAACGGTTTTACACCGGAGAAGAATGCCATTTACCTCATTGAAGACAGCCAGTTGGATATCGGTCTCCTTGTGGCGGCTGAACGCAATTTAAACCGCATTTTCGCCATTATTTACGATTATCTCGGATGGCATTTTGAAGCCCTGGACGCCAGTTTGAATCCGCCGCCGAAACCGGTTGAGCCGGAGTATGAGTTGGCTGAGCCCGAGAAGAAGTCCTGGTGGAAGCGGTTAAAAGAAAAGGTCGGCGGATTTTTCCGAAAACTGTTCCGCCGGAAGCCTAAGGAAACCGCACCCAAAGAGGAAGAAGCTGTCAAGGATACGCCTCAGGAGATCCCTGCCGACGCGGAGATCCAGCCTGAAACAGTAGACGGCAACAACGAAGCGGCAGAGCACATTGCCGAGGAGAGAGAAGAAGAGACCGCGCCGGAGACCGAAGATCGGGCAGAATCTGAAGATGAGGCTGAATCTGAAGACAAGTCGGAATCCGAGGGTGAACCTGAGTCCGAGGGAGAATCTGTCTTCGAGGATGAAATCAAGTCCGGGAATGGATCTGACTCCTCTGAGGAGCTCGAGGACGATAGCAGGGAATCCGAAGAAGACGAGGAACCCAAGGATACGCCTATGTCTGAGGATGAGTCTATACCCGAGGACGACTCTGAGTCTGAAGATGGGCCCGAGTCCGAGGGTGAGCCCGAAGATGAATCTGAGAAGAAACTCGCCATCCCGGAGAATACCGCGGTTGACAGCGACGATCAGCCTGAGATTCGGATGAGTTTTGATACCTTCAGGCCGATCCCGGTTGGCGATATTCCGGAAGATCAGGGT
Organism: Acutalibacter sp.; assembly: GCA_022511515.1. Lineage (GTDB taxonomy): Bacteria > Bacillota > Clostridia > Oscillospirales > Acutalibacteraceae > Acutalibacter. The sequence continues at coordinate 20,076 of JAFLRP010000208.1, forward strand.
GATTCCGCCCAAGAAACTGCTGAAACTGTCGAAGAGATAGAGAACGAGGCAGCAGCAGAGAATGTGCCTGATTCTGCCTCGGCAGAGATCGGCGGGGAAGAGCAGGAGACTCAAGAAGTTTCCGAACAGGAAGAAGTCCCCGAGCAGGAAGGATCGCTGGAATTTGAGCCTGATCAGGCGAAAAAGGCCAAGAAATTCGGAATGCCCTTAGAACGTCCGCCCTATCACGAGCGGTATTATCTGCTGTATGGCAGCGGCTCCTTGCCCCAGAACATTTCGCCGAGAGAAACTTTTGAGTTCCTGAAGGGCTTGGGCTACGATAACAATTTCCTCCAGCAGGTTCGCGAGGGGAAGAATGTGGCAGAGCTTGTGGAGAGAAATTATGTCCCCGGCGACCCGAATACACACTATTGTGATTTCTGCGGCGTTGAGTTGATCGGTACGGAGTACGAGGTGCTGGCGGACGGTCGGGAGCGTTGTCTCAACTGCGGCAAATCTGCCATTCGTACCGAGGAAGAGTTCAAAGACGTCTATCGCAAAGCCTTGAAAGATCTGGACACCTTCTTCGGCGCTTCCATCACGGTTCCCATTGCCGTTAAGATGGTCAACGCCAAACGGCTCCACAAGAGCTTGGGCAAATCCTTCGTTCCCACCGGAAAGAGCGACCCCAGAGTGCTGGGCGTGGCAATTCGGGACAAGAAGAAAGGTTACACCATCTTGGTGGAGAACGGTGCCCCGAGGCTGGCCTCTCTGAAGACCATCGTCCATGAGTTGACGCATATCTGGCAGTACGAGAATTGGGATGCAAAAGAAATCCGGAGCAAGTACGGTTCCGCTCAGGAGCTGGAAGTCTATGAGGGTATGGCAAAGTGGGTAGAGGTCCAGTATACCTATCTGATCGGCGAACCCGCAGCGGCAAAGCGGGAAGAGATGAATACCAGAACTCGCGACGATGAGTACGGGAAAGGCTTTAACAAGTACGTTTCAAAGTATCCTCTCTCTACGGAAGTGTATCTTGTTGGAGATACGCCTTTCACAGACGTACATAAGCCGTTGTAAGCGAAACTGTGTTGGAAGGATTTTCTTCTCCGACGCGGAAAGAATGAATGAAAAGACCCTGAAATCTGCATTTTGCAGAGATCGGGGTCTTTTGCCCATTTTGGAGGAAGGGACAGCTTCTGTTCCCAACACAAAATACTTCGATTGTACTTGCCCTTTGGTCTTGACAAAGCTTTAAAAAGAAGGTAAATTGATAAGGTGGATAGGCGGAGACTGTCTCCGCTCATGCAGTGCTACATACTATACTGATAAAGGAGTGAGCAATGTGAGCGTTCCGCGAAGTAGCGGCGGCATAAAGCCGGGAGAACAGAACACAGCTGAAGTCCCGTTATGCGCTGTGTTTTTTGCAGGCGCAGCATTGCGCTCTGTTTTCGGCGTGTAATTCTGCGTTTTTTCTGCTTTCTGTACCGGTTTTGTGCTGCCTCCAAGTATTTGAAAAAAGGAGGTATGCACGGTGAGCGACACCATTTTGGAGCTATTGAACGACAAAAAGTATTCGGAAGCGGCAGCGCTGCTCAAGGATTTGTTTCCGGCGGATGCGGCTGCCCTGCTGGAAGAGATGCCGGAAGCGAAAATGCCCATCCTCTTTCGCCTGCTGCCCAAGGAGCTGGCGGCGGACGCCTTCGCCTACATGGACGGCGACACCCAGGAAATCTTGATCCGCGGGTTTACGGACAAGGAACTGGACGAGGTGATGGAGCAGCTTTTCCTGGACGACACGGTGGACATGATCGAGGAAATGCCTGCAAATGTGGTCAAGAAAATTCTGCGCCATGTGGATTCCGACACCCGGAAGATGATCAATCAGGTGCTGAACTATCCCAAGGATAGCGCCGGCAGCATCATGACCATGGAGTATGTGGACTTAAAGGGCACCATGACGGTGGAGCAGGCCTTTGAGCGCATTCGTGCCACCGGCGTGGAAAAAGAGACCATCTACACCTGCTATGTGACAGGCGATCGCCGGAAGCTGGAGGGCATCGTCACGGTAAAGGACCTGCTGCTTTCTCCGAAAACGGAGACCATTCGGAACATCATGGAGACAAATGTGAAGTTTGTCACCACCCACACCGACCAGGAGGAAGTAGCGCAGGAACTCAGCAAATATGACTTTCTTGCCATCCCCGTGGTGGATGCGGAGGAACGGCTTGTGGGCATCGTCACCATCGACGACGCCATCGATGTTATCCAGGAAGAGACCACCGAGGATATCGAAAAAATGGCGGCTATCACCCCCTCGGATAAGCCCTATATCAAGACAAGTGTCTTTGCCACCTGGAAACAGCGTGTTCCGTGGCTGCTTTTGCTGATGATTTCCGCTACGTTTACCAGCGGGATTATCGCTTCCTATGAGGGAGCGCTGGCAGCCAGCGTGGTGTTGACCAATTTCATTCCCATGCTGATGGATACCGGCGGCAACGCGGGGAGCCAATCCTCGATCACCATCATCCGCAGCCTGTCTCTGGGGGAGATCAAATATTCCGATGTGCCCAGGATCATTTTGAAAGAATCCAGTGTGGCACTGCTGACCGGCGGAACGCTGGCGGTGGCGAATTTTGCCAAGATGATGTTGATCGATCGGGTAGGTCTCTTAGTTGCGGCTGTGGTCTGCCTGACGTTGATGGTCACGGTGCTGGTGTCCAATCTGGTGGGCAGCACTTTGCCCATTCTTGCCCAGCGGCTTGGTTTTGACCCCACCGTGATGGCAAGTCCCTTTATCACCACTACCGTGGACGCTGTGGCGCTGATGATCTATTTCAATATCGCTAAAATGATTTTGGGTATTTAGGCGAAAATAAAAGAGCAAAAAGAAAAGCACCCCTGTTTGTGATAAGCACCCCAAAAGTTGGACACTTTTGGGGTGCTTATCATTGTGAGGCGCATTTTAGAGTCAGTAGTTTAGCAGGAGAACCTGTGTTCTGCGAAAGGCAGGGCACGGGCCTTCTTGGCAATTTGACGCAAGGACTTTAGACGCCGTTGCTGATGCGCCAGAGTCCTTTGCTCTCGTGGACACGCCGGCTGTCGTACACCAGAGAAGTACCCTTCCACTCGGAGCAGCGGAGAACGGCCTTCTTTTCGTCGTCCATGGCGAAAGCGCCCTCGTTAATCGCAAAGGAGGGGGAGTCCAAATCGGCAGTGCCCTCAATACCGCTGAGAACACGCTGGTCGTTTTCGATGAAATAGGTGACATAGCTCTTGTCCAGCGGAGCGCCGTTGTGGGCGGGGCAGATGATGTCGAACTCGTCCATTCTGGCTTCGATCTTCTTCATGATCTCCAGGTGACGGGCCACGGTTGCGCCGTACTCGGCGTTGCCGTAGAAGATCAAAACCTGGCCGGCTTCCAGATTGTCGCCGGTAAAGAGCATGCGGTTCTCGTGATCCAGAAACATCAAGTCTCCGGGGCTGTGGCAGGCGGTCTCCAGCACCTCGATGTGCCGTCCGCCCAGATCGAAGACATGGCCTTCCGTGACGGGCTCGGCGGTGAAATCCGGCACCTTACCGTTCATAGTGCGCTCCTCCGGAGTGCCGGCCATGACCTCCGCGATGGCTTCGGGGTGCATCCAGACCTTGTCAAAGTAGCCGTTGCACAGGGTGTGATCGAAATGGCCGTGGGTGTTGACAAGCTCGATGGGCAGGTCGGTGATGGTCTCCAGATACTCCCGCAGGTTTCCGTTACCCATGCCGGAGTCGATCAGCAGAGCCTTCTCGCTGCCCAGGAGCAGGTAGGGGTAGCAGACGGCGCCGATATCCACCACATAGGTGTTGGGGCTGATCTGCCGTGCGCGATAGGGTGTGTGTCTCATAAGTAATTCCTCCTGTTATTGAAATGAAAAAGTGAAAAATTGATTGATTATTTGTTGGCGTTGAACAGGCCCACAAAAGCGTCCACCGGGGAAATGCCCTTGAACTCGGACTCTCCCACCAGCTTTTCCACCAGCGTCTTCACCACAACGTCCTCGGAAGTGTAGGCGTTGATATAGGTGGGGATCCGGGGGGCGTCCAGCAGATGATAGGGATTGTCAATGGATACCATCATGGTGGGTACGTCGTGGATCAGCATGGGGATCGTGGCCCGCAGGCCCGGCCATTCGATTCTGGCGGCGCTCATGCTGCCGTTGGTCTCCACGTTGCAGAAGTACACGATGGCGTCGTACTTCTTCTTGAATTCCGCGATCTTGCTGCCGGCGATGTCGGCGGTGATCGCCTTGTCCTCCACGTTGAAGAGGGTGACGTGGAAGCCTCTGTCCTCCAGTTCCTTCACAAAGAGATGGACATAGCCGCCCTTGGGGTTGTGATAGCCGGGCGTGTCTCCCACGGGGATCACAAAGAGGTTCTTCTGCTTCTCGGGGTTTAGCGGCAGCAGGTGCTGGGTGTCCTTGACCAGAGTGATGCAGCTGTCCGCCGCCTGCTCGGTGAAAGCGCGGTGCTCTTCGCAGCCTTGCCACCGAGGAAGGATATAAGACATTTGTAATTGCCGACAATGTCGGCGGCCGCTTCTCTGTGCTCACTCCCGTGGGTCTGCTCCCCATAGCAGTA
>JAFLRP010000209.1 GCA_022511515.1 Acutalibacter sp.
GCTGTTCGCCGATTAAAGTGGTACGCGAGCTGGGTTCAGAACGTCGTGAGACAGTTCGGTCCCTATCTGTCGTGGGCGCAGGATATTTGAGGAGAGCTGTCCTTAGTACGAGAGGACCGGGATGGACACACCTCTGGCGCACCAGTTGTTCCGCCAGGAGCACGGCTGGGCAGCTATGTGTGGAACGGATAAACGCTGAAAGCATCTAAGCGTGAAGCCGCCTCCAAGATTAGATATCCCACAGCGTAAGCTGGTAAGGCCCCTTGTAGACTACAAGGTTGATAGGCTGCGTGTGTAAGCATGGTAACATGTTCAGCTTGGCAGTACTAATAGGCCGAGGGCTTGACCATAGCCTTCTTTGGTATGTCAACCCACTTCCCCCTCCTTTTCTTCTCGCTTCTTCCTTTATTCAGTTTTTAGGGTACACACCTAAAAAGACAAGGTCTATCCAATCGGATAGGCTTTTCTTTTTTGTCTGCGAAAAGTGGCGGCAAGAAAGCAGGGCGACTGCATCAACAGTCACCCTGCTTTGTCTAAAATATGTTTTGATACCCCATTATGGTGCTTTTAGAAATCCTCGGAAGATGGAGGGGGAAATTCGCCCACGTCCGCTCCATAGAAGGGAAGATCAAAATGGGAGGATTCCACATAGTTGAAAATTGCCTGAGCCGCCTCTGCCCGGGTGACTGTCTTCCGGGGATTCATGAAAAAGCTGCCGTACTCGTGTTCTTCACCCACCATGATACGATACCGATGGACATATTGCAGGCTCTCTTCCGCCCAGGGAGCCACCTTGTCCGAATCCATAAGCTGTTCATAGTCGCAGAGGGTGTTGGAATCATCCAGCGGGAAGCCGATATACTCTGCAAAGCGCTTGAGGAACACCGCCATTTCCTGCCGGGTGAGGGTATCGTTTTCCCCCAAGCCGTTCCCCTTACCGTAAGCAATATGGTTTTTTACCGCCCATTTCAGGCAGTCTTTGACGCTCAGCTCCCATACGCTTTCCTGTTCCACTTCTTTGCCGCACTGCTCTGCAAGATGCCCCAAAAAGGATAGGAACTGCCCACGGGTGATGGCACGAGCGGGCTCATACAAAGTTCGACCTTCTTCATCTACCCTGCTCTCGTCAACGACATGAGCATACCAGAGGTAATAGACCGCTCTGGCATACCATGCAGGGATACAGTCACAATCGGTGATCGGGTAGTCAACATCATCCACAAATGCCGGCATGGCGCAGGCGTTGACGGAGATGGAGACAATTAGGATCAGAGAAATGATCCCGGAAGTGAACCTGAGAAGAGCTTTTTTCATGAGGATTCCTCCTATCTGCTTTAAGATTTTATTTAAATAACACCATAATCTGAACAATGTGTCAAATTGGCAGGGTGGCTGTAGTAACAATCACCCCGCATTTTTAATTTATATTCTGATATCCCAATATGGCTGCTTTCAAAAATCCTCATAAGACGGACTGACAATATTGTCGCCCAAATCTGCCGTATAGGAGGGAAGCTTAAAATGAGCGGATTTCGTGTAGTTGTAAATTGCCTGCGCCGCCTCTGCCCGGGTGACGATCCTCCGAGGGTTCATGGAAATGCTGCCGTCCCGGTGCACTTCGCCCACCATGATGCGATACCGATGGGCATATTGTAAGCTTTCCTCCGCCCAGGGAGCGACGAGGGCGGAATCGGCAAGCTGCTCATAGTCACTGGGAGTGTTGATATCTTCCAGCGGGAAGCCGATATACTCTGCAAACCGCTTGAGGAACACTGCCATTTCCTGCCGGGTGAGCGTGTCATGCTCCGCCAAACCATTCCCCTTGCCGTAAGCAATGTGGTTTTTTACCGCCCATTTTAGGCAGTCCTTGACGCTCAGCTCCCATACGCTTTCCTGTTCCACTTCTTTGCCGCACTCCTCTGCAAGAGCCCCCAGGAAATGCAAAAACTGTCCACGAGTGATGGCACGGGCGGGCTCGTATAATACAAAACCTTCCTCGTCTATCCTGCTTGCGTCAGCGATATGGGCATACCAGAGGTCATAAACTGCCTGGGCATACCAAGGTACATCTTTGTCGATCCCATGGACAGGGTCGGGAATATCATCCACAAAAGCCGGGAAAGCGCAAGCGTTGATGGAGATCGAGACCATCAAGAGCAAGGAAATGATCCCGGAAGTGAACCTGAGAAGAGCTTTTTTCATGAGGATTCCTCCTATCTGCCTTAAGATTTTATTTAAATAACACCATAATCTAACAATGTGTCAAATTGGCAGGGTGGCTGTATTGACAGTCACCCTATTTTCTCTGAACTATATTCTGATACCCCATTATTGCTGATTCAAAATTCTGCGGAAGCAGGAATTGCGATATCTCCGTGCATAAGTCCGGCATAGAAGGGAAGCTCGAAATGGGCGGATTTCGTGTAGTTGTAAATTGCCTGCGCCGCCTCTGCCCGGGTGACGATCCTCCGAGGGTTCATGGAAATGCTGCCGTCCCGGTGCACTTCGCCCACCATAATGCGATACCGATGGGCATATTGTAAGCTTTCCTCCGCCCAGGAAGCGACGAGGGCGGAATCGGCAAGCTGCTCATAGTCACTGGGAGTGTTGATATCTTCCAGCGGGAAGCCGATATACTCTGCAAACCGCTTGAGGAACACCGCCATTTCCTGCCGGGTGAGGGTATCGTTTTCCCCCAAGCCGTTCCCCTTGCCGTAAGCAATGTGGTTTTTTACCGCCCAGTTGAGACAGTCCTTGGTAGTCAAATCCCATGCGGATTCCTTCTCCACTTCTTCGCCGCACTGCTTTGCAAGATGTCCCAAAAAGGACAGAAACTGTCCGCGAGTGATGGCACGGGCAGGCTCATACAAGGTTAGACCTTCTTCATCTACCCTGCTCTCGTCAACGACATGAGCATACCAGAGGTAATAAACCGCTCTGGCATACCATGGCGTTGAAGCATTGGGATCGGGTTCTGGAACGTCTGCCACAAAGGCCGGTATCGCACAAGCGTTGATGGAGATCGAGACCAGCAGGATCAGGGAAATGGCCCCGGAAATCAATCTACGTAAGCTTTTTCGTTTCATCATGTTACCTCCTCAGGTTATGTTGCGGAGCCGGCCGCGGCATGGCCACCCATAGCGCCCCCTTTCCCGTGACGTGCCGGATCCGGTCGGGCCCTCTACCAAATCAGTCGCAAAAGGAAAGAAAATGTGACAACCTTTCAAATCTTTTCACTTTTTCTGCCTTGATTTCCACCTCTTGCTGTGCTATACTTTGCCCGTTCACCTGAAAAAGGGGGATATGGAAAAATGGAATTTCGGAAGATGCGCAGAGCAAAACAGGAATTGCCGCAAGAGGAAAGCCTGAAGATATTGGAGCGCAACACCGCAGGCGTGCTGGCGGTGCTGGGAGACGGGGATTACCCCTATGCCGTCCCGCTGAGTTTTGTGTACCATGAGGGGAAAATCTACTTCCACAGCGCAAGGGAGGGGCATAAGATAGACGCGCTGAAACGCAGCGCGAAAGCGTCCTTTTGCGTGATGGATCGGGACGAGATCGTGCCGGAGGAGTACACTACCTATTTCCGCAGCGTCATCGCCTTCGGGCAGACGGAGGTGGTCACCGACCCCGAGGAGCAGAAAAACGCCCTGCTGCGGCTGGCGGAGAAATATTACCCGGCGGACAGCATGGCCCATCGCATGGAGCACGCAACGGGAACGGACAGTTACACCGCTGTGATCCGGCTGACCGTGGAGCATTTCTCCGGCAAAGAGGCTAAGGAACTGATGCAGCAACGCAAATAAGGAGAAATATGAAGGAAATCACGGAATCCCTGCGGGAATACGCAGAAGAAAAAATACTTCCATTGTACGAAGATTGCGACGCCGCTCACGGGCCGGAGCATATCCGCACAGTCCTTTCAAACAGCCTGGAGTTGGCAGAAAAATTAGACGTAGATATCGATATGGTGTACACTGTGGCGGTGTATCACGACGTAGGCGTGCGATTCGGCAGGAAAGACCACGAGGAGACTTCCGCCAAATGGCTGAGGGAGGACGAAGCCCTGAAGCGCTGGTTCACCGAGGAACAGATCCGGATCATGGGAGAGGCGGTGGAGGACCACCGTGCGTCCCGGCAGGAGCCGCCCCGGAACCTCTACGGGAGCATCGTCAGCGAGGCGGACCGGGACTTAGAGCCGGAGCGCATCGTGCGGCGCTGTTTGGAATACGGCGTGGAATATTTTCCGGAAATGAACGAGGAACAGCAAATTGAGCGATCAACAGCGCACATTCGGGAAAAGTACGGCGAGGGAGGCTATCTCCACCTGTGGCTGCCCTGCCCGAAGAACGAACGGGGACTTGCCACCCTGCGGGAGTGGCTGAGAACGGGAGAAATCAAAGAAAAGTGCCGGGTGATTTTGAGAGAGATCGCGGCGGAAAAGAAAGAACAGTAAAAAAAGACGAGCCGGGCACTCTGCCTGGCTCGTGTTGTGTTTTCACCAACAATGTGCTAAAATAGCGGCATGGAAAGAGCATGATTATCATGAAAAAAGGGGGTGAGCGGCATGGAAAAAGCCATCATAGCCATGAGCGGCGGAGTGGACTCCAGCGTGGCGGCGCTTTTGGTGAAACAGGCGGGATATGAGGCCATGGGCGTGACCCTCCGGCTGTACGACAATGAGGACGCGGGAATTTCCCGGGAAAAAACCTGCTGCTCCTTAGACGACGTAAACGACGCGCGCAGCGTCTGCGCCCGGCTGGACATTCCCTTTTACGTGTTCAATTTCACCGACAGCTTTCACAAAGAAGTGATGGATCGGTTTGTGGCGGCTTACGAAAGCGGGCGGACGCCCAACCCCTGCATCGACTGCAATCGCTATATCAAATTCGACAAGCTTATGAGCAGGGCGGAGGAAATCGGTTTCGATAAAGTCGCCACCGGACATTACGCCAGAGTTTCTCAAGATGAAAAAACCGGCCGGTGGCTTTTAAAGAAAGGCTTGGACGCATCGAAGGACCAAAGCTATGTGCTGTATTCCCTGACCCAAAAACAGCTTTCCCATCTGCTTTTGCCCTTGGGAGAGCTCACCAAGGAGCAAACCAGAAAAATCGCCGGGGAAAACGGCTTTGTCAATGCCAAAAAGCGGGACAGCCAGGACATTTGCTTCGTGCCGGACGGCGATTATGCCGCCTTTATCGGGCGATACGCCGGAAAAGAATTTTCTCCCGGCAGCTTTGTGGGCACAGCGGGAGAAGTCTACGGGCAGCACAAGGGCATCATTCACTATACGGTGGGACAGCGGAAAGGGCTGGGACTTTCCTTTCCCCAGCCCATGTATGTATGCGGGGTGGACCCCGTAAAAAATCAGGTTTTGCTTGGCAGGCACGAGGAGCTTTTCTCTCCGGAACTGACCGCCGGGGATATCAATTTGATTTCCAAACCGGAGATTTCAACGCCCATGCGGGTGAAAGCAAAGATTCGCTACCGGCAGGCGGAGCAGCCCGCCACGGTGGTCCAGACCAGCGAAAACGAGCTGAAAATCACCTTTGATGAGCCCCAGCGGGCCATTACGAAAGGGCAGGCCGTAGTGCTGTACGACGGCGATACCGTCGTGGGCGGCGGGACGATTTTTTGACCGGAATTGCCCCGTTGCGGCAATTCCATACAGCCTTACAGGAAAGTTTACATCAATAAAAACATCAGAGCGAACATCAGGTCATGGTGGCTGTCATCCTCACTGAGAAGGAGCAGCAGCGCCAGAAGCACAGTACGCTCCTTATCTTGAAAGAGATTTTCCAGCAGATTTTTTTCGGCCGACTGTGCAGGATTTCTTTCTTGCTGCGCAGGAGAAACTTCCCTCGGAGGGGAGCTATGCTCGGCCGCAGAGTTTCTCTCAGGAGGATTGCCCCTTTGCTGGAGCGGTCTGGCGGGTAGGCGGGCGCGGGACTGCATTTCCCGTGCTCTGCGCATAGCGTCCTCCCGCATTTGATTGATATCGTATTCCCCCGGCATTTTTTCCTCCTTTTCTTCTCCTTGTTGCACGGAAGTGAGAATAAGACGCGAATAACGCCATAAAACGGACTTTGGCCTTATTTCCTCCTTATTGTACGGAAATGAGTACAAGGCAAGGCCGTAAAACGGTCTTTTCGCTTTGCGTGGCGTTGTCTTACAGCAGCCCTGACAGCAGCCCGGAAAAGAGCCCGCTGTCCTTCAAAAGGGGCATGAGCCGCATCATCTGTAATATTTTTACGGCCTCGTCCAGCTTTTTCTGTCGTTTTTCGCTGAGCAGAGGGCGCAGCGCCTGCAGCAGCCGGGTGGAATCGTCCTCCCGGTTGACTTGGCTGAGCAAGGGCGCAAGCCGGCTGACCGTCTGCAGCAGCTCCGGGGTAATGCCTCCCAAAGCGGGCTGAGCGGGGGCCGGCGCAGGCGGATTGGCAGCCCCAAGGGTACTGAGCATTCCCGCCAGCGCGGAAGGGTCGATGCCGCCGTTTGCCGGCGCTGCCGGTGCCGCAGGAGGAGGGGCAGCCTGCTGATTGTTTCCCAGCCCCAGGGCGCTTGCCATGCTTTGCAACTGCTGCATGCTCTGGGGATCTGACAAAATTTGATTGATCTGTTGGTTCAGGTCGTCCATATTGCCCCTCCTTTCCGTATTTTTTTACAAAAGTTACTTGTTCCCTTTTTGCAGCATTTGAAACAGCTTCTGGGCCTGGGGCGAGGACAGCAGCTTTTTGGCGGCTTCCGGGTCATTCAGCACCTTTTGCAGGGCCGCGCCCTCATTTTGTCCCACCAGACCGGACAGGCTGCCGTTTTGGGCCGCCTGTTTTAGCTGTTCCGGGGTTGTGCCCAGCCGCTGAGAGGTTATTTTCAACAGGGCCTCCAACTGAGCCCCGTCGAGGTTTGGTTGTTTTTCATTCATAAAATATCCCTCCTATTCCCTATACCTATGGTATGCAGGACAGGCGGGAATGATGATTCCGAAAGGAGAGTTGTACATGCGTATTCTGGTTATTTCCGACACCCACCAAAACGTGGACAGCCTGCGGAGGGTTCTGCTTGCCCAGCCCACGGCGGAGGTGGTCATTCATCTGGGCGACGGCGAGGACGATGTGGCGCTTTTGAAGCCCAGCTTCCCCGACAAAACATTTCTGCAGGTGCGGGGAAATTGCGATTTTGGCTCAAATCTGCCCTATAACGGCACGTATACCGCAGAGGGCGTGACAATTTTCTACACCCACGGGCATCTGTTCAGCGTTAAGAACGGACTGGAATTGGCGATGTCCGCCGCCAGAGAGCAGAAGGCCAAAGTGCTGCTGTTCGGGCACACCCACCATGCGCTGACGGACTACGAAGACGGGATGCATATCATGAATCCCGGTTCTGCCGGTTTGGGCTCACCCTCGGACGTTCTCAGCTACGGCACGCTGGATATCACGCCCCAGGGAATTGTGACAAATATCGTGAAAATTCAATAAGAGCGCGGGACAAATTTTGATCGGGACCGAGTTGACATTGATACCAAAAAATGGTACGCTAAAGGGTGAAAAAGTAAGAGAATCGCCCAGTCGGACACGGCGGGTTCTCCGAGAGAAAGGATTGATACAGCATGAGCGAATATGAAAGATGGTTGCAGCAGGACTTGGACGACAAGGATTTAACGGAAGAACTTTTGGCGGTCAAGGACCAGCCGGAGGAGATCAACGATCGGTTTTACCGGGACTTGGAGTTCGGCACAGGCGGTCTCCGTGGCGTTATCGGCGCGGGAACCAACCGCATGAACGTGTACACCGTGCGGAAAGCCACGCAGGGCTTGGCCAACTACCTTTTGAAGCACGGGGAAGGGAAACCCCAGTCCGTGGCCATTGCCCACGACAGCCGGAATAAGGGCGTGCTGTTTGCCCAGCAGTCTGCGGCGGTGCTGGCGGCCAACGGCATCAAGGCCTATCTCTATCCCCAGCTCATGCCCACGCCGGCCCTTTCCTACGCCGTGCGGCATCTGAAGTGCGACGCGGGTATCTGCGTCACCGCCAGCCACAATCCCGCCAAATACAACGGCTACAAGGCCTACGGCAGCGACGGCTGCCAGATCACCTCTGACATGGCCGACGGCGTGACTGCGGAGATCAACGCGCTTGACATTTTTGCAGATGTAAAGAAAATCGATTTCGACGAAGGAATCAAATCCGGTATGATCGAGTATATCAACGATGAGACGGTGGATTCCTTCTTGGGTGACGTGTACAAAGAGAGCCTGATCGATGACGCAAGCAATCTGAAGCTGGTGTACACCCCCTTGAACGGCAGCGGCAAAATGTGCGTCACCAGAATTCTGGATAAGATCGGCGTGAAGGATATCACCATCGTGCCGGAGCAGAGCGAGCCGGACGGCAATTTCCCCACCTGCCCGTACCCGAACCCGGAAATCAGAGAGGCCCTGCAGAAAGGCTTGGAGCTTTGCGAAAAGGTGAAGCCCGACCTGCTTTTGGCCACCGATCCGGACTGCGACCGGGTTGGCATCGCCGTGAATCAGAACGGAAATTATGTGCTGATGACTGGCAATGAAGTGGGCATTCTGTTGCTGGATTTCATCGCCAGAGTGAAGAAGGAGCAGGGCAAGCTGCCCGCTCATCCCGTGGCGGTGACCACCATCGTCAGCACCGATATGGTAGACCCCATCGCCGCAGAATACGGCGTGGAGCTCCGCCGGTGTCTCACGGGCTTTAAGTACATTGGAGACATCATTGCCGAGCTGGAGGCCCAGGGAGAAGAAGACCGCTATCTGCTGGGCTTTGAGGAAAGCTACGGCTATCTGTCCGGCGGCTACGTGAGAGACAAGGACGCTGTGGACGGCAGTATGCTGATCTGCGAAATGGCCTCCTACTACAAGCACAAGGGAATGACGTTGGTGGACGCCATGAGTGCCCTGTATGAGAAATACGGCTATTACAAGAACGACCTGTGCAATTTCGGCTTCGAGGGCGAGGACGGCATGAAGACCATGAACGGCATTATGGATACCCTGCGGCAGAATCCCCCTGCGGAAATCGCCGGAGAGAAGGTCGTGGGACGCAGCGACTATAAAGAATCCCTGTCCTATGGAGACAGGGAAGGAAAGATCGACCTGCCCAAGTCCAATGTGCTGGAGTACCGGCTGGAAAGCGGCTGCAAGCTGATCGTGCGCCCCTCCGGCACAGAGCCGAAAATCAAGATCTATCTGTCCGGCAAGGGAAAGACCAAGGCAGACAGCGAGGCGGTCATCGCCAAGATGAAAGAAGCCGTGCCCGGACTGTTGGGAATTTAATTTGCAGCTTATTCAACCAAAAATGGGACAGCCAATCGGCTGTCCCATTTGTTTGCGTTCGGGCATTCTATAACGTTTATCTTTCGGCAGTTCTGCCATCCCGCATGACTGCGGTCGACACCCCGTGAAGCCGCTTTTTTGCAAAACTCAACTCAGCGACCCGACCGAAACTTTCCAGCATCCATATATCACAAAAAAGAATTTTGCATCAAGCGGGGGTTTTCTAAGGATTTCTTACGGCTGCCGCATGGGCCCAGGCGTATTGGCAAAAACAGGAGAAAGCGTCGTAAAAGCATAAGAAAACATCGCTCATCCAGCGGTGTTTGCCGCAAAAGTATTTGACACTGGGGGAAGTTTCCCGAAGGGAAACTTCAAGGAGAAAGCGCCTTTAGGCGCTTTCTCTTGCGACGGCCAGCATCAGCTTGATCCGGTTCTCCTGATTGACTTGAGTGGCGCTGGGGTCGTAGTCGATGGGAACGATATTGGCCTCCGGATAAACCTGCTTCACCTTGCGGATCATCCCTTTGCCCACGATGTGATTGGGCAGGCACCCGAAAGGCTGGGTGCAGACCACGTTTTCATAGCCGCTCTCAATGAGCTCCATGACTTCCGCCGTCAAAAGCCAGCCCTCGCCCATTTTGCAGCCGTAGCCGATGACCTTGCCCGCCAGCTCTTTCAAGTGACGATAGGGGGCAGGGGGCGTGAACTGAGGGTGCTTTTTCACGGCGGCGATCAGATCCGTTTCATATTTTGTAAAATACCATTTCAGCAAAGTACAAAGCTGCTTTTTGGCGGGATTTCCGCCGTACAGCGCGATGTCCTCCAGCCGGTTATCCACTTTGAAGATCATGAACGCCACAATGCCCGGCACCATGGTCTCACAGCCCTGCTCAAAGAGGAAGTTTTCCAGATGGTTGTTGGCAAGAGGGGAATACTTCACGTAAATTTCGCCCACTACGCCGACCTTTGTCTTTTTCACGTCCCGGCGCTTTACTTCGGCAAAAGACTGGGCAATCTCGTCAAAATACTGCCGCACTTCCCGCTGGGTAAAGGCTTTGCCCTGCTCAAAGAGCTTTGTCAGCTCCTTCGTCCAGCGGTCCACCAGCCCGTCGCTTTCCCCGGGGGTGACTTCATAAGGCTTCGTCTGGTTTTTCAGCAGCATTAAGAGGTCGCCGTAGGCCAAAGCCGCAATGGCTCTGCGCAGCAGGGGCAGGGTGATGGGAAAGCCGGAGTTGGATTCCAGCCCGGACAAATTCAGGGAAATGACGGGGATAAAGTCCAACCCGTCCTTTTTCAGCGCCTTGCGGAGCAAATGGATGTAGTTGGACGCCCGGCAGCCGCCGCCGGTCTGGGTCATAATCAGCGCCACCTTGTGCAGGTCGTACTTTCCGCTATGTAAAGCGTGCATCATCTGTCCGATAGAAAGCAGCGCCGGGTAGCAGGTGTCGTTGTGCACATACTTCAGGCCCTCGTCCACGATCTCTCTGCCCGTGGTGTGCAGCAGGTCGATATGATACCCGAAGCTTTCCAGCACGTTCTTAATGAGCTCAAAATGGATGGGCGCCATGTTGGGCGTGATGATGGTGTAATCTTTCTTCATTTCCTTGGTGAATTCTATTCTTGCTTTATCGTTAGCCATATTTTTCACCTTTTTTGCCTTTTTCAGTGATACCGCGCAGTATGCGAAAGCGGCAGATTGTTCCGTGCCCTTTACAAGAAAACAACTTTTTTGTTTCCGTCCTTCTCTATGGTCAGAAGAAAGAATCATTACGATTATTCTTTCTTCTCCAAACCCAGCGCCGCAAAGAGACTGCGCAGACGAATGCGCACCGCGCCTAAATTGGTGATCTCGTCAATTTTGATTTGGGTGTAAATTCTGCCGCCGTCCTCTAAGATGGCCCGGACCTCGTCGCCGGTGATGGCGTCCACGCCGCAGCCGAAGGACACCAATTGCACCAAATTGACGCGTTTGTCCCCGCTGTCCGCTACAAACTTGGCGGCGCAATACAGCCGGGAATGGTACGTCCACTGATTCAGGACCCCGGTGGGGAATTTCTCCACCATATCGCTGACGGAATCCTCCGTCACCACCACGGCGCCGCACTCGCAGATGAGTTTGTCAATGCCGTGGTTGATCTCGTTGTCCAAGTGATAGGGGCGGCCGGACAAAATGATGACGGGCAAATTCTGATCCTTTGCCAGCGCCAGAAAATCCTTGCCCTTTTTGCGAATGCGGCCCATGTAGGCCTCGTATTCCGCGTAAGCGGCCTGAGCGGCGGATTTTACCTCGTGCTCCGAAATGCCCGGGAAATACTGCTCCAGAATTTTGCACATTTTTCCCGGGAAATCTCTGCGTCGGTGCAGCCCCACGTAATCATAGATGAATTTCGTCTCTTGCAGGGCCTCGATGTTGGCGTCCAGCACTTCGGGATAGTAGGCCACCACCGGGCAGTTGTAGTGATTGTCCCCCTTGTGCTCGTCCAGATTGTAGCTCATGCAGGGGTAGAAAATCGCGTCCGGCTTCTGCTCCAACAATGCTTCGATATGGCCGTGAATGAGCTTGGCCGGATAGCATACGGTGTCCGAGGGGATGGTGTGCTGGCCCCGGAAATACAGCTCTCGGTCGGATTTCGGGGAGTGGATGACCCCAAAGCCCAACTGGGTCCAGAACGTGTACCAGAAGGGATACAGCTCAAACATATTGAGTCCCATGGGAATGCCGATGGTGCCCCGCTTCCCGGCACAGGGGGCGTAGGAGGACAGCAGTTCCCGCTTGTAATCGTACAGATTGTATTGAGAGGTCCTGCTCTGCTTTTGCAGGGGCTTGTCGCAGCGGTTGCCGGCGATATACCGGCTGCCGTTTGCAAAGGTGTTCACCGTCAGACGGCAATGGTTCTGGCAGCCGTTGCAGGTGATAGCGCGCACTTCATGGGTAAAAGATGCTAGCGCATCTTCTGTCAAAATCGTACTGTTTTCGCCTGTCTCATGCTGCTTGGCGTACAGTGCCGCGCCGTAAGCGCCCATGAGCCCGGAAACGGAGGGGCGGGTCACGTTTTTGCCAATCTCCTTCTCAAAGGCGCGAAGGACCGCGTCGTTCAGGAACGTGCCGCCCTGCACCACAATGTGATCGCCTAAGCTTTTGGCGTCGGTGACGCGAATGACCTTGTACAGCGCGTTTTTCACCACGCTCATGGAAAGACCGGCGGAAATGTTCTCGATGGAGGCGCCGTCCTTTTGGGCCTGCTTCACGGAGGAATTCATAAACACCGTGCAGCGGGAGCCCAAATCCACCGGGCTGTCCGCAAAGAGCCCGCACTTGGCGAACTCGCCCATCTCATAGCCCAGCGCTCCGGCAAAGGTCTGCAAAAAGGAGCCGCAGCCGGAGGAGCAGGCCTCGTTCAGGAAGATATTGTCAATGGTGCCGGTTTTGATCTTGAAGCATTTGATGTCCTGCCCGCCGATGTCGATGATAAAGTCCACCTGGGGCTCAAATTTCCTCGCGGCGGTGAAGTGGGCGATGGTCTCCACCACCCCCATGTCCAGCGAAAAGGCGTTTTTGATGATTTCCTCGCCGTAGCCGGTGGAAGCGGCGGAGCGGATGACGATATCGGGGTATTTTTGATACAGCGATTGCAAAAACGCCCGGACAAGGGGGACGGGGTTGCCGGAATTGGGCAGATATTGAGAGAAAATAATTTCCTCGTTTTCGTTGATGGCCGTGGCCTTCAGGGTGGTAGATCCCGCGTCAATGCCCACGTAGGCGATATTCCCCGGCAGAAGAGAAGCGTCCGTGCGGATGCTGTCCTTGGCGTGACGGGCGGAAAATTCCTCGTACTCCTGCTCGGTCTGGAACAGTGCGTCGCTGCTCTGATACCGGTGGCTGGAACTGTAATTTTTGATCCGTTCTGTGATTTCCGCCAAGTCGAATTCCTCGCTGGTTTCCGCCATGGCGGCCCCGGCGGCTACATAGTAGAGGGAATTCTCCGGGCAGATGCCCTTGACGCCCAAAATGCGGTCAAAGGCGCCGCGAAGCTCGGACAAAAAGGTCAGCGGCCCGCCCAGATAAATGACGTTCCCTCGGATTTCTCTTCCCTGGGCCAGCCCGGCAATGGTCTGGTTCACCACGGCGTTCAGAATACTCAAAGCGATGTCGTTTTTTTGCGCGCCCTGATTCAGGAGCGCCTGAATGTCGGATTTCGCGAACACGCCGCACCGGGAAGCGATGCTGTAGGTGCGTTCGCTGGTCTTGGAAATTTCGTTGAGCTCATCCGGGGTGATGTTCAAAAGGGTGGCCATCTGGTCCACAAACGCCCCGGTGCCCCCGGCGCAGGAGCCGTTCATGCGCACTTCCATAGAGCCGGAGAGAAACAGGATTTTCGCATCCTCGCCGCCCAGCTCGATGACCACATCGGCTTCCGGCAGATAGGCCTTTACGGCGGTGCGGGTGGCGTAAACCTCCTGCACGAAGGGAATCTGCAAATCCTCCGCCAGCCCCATGCCGGCGGAGCCGGAAATGCACAGCGCCGCCCGGTCTGTTTCGGGGAATTTCTCCCGAATGCGGGAAAGCATGGCGGAGGCCTTTTCCGCAATTTGGGAAAAGTGGCGCTCGTATTCCTGAAAGACCGGCGTGCCAACCTCGTCAAAGACCACGCATTTCAAAGTGGTAGAACCTACGTCCAACCCGATTTTCATGGGACCACGAGCTCCTTTCTTCAAAAAGTTTTCAGGGAAGAGGACTTGCGAAAAAGTCCGTATACAAATTTATCATACCATTTTTCGACAGGAAAATCAACCGATTCTCCCTGCCAAACGACGAACAATCTTTGGAAATTCCGGGATTTCCGGAAATTTCACATACCCTATTCTCCTTTTTCACTTCTAAAGGGTATGATGGTGGGCGGGGTGAGTATGTCCATTTGATTTCGGGAGCGGGAAATGCTACAATAATCGCAGAGCGATCATCCGGGAGAACCCTCTGAGCAGGAGAAGGTCTGCGACCTTCTCCGCGATAAAAGGCTTTGCCTTTTATTTGCGCGAAGCAGAAGAAAGCCATAGGCTTTCTTCACGATGAAAGACGCAGTCTTTCATTTGCTCTTCTTGCTTCGCAAAAGCACCGGCTTCTCCAACAAGACAAAAAGCAAGCGGAGGAAACCAAAAAAATATGAAAACGGCAGTATATGAACGGAAAGTATATTACTACGAAACGGACAGAATGGATTGTGTGCATCACTCCAACTATATCCGGTGGTTTGAGGAAGCCCGCATTCACTTCATGCAGGTGTGGGGCTTCCCCTATGAGGAGCTGGAGGCCGGGGGGCTCCTTAGCCCGGTGCTTCACGCGGAGGCGGATTACCGCACCATGACCCGCTTCGGCGAAACGGTGGAAATCGAGGCGGGCGTGGAAAGCTACAGCGGCACGCGCATTGCCTTTTGCTACACTGTGCGAAATCAAGCGACGGGGCAAGTGCGCTGTCAGGGCAGAACCGTTCATTGTTTTCTGAATCCCGCCGGCCGGCCGGTTTCCCTGAAAAAGGAGAACCCGGCCTACGACAGCGCTGTCCGCGCCGTAATGGAGTAGGCGATACCATCCCCAAACAGTCTGCTGATATCGCCTAAGAAAGGAGAGACCTCTTTGAAGCTGTTTTGGCGTTACGGAAAAACCTTTGCGGCGCTGCTTGTAACGAGCGCGCTTTTGCTGTTCGGACAGGCGGCCTGCGACTTGGCTCTGCCCTCGATCATGGGAGATATTGCCCAAAACGGCTGGGGACAGGACGGGGGCTCGGCGGTTGCGCCGGAAGCCATCAGTTTACAAGGCATGACGCTGCTGGAGTGCTTTATGGATGACGACAGCCATCGACAGATGTCGGAAGCCTACCTGACCTTTGAGCCGGGCAGCAGCGAAGCGCAGAGACTTTCCGAGAAATACCCCGGCGCGAAGGAACAGGCCATCTGTGTATTGCGGGAGGGGCTTTCTGAGGAGCAGTTGGCCGATGTCGCCGAGAGATACGAGAAATCGGCCTACGCCTTTTTCCTCTATTTGCAGCAGGAGCGGGAAGCAGGAAATATCGACGATTTTACCCCAAAGCCGATGGACGCAGAGGAAGAGAAAAAGGAAGAAAAAGACCCGGGGGAATTCCGGGATAACCTGCGGGATGATCTGGGACAGGAAAGTTCCCTGCCGGAAGGCGTGCTGGGTACCATGCCGGAGGGAGCGCTGTTCAAGCTGCCGGAAACCCCGAGCCCGGACAGTTCCACGCCGGAGGATGAGAATGCAGAAAACGCCGCGGGCGCGGGAATGCAGGATTCTCAAGAGCAGACCTTCGGCAATCAGACGGTCAACAGTTCCGCAGAGGACATTGCGGAAAAGGAAGCGAAGGCCAATATCCGCCCCATCGCCGTGGAGGACATTGACGGCATGGATATTGAATTGCTTTACACTCTGCTTCCCCGGCTGGCGCGGACGCAGGAAAGCACCATTTCTGCGCTGATCTCCGCCGCCGATCAGGGGGACGCTGCAGAGATCCGTCAGACCGGCAGAGCTTTCCAAAAGCTGTTTTACGGGGAGCTTGGAGCGAGCGCGGAGCAGATGCAGTCCGGAAACGGACAAAACAGGGCCCTGAAGCTGCCGGGACTTGCCGTGCTGGGATTGATTTCCGGCATTTTGGCGGTTTTACTGCTGTCCCGGATCACGACACTGATGAGCGAGCGGTTTTTCTACGACCTGAACGAGCCGGAGGAAGCTGCTCAAACCATAGAAGAAATCAAGCGGGGACTGCCCCTGTGTCTTTGCACTGTGTGCACCGTGCCCGTTTGGCTGATCGGCGGCGCAATTTTGGCGGCGGTGCAAAAGGTTCCGATGGGGTGGCGTATCATTGTCCCCGTTTTTGCGGGAATCGGACTTGTCCTGCTCGTTACAGGGCTGCTGCAAAAGCCGTTCCGGAATACGGCAAAACGACTTTTGCAAGGCGGTGGTAAGCGGTGGAACAAAGGATTCCCGCTGGGCGTGACACTTCTGACCTGGCTCATGAATCTCCTCTGCGCCATAGTGATTTCGGCGGGGAAGGATCTCAGTCAGTCAAGGGCGGCCATAGCTTTCGCACAATATGCCGTGCAGACGGTTTCTGCGTTGCTGACGGCAGGCGTCACAGCGGCGGTACTGGAAAAAATCCGGCAGGACGGAAAGAGATTTGAGCCAGAAGAAAGATGAGAAGAAAAGAAGCGCTCATGGAGCGCTTCTTTTTCAATAAAAAGGGTATTTTTCATGCGCGTTCGGCGATACTATAGGGTACAAATGATAGGGGTGGCGAACGTGAAAACAATGCTTGTGGTAAACCCTCATGCGGGGAGGCAGAATATTCTCAGAGAACTCAGAAAAGTACAGCGTGTTTTGGCGGAAAGCGGCAGAGAGGTCACGGTTGTCCGTACGGAAACGGCTGAGCAGGCGGCTCGGGTGATCCGCCGATCCTTTGCCGAGCAGCCGGAAACGCTGATCTGCTGCGGCGGCGACGGGACATTGAGCCGGACAGTCTCTGAGGTGCTGAAAGCGGGAGAGACCCTGCCTCTGGGCTACATCCCGGCCGGGTCTACCAACGATTTCGCAAGCTCCCTGGGACTGTCCAGAGTGCCGGAAAAAGCGGCAAAACAAATCGTGGAGGGCGCACCCAGACTGCTGGACGCCGGGCGTATCGGCCGCCGGCATTTTGTCTATGTGGCGTCCTTTGGGGCGTTTACCAGAACCTCTTACTGCACCGATCAGAAACGGAAAAATACGTTGGGGCACTGGGCCTACGTGTTGGAGGGCGTGAAAGAGCTGCCGGAGATCAAGTCCTACCCTGTCCGTGCAGAGACGGCGGAGGGAGATATCTATGAGGGAAATTACATTTTCGGGTCGCTGAGCAATTCCACCTCCTTCGGCGGCCTTGTCAGGCTGAATCCTGAGGAAGTGGACTTGTCCGACGGTAAGCTGGAGCTGATGCTGGTGAAAGCGCCCAGAAATCCGGGGGAATGGGGGAGGATCCTCTTTTCTCTGCTGAACAGAAATTTTGACAGGGAGTTGATCACTTTTGTTCACACTTCCGGAGTAAAATTCTACTGTCAACGGCCCATGCCATGGTCGCTGGACGGAGAATTTGCCTCCGGCAGCGGACTGATGGAAGCGGAGGCGCTGCCACGGGCCATCCAGTTGTATTGTTGAACTATCACAGGCGGGAGGGGTTCTCCCGCCTGTAATGCTTCGGAAACAGACAAACGGAAGTTCATCCGGAGGACAAACTTCTTCACAGAATTTTCAGGTGTTTTTCTTGATTTTGCCATAGATAGCGGGTACAATGAAACTACTTTGAGAAACAATTTCCTGTGGGAATGGGGCAATCATATGGCTTCTGAAAAGATCCTGATCGTGGACGACGATAGTAATATTTGCGAGTTGCTGCGGCTGTATATCGAAAAAGAGGGCTTTACGGCGTTTATTGCCAACGACGGCGAAGCGGCCATGGAGCTGTTTGAGGAAAAGAACCCCGACCTGATTTTGCTGGATGTGATGCTGCCCGGGCTGGACGGCTGGCAGGTCTGCCGGGAAATTCGGAAAAAGTCGGACTGTCCGATCATCATGCTGACGGCAAAAGGCGAGGTCTTTGACCGGGTGCTGGGGCTGGATTTGGGCGCGGACGATTACGTTGTCAAGCCCTTTGAGACGAAAGAGGTCGTTGCCCGCATCAAGGCAGTGCTGCGCCGCAGCGCGCAGAACGACGACAGGCAAACAGAAAATAAGGCCGTGACTTATGAAAATCTGTCCATCAACCTGACAAACTATGAATTGAAGGTAAAGGGCGTGCAGGTGGACACCCCGCCCAAGGAAATGGAGCTCATTTACCATCTGGCGTCCAATCCCAACCGGGTATTTACCCGGGATCAGCTTCTGGACGAGGTCTGGGGCTTCGACTATTACGGCGACAGCCGCACGGTGGACGTACACGTCAAACGCCTGAGAGAAAAGCTGGAGGGCGTTTCCGACAAATGGGCGCTGAAAACCGTGTGGGGCGTAGGGTACAAGTTTGAGGTAAAAGAATAAGGGCAGTGAGGTACTGCTTGCGCAATGTGACGCGCGGATAGCACCCCATGATTTGTTGGGAAAAGCAGGCAAAAAGTTTGCAGAAAGATGGGAACAAGTTGAAGAAAAGTATATTTTGGCGGTATTTGAGTATTACCATGGTCATTATTCTTCTCAGCTTTGTCATGCTGGGAAGCGTTATGATGCTGATTTTTTCCCAATACTGGCGAAATGAGAAGAAAGCGCTTCTCACCCAGAATGCCACCTCTGTCGCCGCGCTGGCGGGCAGATATTTAGCGCAGGAAGAGCGAGAGGTATCGGAGGCGGCCGGAAAGGTTTTTCTGACCAGCTTTGCCACCAGCATTGACGCGGATATTTTTGTAACCGACCTGAACGGGGAGATCGTGATCGGCGTCTACCCCAACAGCGGACTGGAAAATCCGGCCCAAGTGCCCACAAACGCCGTCAAAGCGGCGGAACGGGGCCTCTATGAGGGCAAAAGCGATCTGGACGGCTTTTACGGCGGCCGCCGCTATGTCATCGGCGTGCCCATCTATGCCGAGCAGGACGGTCACTGTTCCGGGGCGGTTTTTGCCGCCACCAGCGTGGCGTCTGTCAACCTGTTCCGAAGAACGCTGTTCCACATCTTTTTGGCGGCGGCTATCGTGGTGCTGGCCGGCGCGTTCTTCGTGGTAGGCGTGTTTGCCTACCGGCTGGTACAGCCTTTGCGGCAGATGTCCGCTGCGGCCCATAGCTTCGGCACAGGAGACTTTTCCGTCCGTGTGCCGGTCACCAGTGAGGACGAACTGGGCCAACTGGCGGCGTCCTTTAACAACATGGCCAATTCCCTGGCTATTTCCGAGGGAACGCGCCGGAGCTTTATTGCCAATGTCTCTCACGAGCTAAAAACCCCCATGACCACCATTGCCGGGTTCATTGACGGCATTTTGGACGGCACGATTCCCCGGAAGGAACAGGACAAATACCTGCAAATCGTGTCCAGCGAAGTGAAACGCCTGTCCAGACTGGTGCGCTCCATGCTGGACCTGTCCCGCATAGAAAACGGGGAAATGAGCCTAAATCCGGAGGAGTTTAACATCACCCGCACCGTCGTGGACACGTTGCTGACCTTTGAACAGCAAATCGACGAGAAGCAGTTGGAAATACGGGGTTTGGAACATGCCGGGCCCCAAACCGTGTACGGCGATCAGGACCTTTTGCACCAGGTGGTGTACAATCTGATTGAAAACGCCGTGAAATTTTCAAACCGGGGCGGATATATCGCCGTGCAGATCATCGACGGCATCGACCGCACCGCCGTGGTCATCGAAAACAGCGGACAGGGCATTCCTGCCGAGGAACTGCCCCGGGTATTCGAGCGGTTCTACAAGACGGACAGATCCCGCAGTCAGGACAAAAACAGCATGGGGTTGGGATTGTATATCGTCCACACGGTGCTGAACCTCCACGGCGGGGACATAACCGTCAGCTCGAAAGAAGGGGAGTACTGCCGGTTTGAATTTACCATTCCCAAACCTTTGGACGCCCCAAAATTGAAAGAAAATCCTTCCCCCAAGCTGAAAGAGCCCAAAAATCGGGAAAGCAAAGGGGAAGGCAACGGAGGGAGACCCCCGTTGCCTAAATATAGAAATGAACAGGAAAGGAGTAAACGGTCATGATTGACAACCAAGAAAATAAATTCCCGGCGACAGACGAACCGGAGAATCCGGAAATCCCGGTAACCGAGACTTCCGCAGAGGAAACACAGGCAGCGCCTGGGCCTGAAATGGCGGGGGAGTCCACAGCGGAGGAACTTCCGGCAGCGGAAATCTCCGCTGAGGAGGAAGCTGTGCCGGCAGAGGAGAAAAAGGCGGAAAACATTGCGTTGGAGGACGGCTTCAGCGAGGTGACAGAACCTGTGCCGGAGACCCCGGCAGAGCAGATTCCGCAAGCAGAATCGGAAATTCCAACAGTGGAAGAACCGGGGCTTCCCGTCCATGAGGAAGCAGAGCAGCCGGAAATCCCGCAGAATAGTGAGGTTCCGCAAGGAATCTCTCCGGCGGCTGCACAGCAAACTCCGGCGGCTGCACAGCAAACTCCGGCGGCTGCACAGCAAACTCCGGCGGCTGCACAGCAAACTTGGGAGGTTGCGCAGCAAACTCCTGCGCAACCGGAAATTCCGCCGATTCCTGGGCAGCCGTCCGGAACCGCCGGCGGTCCCCTCTATCCCCAGGGCTATCAGGGGTATCCCCAAGGGTATCCGGTGCAGCAACAGGGCTATTCTGTCCCGCCCTATGGCTATCCTCAACCGGAGATCTTGCAAGGAAACTCTCCGGTAGCTGCACAGCAAGCGCCTGTGCCTGACGGACAGCCCCTGTATCAACCTCAAAATCAGCAGCATTACGGATATCCGCAGCCGGTGATTTCACAGCAAACGGCTGCTCCCCAAAATCAACCCCCATATCAGGGATATCCGCAGCAGCAGGCCTTTGTTCCGCAAGCATCTGTGCCGCAAAATCAACCGTACTACCAGCCGCAGCCCGGTTATTACGGACAGCCCGGCTGGCCCCCGAAAAAGAAAATGTCCATCGGGCTTAAGGTGTTTATCTGGATCGCTTCCATTTTGGCAGCGGCGGCGATCATCGGGTTCGGGAGCTATCTTGCCTACAATGCCATAAAAGGCCCCAGTTTCAGCGATTATCTGGAGGGGAATTCTCCGACCAATCCCTCTATTCCCAGATTGCCCGGGGACAGAGGAGACCGGGATGATCGAGACAAGGACGAAATCCCTGACTTTGACGACGGCGTGATCCCGCCGGACGAGAGTGATCCCCGGCCCGACGTGGATGTGACCCCCAACAACGAAGGCATCACCATTCATCCCCAGCCGAAAGGGAAAGAACTCTCCGCCCAGGAGGTCTATCAGAAGGTGGTCAAATCCACCGTGACCGTGGCAGTCACCTATAACGGGTCAAACAGCACCGGCACAGGCATCATCGCCACCTCAGATGGATATATTATCACCAATTCCCATGTGGTGATGAATTCCAAGAGCAGCGTGGTGGAGATCACCGCCTACGACGGTCAGACGTATGAGGCCGTGGTGGTTGGCGTGGACCGCACCACCGACCTGGCTATTTTGAAAACCAACGACTACAGCTTTACGCCGGCGGAATTCGGCGATTCGGAGGAGCTCACCATCGGCGATTCCGTACTGGCCATCGGCAACCCCGGCGGTGCGAAATTCTCCGGCTCCATGACCGGCGGGTATATTTCCGGGCTGGACAGAGCGGTAGGCAGCTACAGCGAAAACGGCATGACTTATATCCAGACCGACGCTGCCATCAATCCCGGCAATTCCGGCGGGCCGCTGGTGAACATGTACGGACAGGTGGTGGGCATCAATTCCTCGAAAATTGTCAGTGACGGCTACGAGGGCATGGGCTTTGCCATTCCCGTCACCAAGGCCCAGAGCATCATCAACGAACTGCTTTCCGGCGGCTATGTGAAAGGACGCACCCGGCTGGGCATTACCGGCATGGACGTCACAAACTCCATGGTCATGTTGTACAACGTGCCCCAGGGATTTGTGATCACGGAAATTTCGCAGGAAAGCGCCTTTACCGGTACAGAGGCAGAGGTCGGCGACATCATTATCGCACTGGACGGCGAGACCGTCACAGGATTGACAGATATCTCCAACCTGCTTCTGAAACACGCCCCCGGCGATCAGGCCACCGTCACCCTCTACCGCCAGAACGGCACGGAATTGGACGTGACCATTACGCTGTTGGAGGATAAGGGCGAGACGCAGAAATAAATAAAGCCTGAACCATGAAAAAGGGTGAAGCAACTTGCTTCACCCTTTTTGTGTTTAGGAATTGATCCAAATTCAAAAATTACTCCAAAAAGCTGATTTGTCCCGGCACTTCTTTGTCGGGCTTTTTCTTGCTCTCCGATTCCTCGGCGGGCCCCGGCAAAGAATCTTTCTCCGGCTGCTGGAACGTTATCTGCTCCGGGGTGTCCTTGGATCTGGAGGGCTTCTTTGATACCGCCGGTTGTTTCGGCGTTTCCTTTGGCCTCTCAGTTGAGGCGGTTTTTTCCGCCGGAATATCTTCCCGGAGCTTGCGGGCGGGAACATTTTCCGGCTCTTGTGCAGGAGCGTTTTTGGCTTCTTCCCGATTTGTTATTGTTTTCTCCGGCGGCTTTTCGGTTTCTCTTTTTGGCATTTCAGACGGCTCCGGCCTGGCTGCCGGCGAAACGTCGGAATGTCCCGAAGAATCCTCTTTCTCTTGCTGCTTTGCCGGAGGGACAGGATTTCCCGATTTCGGCGGTCTGGAGGGTGCGTCAGGCGGTTCGGCAGGTCTGGCCCGGGCCGCTCTCAGCCGGGAAGCCAGAGATTGCTGAGGCGCAGGAGGCGTCTCAATCTCAGGTTGTTTCTTCTCTTCAGGCTGCGGCTCCTGCGTGGGAGCAGGCGCAGGCGGAGCATGTTTTTTCTCCGTTTCCAGAGAGAATTCTTCGGTGTAGTAGGAAGCGGCTGAAGGCACGATAGGCGCGTTGGCCGGCGATTGTACAGGCAGACTTTCTGCCGGCGTAAAGCCCTGAGACGAGCTTTGAATATCCGTGCCGGCGAAGGGCGGACGGGACGGATGAGTCTGATGGGTAGATGATTTTGCCGGCATGGTCGCACGAGAGGGATCCACTCGAACGGTGCGGCCGGGACCGGTCACCAGCTCCGGCGTATTGCTGGGAATTCGGGGCGCGGTGCTGCCTGTCTCATCAAGGTCCAGAACTACCGAGAATTTGCCGTCTTCCTTGCGCTTTGTTGCAAGGCGTACAATGAGAATGATCAATCCCCCGCCTCCCAGAACGGCCAGGACCAGCCCGCCGTAAAACAAGGTGACAGCCAGGGAATTATTTTTCATGTTCAACTGGGCAAAGGTCACGTAATTGGTGCCGTCGCCGGACTCGTCATCCTCCGGGGACGTGTCTGCCGCACCGGAGGGCTTTGGCGTGATGATGGGGCGCACTACCGTAGGAGGCGTTGCGGGAGTAGGACCGTCAGAGGGCGAGGGCGTCGGGGTTATCGTAATCCCGCCCGGCCGGGGAGTCGGCGTGGGAGTGGGGGTCGGCGTGGGATCATAATTCGGTTGATTTTCCCAAGCTCCGCCGCCGTTGGGATCCTGCGGGGCGGGAGTGATCTCTGCGGGGGGCTCCGGCGTAGGTGTAGGCGTGGGGGTCGGAGTCGGCATGGGAGTGGGGGTTGGCGTAGGTGTAGGCGTGGGAGGGGCTTGGGGCGTGGGGAAATACACGGGGCCATCGTCGCCGTTTTGAGCATAGGGAACTACCCCGCCATCCTCCGTTGCGAAGGCGGGCACAGCTACGATACACACTGCCAGAAACAGCAGGCTGAGCAGCACGGCAAAAAAGCGCCGTTTGGAGACCATGGGAATCACCCCCCTGCCAAAAAGGGCATACCGAAAAAAGGGCATACTTATACTTATACTTATACTGTTCTATTTTACCACAACAGCCGACACGATTCAATCTTTTTTCTGTCTTCCTTCACAAAATTTAGGGGGTTTTTTGCTGTTTCCAGAAAAAACCCCCAACATATTGTTTTTCTTTTCCGTGAAGATAATTTTAATCAAGCTTCCAATCAGTTTCCCGACCGATTATTCTCCCAATATTTCAGCTTGCCGTTTTTTCGGAAGTCCCTGCAGCACAAGCTGATAAGACTTGTCCAGCATTTCCCGGAGCAGCTCGTCCGGCACAGCGCCGTTGGGATTGATGGAATTCCAGTGCTGTTTGTTAGAGTAGTATCCCGGAATCACGTCCTCGTACTGCTGCCGGAAAAATTCCCCTTCCGCAGGGTCCAGTTTCAGGTTGATATAGTAGGGCTTATTCTCATTCCTGCCGTCCAGCAAGACGGCAGCAAACATCTTCCCGCCCACCATGTAGCGAATCCAGTTCCATTCCTGCTTCAGGTCCTTTGTCACGCCGGGTTTTTTCAGGCAGTATTCGTCGAGCCAAGAATACTTCATGTTTTCTAGCCGTGAAGATAGCATTTATTTGACCTCCCTTGAGTGTCCCGACTGAAAGATTTCTCCGAAATCCCGGTCAAAAGTGGGGAAGCTTTCCCCGAAGGGCCAAAGAAATATCCCGGCAGCGCTGAATTCTCGAGATC
>JAFLRP010000210.1 GCA_022511515.1 Acutalibacter sp.
ACGAGAGCAGATGCTGTGACGACCCCAACCACACGGAAGACCGGCGGGCTCTGTACTCCTCCCACAATTTCCTGGTACTGGACGGCGAAGAGCAGTTTGGCGTATTTTTTGACTACCCGGGAATCATCACCTTTGATGTGGGGTATACCCGGATCAATGACTTGACTGTCACCGTTTCCGATTGGAATCTGGACTGCTACATCATCACCGGCACAGACGTAAAAGATATCGTCAAGCAGTTCCGGAAGCTTATCGGCAGAAGCTACATTGCTCCCCTGTGGGGCTTCGGCTACGGCCAGAGCCGCTGGGGCTATGATTGCGAAGACGATGTGCGCAAGGTAGTCAACAGCTATCGGGAGCTGGGCATCCCGCTGGACAGCGTGTACCTGGATATCGAGTACATGGAACGCTACAAGGATTTCACCATTCACGAGGAGAGATTCCCCGACTTTGCCAAGTTTAACGAGGAAATGGCGGAGCGGAATATCCATCTGGTGCCCATTATCGACGCGGGTGTCAAGCAGGAAGACGGCTACTCCGTCTATGAGGAGGGCCTCAAAAAGGGCTATTTCTGCACGAAGGAGGACGGCAGCCCCTTTATCGGCGCGGTGTGGCCGGGCTTGGCCCTGTTCCCCGACATGCTCAACAAGGAAGCCCGTGATTGGTTCGGCGACAACTATAAGTTCCTGCTGGATCAGGGCGTTGAGGGTTTCTGGAACGACATGAACGAGCCCTCCATCTTCTTCACCCCCGACAGCTTGGAGGCCGCCATTGAGAACGTCAATTCCTACAAGGGCAAGAATCTGGATGTGGGCAATTTCTTCGGGATGATGGGTGCGGTGATGAGCCTTTCCAACAATCCTAAGGATTACGAGAAGTTCTATCACAACATGAACGGACAGCGCATCCGCCACGACCGGGTCCACAACCTGTACGGCTACAACATGACCCGCGCCGCCGGAGAAGCCTTTGAGCGGCTGGAGCCGGAAAAGAGAATCCTCATGTTCTCCCGGTCCTCTTATGTGGGAATGCACCGTTACGGCGGTATCTGGCAGGGCGACAACAAGTCCTGGTGGTCTCATCTGCTGATGAACCTGAAGATGATGCCCTCTCTGAATATGTGCGGATTCCTCTATTGCGGCGCCGACTTGTGCGGCTTCGGCGCCAACACCACCGAGGACTTGGCTCTCCGCTGGCTGGCGCTGGGCGTGTTCACTCCTCTGATGCGCAATCACGCCGGACGGGGCTCCCGGGAGCAGGAGGCTTACCAGTTCGAGGACACCGAGGGCTTCAAGCATGTCATCGGTCTCCGCTATCGGCTGCTGCCCTATATCTACAGCGAGTATATGAAGGCTGTGCTGCGGGATGAAATGATGTTCCGTCCTCTGGCCTTCGACTATCCGGACGATCCCCGGGCCGTGCGGGTGGAGGACCAGATGCTGGTAGGCGACGGCATGATGATTGCCCCGGTGTACGAGCAGAACGCAACGGGCAGATTCGTCTATCTGCCGGAAAGCATGAAGCTGGTGCGCTTCAAGAAGGGCGGCGTCGTGGAGGAAGAAATCCTGGAAAAGGGCGACCACTATGTGGATGTGGAACTGACAGACGTGATCCTCTTTGTCCGTCCCAACCATTTGATCCCCCTGTCCTCCGGCGGCCAGTGCGTTGCCGAGGTGGATTTCGAGAATCTCCAGTACCTCACCTATGTGAAGGACACTGATGCCGTATACGAGTATTATCACGATAACGGCTACGAAAAGGATTACGACAATCCCGAGCACATCAAGATTTTGAAGGCCGACAAATAAGCCTGCCTGAAAAAAGAACACCTGATATGTTCCCGAACGGGACGTATCAGGTGTTTTTCCGTATTGGATTCCTGTTATTTGGGATTTCTGTCGATGACCGACTGCCGCTCGATGAGCTCCACGTCAACTTTTATGGTGCGCTGGGGCGGTTCTTGCCCCCGCATCATGGCAAAGAGACATTCTCCGGCAAGCCGGGCCTTTTCCTCCAAATGCTGGGAGATGCTGGTTAGCTTGGGATGGGAATACTGACACTCGGGCAGATCGTCAAAGCCGATGATCGACACATCCTCCGGCACCCGGAGACCGCCTATGCGCAACCCTTCCATAATGCCGAAGCTCACCACATCGGACATGGAAACGACTGCGGTGAACCGCTGTGTAGCAGCAGCGATCTGCTGCCCTGCTTCCTCGCCCACTTGGTAATTGGTGTCAAAAATCTGAAAATAGTGATCCTGTACCGGTTTCAGGCCCCGTTCCTCAAAGGCGTCACAGAACCCGCGATACCGCTCCTGAATGACCCCGGGATGGTTGATATAAGTGCCTACAAAGGCGATCTCCCGATGTCCTTTATCCAGCAGGTACTTGGTGGACAGGTACCCGCCATGATAGTCCTCAATGCCCACTACGGCGAGAGAGGAATCGGCGGGGTAGGAATCGATAAAGACCGCAGGGATCGTGAGCTTTTCGAAAAGCCGCAGAGCGTCCTCGCCGAAGGTGGAGAGTACGAACAGCCCGTCCACGTTCCAGGTGGCGATATCCGGCAAAATCTCCTGGCTGAGGGTGACGCAGCGGGGCATCAGGTAATATCCCTGATCCCGGATATAACTGGACAGATAGCCCAAAATCTGGGAGTTGTAGGGACTTTTGGCAAAGGACTCTCCCGGACGGATCCAGGGGATCATCACGCCGATAATACGGCTCTTTTTCGTGATTAAGCTCCGGGCGGTGGCATTGGGCCGATAGTCGTTTTCCTCAATGATTTTCAAAATGCGTTCGGTGGTTTCCTTGGAAACCCGGCTGAACTTTCCGTTGATCACATTGGAGACGGTGACCGTGCTGACGCCCGCCAGCTTGGCAATGGTTTTCAGATTCATGGGCTTGATCTCCTTAATTATATTAGTATACCATTTTTGGCTTGTCATTTCAAGCTTTTGTTCCAAAAAGAAGGGCGTCATTATTTTTTAAAAATCGCTTGACATTCTGAAAGAGGTACGCTATAATATCACTAAGTTAATCGATTAACTAATTGTTGCTCCCCTCGTTGCGGCGGCAAGTTTATCTCAATCAGAGTACAAGGAATTTTCTTCAATAGAATCACTCCCAAAAAAACGGTGAAGCGCGGGCTTCGCCGTTTTTTCTGCATTTTTTGAAGGGGGTGCCGGAAATTCACGGGGTACAGCAGCGCCCCTGCCGAATAAAAATCGGCAAGGAAGCGTAAACCGGATAAAAACCCATTGCATTGAAAGAAAAAAAGATGTATTCTTGAAGCATGGAAAAGAAAATGTCACTCAAAAAAGAACTTTTTGGCATCCTTTGCCTGATCGCCGCATTGGTGATTTTCTCCGTGGCGGCGGGCAGGGTGCTCACCCCCAAGCGCTTGGATTACGGCGCCACCTGGGACATGTATCTGAAGGAACCGGAAGACAGCATAGATGTGCTGTTTTTCGGCACTTCCCTTGCGTACTTTGATGTGGTCCCCGCCGTGATCTACGATGAGACCGGGATCACCTCCTACGTGATGGCCGGGCCGGAGCAGACCTATGCGGTCACCTACAGCTATCTCACGGAAAGCTGTAAGACCCAGTCTCCCCAGGCGGTATTTGTGGAGGCCACCGGACTGCTGACCGGGAAAAGCAACCGGTCCGTAAAGGTCAATCTGACCTACATGCCCTGGGGCAAAAACCGCATTGCCACCACCTTTGAGGAGGCTAGCGAGGACGAGCTGCCCGGGCTGCTGTTCCCCCTGTACGCTTACCATGACCGGTGGGACGATCTGACCGACCAAGACTGGCAGATCGGGCTTTCCGGATATGAGGCGGACCCCTTGGCGGGCTATACGTTCATGGCAAAACATACCGCCATTGAGGAATTTGAACAGCGGGAATTCGAGGACGCGGAGGAAAACTACGCCCGAAATCTGGAGGTCGCGAAAAAGATGGCCGACTTCTGTCGGCAGGAAAATATCCGCTTGGTTTTCTTCCTCTCTCCCGTGACCAACCGCATCGAGGACGGCACGGTACAGCAAATGAAACGCGATTTGACAGCGCTGGGCGCGGATTTCGCGGATTTCAACGAGACCTTTGAGGAAGTTGCCTTTGACCTGTCCATGGATTTTTATGACCCTCTCCACACCAATTCCTACGGCGCTGAGAAATTTTCCCGATATCTGGCGGATCGGCTGCCGGAATACGGCATTGCTTCCGGCGGGCAGGGGGATGCGGAACTTTGGCGGGGCAGAGTGGATACCTTTGTCCAAAAGCTGGCGGAAGGGAGGGAAGTTGAGTGAATTTTAACTCCCTTTCCTATATCGGCTTTTTGCTTGTAAATGTGCTGGTGTACTACCTGCTTCCCTATCGGGCCCGAGCGTACCAGTTGCTGATCGCCAGCTATTTCTTCTATATGTGCTGGAACCCCACTTACGCCCTCCTGATGCTGCTGTCCACGGCGGTCACTTACGGCTGCGGTCTGCTGGTGGGGGGCAGAGTTTGGAATCGGCGGAAGCTCTGGCTGGCCCTGAGCTTTGTGCTCAATTTGGCCATTCTCTTTTTCTTCAAGTATTTCAATTTCCTTTCCGATCTTATCGGTCAGGGACTTACTCTGCTGGGGCTTTCCTGGTCGCCGCCCCTTCTGGACGTGCTGCTGCCGGTGGGCATTTCCTTCTACACCTTCCAGGCGCTGGGCTATACGGTGGACGTGTACCGGGGAGACGTCCAGCCGGAGCGCCATTTTGTCCACTACGCGCTGTTTGTGTCCTTCTTCCCCCAGTTGGTGGCAGGGCCCATCGAGCGTTCGGGGAACATGCTGCGCCAAATCAAGGAGGAGCACCGGTTCCGGCCTGAAAATCTCCGAGACGGCGCGCTGCCGGTGTTATGGGGCCTGTTCAAAAAGGTGGTGCTGGCGGACAATCTGGCCGTGCTGGTCAATGCCGTATACAACACGCCTGCCGCCCGCTCCGGCGGGGAATTTGTACTGGCCACCGTGGCCTTTGCCATCCAGATTTACTGCGATTTCTCCGCCTATTCCGACATCGCCCGGGGCTCTGCCAAAATGCTGGGTTTCGACCTGATGGAGAATTTCCGGTGTCCCTATTTTGCCACCTCTATCCAGGATTTCTGGCGGCGCTGGCACATTTCTCTCTCCACCTGGTTCCGGGATTACCTGTATTTCCCTCTGGGCGGCAGCAGGAAAGGAAAGGCCAGGCGGCTTTTGAACCTGATGATCATCTTTCTTGTCAGCGGCCTGTGGCATGGAGCGGCGCTGACCTTTGTGGTGTGGGGGCTCTTAAACGGGCTGTATCAGGTGATCTCCATTCTGCTGCGGCCTGTCAAAGAGAAAATTTTGTCCCTGCTGCATATCGGGGAGAAAAATCCCGCCCTCCACGTCTTCCGCATCCTTTTTACGTTTTTCCTGACCTGTCTGGCGTGGGTGCTGTTCCGGGCGAACTCTCTCACCGACGCCGCCGCGATTTTCCAGAGCCTTCTTGCCCTGCCTCAGACCGGCTTTACCGTGGATCTGATGCTGCTGAATATCACCGTCCCAACCCTGTGGATGCTGGGCATTTGCACCGTGGTGCTGCTGACAGCGGACTATTTCATCACCGAATGGGGGCTGATGGCAAAAATCAACCGTTTCGTGTCGGTACGGTATGCCGTGTATTTCCTGATTCTGGCGGCCATTCTGATTTTCGGCTCTTGGGGCGAGGGCTTTGCTCCTCAGGACTTCGTGTATTTCCAGTTTTAACAGAAAAAAGAAATCCTCTGACGTATTTTGCCTGCGTCAGAGGATTTTTTATGTTCCGGTTTTTATTCGATATCCATAATGCTTTCCACGCCGTCCTCACGGTAGGTGTAGACTGTGAATCCGCTGTAATAGAGAATGCCGTCCTCGCCGGGACCATAGCAACTGGTGCCGTAGGTGCTGGAATTGGGATAGCCGAACACCGCGTAGAAGGCATCGATGCTGCTGCCGATGTAGTCGTAGGGATTGGCCGCGACAGGTTCAGGCGTAGGCTCGGGAGTGGGTTCAGGCGTGGGGGTGGGAACGGGCGTCGGCGTAGGTGTGGGCTCAGGTGTGGGGGTCGGCGTCGGTGTGGGAGTAGGAGTAGGAGTAGGGGTCGGCGTGGGTGTGGGTGTGGGCTTCTCCGTGGCCTTTGGGGACGGCGAAGGGGGCACCGTGGCGATGGGATTCTTCATCAACATGCCGGCATTTGCTCCATCGGAAACCGCCGCCGAGGAATCTGCGATGCTCTGGTTTTCCGCCTCCTCCGAAGAGCCGCAGGCGGCTATGGACAAGAGCAGCAGGACCGCCATCAGAAATGCAAAAAATCGTTTCATAAAAATTCTCCTCTTTCCTTACTGGAGCACAACGCCCTTCCACCGATAGATCGGCACGGTCAGGGAGCTGTAGCGCTTCATGAACAGATCCCAACTGGGTCCGCCGTTCTGTTCGACAAAGACATATTGCAGCTCCGGGTCCGCCACGTAATCCACACCGTCAATGGTGATTTGCGTCCAGCCATGTCCCACATAGTGGCCGTTTTGCGGCATATACGCGTATCCCGCCAGCGCCGTGGCCTGATAGCCCATGCTGCGGGCCAGAAACATCGTGACCGCGGCGTAATTGTAACAGTTTCCCTTGCGGGTCTGGAACATCTGCAGGGCCTTATCGACCTCCCAGCCGGTCTGGCCGTCGTTCAGATATTCACGGGCCAAATAGCGGAAATTGCTTCCCCCGGCGTACTTGTACAGCCGTTTCCAGTTGTTTTCCAGCGTGTCGCTGTCCACGGTGTTCGACCGCACCGCGCTTCTCAGATAGGAGTCCAGCGTATCGTTGCCGGTGGTGTATTTGCCGTCGCTGCCGAAACGCAGCACGCCGTCGGTCAGATCTCTCACATAACAGCCGTCCGCATTTACCTTATAAAGGCTTCCGCTGTACAGCCGGTATCCGGGCTCTCTGACAGCTACAGGCACGGTAAATTCCGTCCAGACTTCTCCGCCCACATAACCCAATTTGGGGGTATGGGGAATGGAGGCTTCCATGATGTCGTAATAGGCCCAATGGGTCAGGGGCAGGTCGATAAACCGAAAAATCTTGCCGTGATTGTCATAGGCATTGATTTCGGCCTTGTCGGCGGAACGTCCCAGCATCCTGTTCAGCAAGGAGATCGCCTCGGCACGGGTGATGCTCCTGTTCGGACGCACGGTGCCGTCGCCGTAGCCGCTGAGCCAGCCCTTGAGAATCGCGTTCACCATAAAGGGATAATGCCATGCCTTTGGATCAAGATCAGTAAAATCGGCGCCGCCGGTCTCTCTGGGATAGAATTTGGAGAGAATGGTCACGAACTCCGCCCGGGTGATCTTGGCATTGGGTTTGTACAATGGGCCGTCGAGACTTTCGCCTGCGCCAACCACGATTCCCAGTTCCGCCAGAGCGTCCACCTGTTTCTGATACCAGGCGCCCTCCGGCACATCGGCAAAATGCAAGGCGGCCGCCTCAGGCTTTGTGCGCAGCAGGGAGTAGATCATGACGGCGGCTTCACTTCGGGTCAGATTGCCGTCGGGGTGGACCAGGTCATCGTCGCCGCTGATGTACACCAAGTGATCTTCTGTCTCCAGATAGCCCTCTAAAGGCGTAAACTGCGTTTTAGGCGTGGCCGCAGAAGTTGGCGCGGGCTTTTTTTCAGGCTCGGTTTCCGGTTCGTCCTCAGGATCGCCTTCCGGGTCTTTTTCAGGATCATCTTCAGAATCTTCCCCGGAGGAGTCCTCCGTGATGCTCCCGTTCTCCTCTGTCGTGTAATATGCTTCGGCCGTGTCTTCCGCTGTGTCGGCTGCCGCAGTGATCGGCAGCATACCCAGCAGCAGACAAAAGACCAGGATGCCGGCCAAAAGCTTGTCTTTCCTCATAACCCGATTCCCCCTGTAATTTGAGCGCAACTCAAGAATCCCTTCCCTGTTTTTCTTCGCATTATTCTAGCATATGAAAGCTCATATTGCAAGTGGAGCGGTCAAGTCCTTCACAGTGCGATTCTCCCTGAAAATACAGGGGAAAGGCCCGTTTTGTCTTTCCGGAAGATATGAAATTTTACATTTCTCTGATTTCTTGATTTTCCCGGCGGGATTTATTATAATTATTTTATAACCAAGAAACATAAGAAAGGGTGGATTGAATGAAGCAGGAGCACAAGATTTTGTTTGAGGAAACCGGTGTTGGCAAGATGGACATGAAAAACCGCTTTGCCATGGCGCCTATGGGCCCTCTGGGATTGGGCGATGCCGACGGCGGCTTTAACCAGCGGGGCATCGATTATTACACCGAGCGTGCCAAGGGCGGAACAGGGCTGATCATCACCGGCGTGACTTTTGTGGACAACGAGGTGGAAGAGCACGGCATGCCCAACTGCCCCAGCCCTACCTACAATCCGGTGCAGTTCGTGCGGACTGCCAGAGAAATGACCGAGCGCATCCACGCTTATGGATCGAAAATTTGGCTGCAAATGTCCGGCGGCTTCGGCCGGGTGACCATCCCCACCAATTTGGGCGAGTACCCGCCGGTAGCGCCCTCTCCCATCATGCACCGGTGGCTGGATAAGGTCTGCCGGGAGCTGACGGTGGAGGAAATTCACAAGATCGTCAAGAGCTTTGGCGACGGTGCGTTCAACGCCAAGCGGGCGGGCTTTGACGGCGTGGAAATTCACGCCGTCCACGAGGGCTACCTGCTGGACCAGTTCGCCATTGCCATTTTTAACCAGCGCACCGACGAGTACGGCGGGTCGCTGGAAAACCGCCTGCGTTTTGCCAGAGAGGTGGTGGAGGAGATCAAGCGCCGCTGCGGCAAGGATTTCGTGGTGGCCCTCCGCTACAGCCCCAAGAGCTTTATGAAGGACTGGCGGGTGGGAGCTCTGCCGGGCGAGGAATTCGTGGAAATGGGCCGGGATCTGCCCGAGGGCATCGAGGCCGCCAAGCTGCTGGTCAGCTACGGCTACGACTGTTTAGATGTGGACGTGGGCTGCTACGACGCCTGGTGGTGGAACCATCCGCCCATGTATCAGAAAAAGGGCCTTTACATCGAATACGGAAAGCTGATGAAAGAAACCGTGGACGTGCCTATCATTCTGGCCGGGCGCATGGATAACCCGGATATGGCCGCCAAGGCTGTGGAGGACGGCGCCTGCGACATCGTCTCTCTGGGCCGCCCCCTGCTGGCAGACCCGGATTACGTGAACAAGCTCCGTGCCGGGAAAGTCGAATCCATCCGTCCCTGCCTTTCCTGCCAGGAGGGCTGCATGGGGCGCATTCAGGAATATTCCGCTCTGGCCTGTGCGGTGAATCCCGCCGCCTGCCGGGAGCGTGCCGCCAGACTGGTACCTGCTGCGAAGCCCAAAAAGGTGCTGATCATCGGCGGCGGACCTGCCGGCTGTGAAGCCGCCAGAGTGCTGGCTCTGCGGGGCCACACCCCGGTGCTGTGCGAAGCGGGCAGCGAGTTGGGCGGCAATCTGATCCCCGGCGGCGCGCCGGATTTCAAGGAAGACGATATCGCTTTGGCCAAATGGTACGCCCACACCCTGAATGAGCTGGGCGTGGAGGTTCGGCTGAACACCCGCATGACCGCCGAGGAGATCAAGAAGGAATCCTTTGACGCGCTGGTGCTGGCTACCGGTTCCCGTCCCCGGATGTTGCCTTTGGAGGGCGGAAATCTGCTGGCGGCGGAGGACGTGCTGCTGGGCAAAGCCGATCCCGGTAAAAAGACCGTGGTGGTTGGCGGCGGTCTGGTGGGCTGCGAGACCGCTCTATGGCTGGCGCAGAAGGGCGTAGAGGTCACCATTGTGGAGGCGCTGGAGAAGCTCCTTGCCGTGAACGGCCCGCTTTGCCACGCCAACAGTGAGATGCTGGAAGCGCTGATTCCCTTTAACGGCATCGAAACGGTATGCGGCGCCAGCCTGAAAGGTGTAGACGCTGCCGGGGCTGTCGTCGAAAAGGACGGCAAGGAGGAGCATATCGACGCGGATTCCGTGATCCTGTGCATCGGCTACAAGAGCGAAAACGGGCTGTATCAGCAGCTTCAGGGCGACGTGGCGGAGCTGTACCAGATCGGCGACGCCAACCGGGTGTCCAACATCATGTATGCCATCTGGGACGCTTACGAGGTGGCAGGCAGCATCTGAGCTTTTGGCCGGAACCGCGCCGGTGAGACCGGCCGCCTGAATTTTTTCACAATTCGCGGGAAAAAGAGACCCCAGGAGGGGTCTCTTTTTTGTGTTTCGGCCCGCGCGGATGTCCGGCGGGTTATGTATACATACAATAATATCCGCAATTCCCGTGAATAATATTGCACTTTTCACAAATGCAAGTTTAGGTGGAAAAAATTGCATAAACGGGTTGCAATCCCGGGGATTTTGTGATAAAATTTTTATTACTTGAATTTTCGAAAAGGATATCTTTTCGGCAAGGAGGAAAATTTATGCGAGAGACGAAGAAAACGCGGCTTCTCCGGCGGGTCTTGGCAGTGACCTTGACAGTGGTCATGCTGCTGAGCTTGACGGTTCCTGCGTCCGCTGCCGGCACCGGCGCGGCAAAGGGAGCTGTCACCGCCCGTATCGAGAAGATCGACAACAGTGAGGTCAGCGCCACCGCGCCCCACAACGGCGGCCGGCTTTCAGCCAAAAAGGACGGCCCCTCACTGGCTCCTGAAAAGGAGGAGCTGAACGCAAACGGACTGATCCGTGTGTCCATTGTCCTGGAAGAGCCTTCCACCATTGAAGCGGGCTATTCCACCATGG
This sequence comes from Acutalibacter sp., assembly GCA_022511515.1. GTDB lineage: Bacteria > Bacillota > Clostridia > Oscillospirales > Acutalibacteraceae > Acutalibacter. The sequence continues at coordinate 10,804 of JAFLRP010000210.1, forward strand.
GCATTGGGCAGAACGCTCAGGCCAGAAGCTACCGCGAAAAGCTGCGCGCCAATCAGACTGCTATGCAGAAGACCATTGAAAGCAAGGTCCTGAACGGCAACAAGCTGGACGTGGTCTGGAATCTGACGCTGGCGGCCAACATCATTTCCGCCAATGTACCGGTCATCGCCATCGACAAGATCGCTGAGCTGCCCGGTGTTGCGAAGGTCGTCGAGGAGCAGCAGTATGCTCCCGCCGTGGTTTCCAAGGGCGGCGAGCTGGAGCCCAACATGGCTATCTCCGGTGAAATGACCGGCAGCAAGGCTGTATGGGCCGACGGCACGGGCTACACCGGCGCAGGCACCAGAGTGGCTATCATCGATACCGGTCTGGATACCGACCATCAGTCCTTTGACGCCGGCGCCTTTGACCACGCCATCGATTCGCTGGAGGATTTTGACAAGAGCCAGTTGATGACCGTGGACGAGATCAAAACCAAGCTCAAGGATCTGAACATCAAGAGTGAGGTCAGCGACGCTTCCAAGCTGTATCTGACCAGCAAGGTCCCCTTCGCCTTCAACTATGTGGACGGCGACCTTGACGTGACCCACGACAATGACGGAGAAGGCGAGCACGGCTCTCATGTGGCCGGTATTGCCGCTGCTAACCGTTTTGTGGATACCAACAAAGACGGCGAGTATGAGGAAGCTCTGGAGGCGGTCAAGACCGCCGGTAACGCTCCCGACGCCCAGTTGCTGGTCATGAAAGTGTTCGGCAAGGGCGGCGGCGCTTACGATTCCGACTACATGGTCGCCATCGAGGACGCCATCGTCATGGACGCGGACGCCATCAACCTGTCCTTGGGCAGCGCCATGGCAGGACATGCCACCAGCGATATCTATCAGGATATTATGGACAGCCTGGCTGACAGCGATACCGTGGTCACCATTTCCGCCGGCAACTCAAGCTACTGGGCGGAAAATACCCCCTATGGCTATCTCTACAGCGACGGTGTGAACTTCTCCACCGACGGTTCTCCCGGTTCCTACACCAATGCCTTTACCGTGGCCTCCGTGGATAACGCGGGCATGATCAGCCCCACCGTCGGCGTGAACGGAGAGGACTATGGCTACACGGAATCTTCCTATACGAACCCCCCCATCGGCTCGTTGGATACGACCGGCGAGGGCGTTGACATTCCGTTTATCATGGTGAACTTTGAAACAGCCGGTCACGATGACGAACTTGTTAAGGCACTGGCTGACGAGATCAAAGGCAAGGTCTACATCACCTGGCGCGGCACCACATCCTTCTCAGATAAGGGCAATGCCGGCTATGCTGCCGGTGCGGCCGCTGTGATCATCGGCAACAACCAGGCCGGTACCATCAACATGGATCTGAGCGACTATGTGGGCAACGTCCCGGTGATCTCCCTGCTCCAGGCCGACGCCAACAAGATTTGGAATTCCGTTGCCGATAAGACGACGATTCCCGGCGTTGAGATCACGGATGCCAAGGGGCAGCCTGTCACTCCTCAGTACATCACCGGCACTGTGACCGTTAAGAAAGCGGCCACTGTGTTCGAGGGCGATTCCGAACATAAGACCATGAGCTCCTTCAGCTCCTGGGGTATCCCCGGCGATCTGAGCCTGAAGCCCGAGATCACTGCTCCCGGCGGCAACATCTACTCTGTTAACGGTTTGCCGGAGGGCGGCACGGCCTACGAGCTGATGAGCGGTACCTCCATGGCTGCTCCCCAGGTGGCCGGTATTTCCGCTCTGGTACAGCAGTACATCAAGGAAGAAAAGGTCAGCGTTGACGGGCTCAATTCCCGTGCTCTGACTCAGGCCCTGCTCATGTCCACCGCCACCCCCATCGTAGATGACGCCGGTGAGGTGGAGGTAGAGTCCAGCGGCTATTACTACCCCGTCTTCCAGCAGGGCGCAGGTTTGATCAATGTAGCGGCTGCTGTCAGCACCCCGGTGGTCATCACCGTGGACGGACAGGCCGACGGCAAGGTCAAGGCCGAGCTGGGCGACGATCCCGAAAAGAACGGTGAGTATGAAGTCACCTTTACTCTGCACAACATGGATGCGGAAGCTCATGAATACGAGCTGGACGCTGATGTGTTCACGCAGGATGTGTTCCCCAATCGTGCCGGCGATACGTTCCTGGACACCTGGGTCTATCCGCTGGAGGAAGCTGAAGTGAGCTTCGACCAGAGCAGTGTCACGGTGCCTGCCGGAAGCAGCGTAACCGTTACCGCTACCATTACGCTGGATAAAGAAGAAATGACCAATTACTACGACGATGCCGGCAGTTATGTAGAGGCCTACATCTTCGCCACGCCCGTGAGCGACGACGAGGGTGCAATGCTTCCCGAGCTGAGCTTCCCCGTGCTGGGCTACTATGGCAGTTGGACCGATCCCTCTATGTACGATGTGGGCTCTCTGGCCGACCAGGTCTACGGCGGAGACGACCGTGTTCCCTATCTGTACTATGATCAGGACGCTATTCAGACCGGTCCCCAGAGCTACCTTTTGACTTATAACTATCTGCTGGACGGCGAGGGCGAATACTTCCTCATGGGTAAGGGTACCGGCGATCGCTGGAATGATTACCTGAGCGCCGACACCGGCGTCAGTGATTACTACTACGCCATGATCCGCAATGCCGGCAACGGCATGAGCCAGGTCACCGACGCGAAGACCGGAGACGTCTACTACCGCACTCCGGACTTCGGCAGCGAGTACGGCGCGTTCTATTACAGCACCTCCGATTCCTTCCAGTACTACTACGGCTATGAGTCCATCGACTGGTTCGGCACGGACAAAAACGGCAAGGTGCTGGAGGACGGCACCGAGGTCGATATTTCCGTGGTACGCGCTCCCGAATACTATGCCGACGAAAACGGCGAGTATGATTGGGACGTCCTGACCGACGGCGTTCTGGGCAACGGCGCCTACCTGACCACCTCCTTCATCATGGACAGCACCGCTCCCGAGATCGTCGGCGGCGAGCCCGAGGTCGAGGAGACGGAAGATGGCTACACCATCAGCTTCAACGCCCAGGATAAGTTCTATGTGGCCGAGGTGGACCTGTACGCCGATGACGGCGAGACCTTTGTTGACCTTTATGAGGACACCGGCGACTACGACGAGAACGAGATCGTTCCCATCTCCTTCGACGAGCTGGAGGAGGGCGTCTACAAGATCGCTCTGTTCGACTATGCCGAGAACCTCAACGTATACCGTCTGTTTGTGGGCGTCGAGGCCACCGCTGAGGTGGAGAGCGTCACCATCAGCGAGGACGCCATCGAAGTGTTGGCCCACAACACCTATCAGTTGTATGCCGAGGCCAATCCCATGACCCTGGCAGACCGGAGCGTGACCTGGAAGTCCAGCAACACCAAGGTCGCCACGGTTGACGCCAACGGCGTGGTCACCGGCGTGGCCAAGGGCACTGCCACCATTACCGCTGCGGCGAAGATGGATCCCTCCAAGACCGCTACCTGCCAGGTCACCGTTTTCACCATCGAGAAGGTGCTCACCGGCGTGCTGGCTGACGACAGCGGCAATCCCAGGTTCTTTGACTACGACCTGAGCTCCGGCAAGCTGACCATGGGCGGCAGCGTGGCTCAGTATCCCGTGGCGGTTTCCGATGCGAGCGGCGGAAGTTTCTACCTGTTGAACACCTCGAGCAATATGTACAAGATGGATAAGGCCACCGGTAAGGTGATTTCCGGTCCCGTTAGCTGGGCCAATCCGGCTAACAACGCGATCACTCCTTGGTCTACCTCCAACTACAGCGAGGCTGTGGACGGCGTGTTCTACACCTACGGACCTTATCTCGCTGGGCCGGATGATCCCAACGAGGCTGCCTCTTGGAGCGTTTGGAACCTTTCCTCCCTGCTGAACGGAGCCTATCTCATGGGCGTTGCCGTTCTGGATAAGCCCTGGGAGTACGACTTCGGAGACGGAGAGGTTTATTCCGGCGACTGCACCGTTTATGTCATCGACACTGCCAACACCGTCTGGGAATTCGCAATGTTCTGGGACGAGGAAGAAGGCAGCTACACCTTCCTGTACGGCTCCGCCGAAAGCGACCTGACGGCTTCGATCGCAGGTTATGACGGCCTGCCCTACTCCAACGTAGTCGTGGACTATGACGGCGCGCTGTACTACTCCATGATGACCGGTATGACCAACGATCTGTACCGCCTTGTCTATGACGAGGACACCGACACCTACAAGTCCAGCTATCTGGGCAATGTAGGCAGAGATGTATGGCCCGCCTTGCTCCTGAATGTGCTGGATGTGGAGCAGCCGGTCACTCCTCCTGCTCCTCCCTCAAGCGGCAACATCAGTATTTCTGATGACTCCTCCGAAAACGGTTCTGTGAGCGTTGATACCTCCTATGCCGAGCCCGGAGATACTGTCACTGTGACGCCCGAACCCAGCGAGGGCTTCATCACCGGCGAGATCACCGTTACGGATGCTGACGGCAACCCCGTCAAGGTTGTGGACAACAAGGACGGCACTTACACCTTTGTGATGCCCGATTCCGAGGAAGTCACCATTGATGCCGGATTCATCACCCCCGGTACCCGCTTTAAGGATCTGGACGACAAGGCCTGGTATCGCAATGCTGTGGCCTATGCCGTCAATCACGGCCTGATGTCCGGTACGGGCGCGACCACCTTCGAGCCCAACACCGCCACCACCCGCGGCATGATCGTGAGCATTCTGTACCGTCTGGAAGGTTCTCCCGCTGTGACTGCCGGCACGACCTTCAGCGACGTGCCCGCCAGCCAGTGGTACGCCAAGGCTGTGGCCTGGGGCAATAACAACAAGATCGTCAGCGGTTACGGAAACGGCAAGTTCGGACCCAACGATCCCGTCACCCGCGAGCAGATGGCGTCCATCCTGTACCGCTATGCCCGGTATAAGGGCTATGATCTGAGCAGCCAGGCTGACCTTTCTGGTTACGTCGACGCTGGCAAGATCGGCAACTGGGCGCTGGAAGCCATGAAGTGGGCGAACGACGCCAATCTCATCACCGGCCGCACCGACACCACTCTGGTTCCCGGCGGCAAGGCGACCCGCGTCGAAAGTGCATCGATCCTGATGCGCTACTGCCGCAATGTGGCTGGAATGGACTGATCAGCAAGAAAAGCTGAAATAGGAACGAAAACCGAAAGGGCGAAGCAACTGCTTCGCCCTTTTGTGTTCTCTGCCGCTGTCTGTGGTTTACAGGGCAGATCTTTCAATTGATTTTCTTTTTTTAGTGAGTGCTGGTTATGGACGGGGATCGACCGGGCGCTTCGCGCCTGGTGGCTCGCCGACCGTTGCTCCGCAACAGTATCCGTCTCGCCGCTCTGCCCTAAAAATGTGCCACTGGAATGTTTCCTTAACGGGCAGAACTCGCCTGTCGGCTCAGGTTCTGTGTCCCGGTGGGACACGTCCAGAACCGACCGAAGCGAAGCGTAGACCAGCGCTGGACGGTCGCCACCAGCGACCAGCGCCCCTCTCGGGTTCAATCCCGCTTTGCCAAAAAGAGAAGCACCCGCAAGGGGTGCTTTTCTTTTCGGAAACTGACCTCAATTTTGATATAAGTGCCCCCTTTTTTGACGTTAGGAAGTGCATATCCGTTAAGGTATGTATGTTGAAATGATCAAGATCTTGTGTTATAATATAGAATCATACCTACAGATATGAACAGGGGATATGCACTATGAAAACAGTATTGACGATAAATGAACTCATTGAATCCGCACACCTTTTTTGCGAAATTGAAAGTCGTGAAAATCACGTTGAACTAATAGGAGTTACTGACGGCAAAGCTGTTGGAACCTATGTTGAACACAAATTCCAGAAGTTTCTTCAATCACGATATATCGTTGAAATAGGCAGCAGTGCAAAAGGAATTGATTTACCCGGCGTTGATATTCAGACGGATATTAAAGTTACATCTATTACACAGCCGCAATCCAGTTGCCCTTTTAAGAATGCGCGGCAAAAGATTTTTGGATTAGGATATAATCTATTAGTCTTTGTTTATGAAAAGTATGATACGAATAATTCATGCACCTTACATTTTACCCATTGTGCATTTATCGACAAGGAAAGGACAGCTGATTTTACCATTACAAAGCGTTTGCGTGAAATGGTATATGATGGCGCAATCAAGGAAGATATTATTGGGTTTCTACAAGATAAAAATGTTCCCGGGGATGAAATCGTTTATAATGATCTTGCCGATGAAATCCTTGCTTGCCCTCCAGAACAAGGTTATCTAACTATTAGTAATGCGTTGCAATGGCGGTTGCAATATACAAGAGTTATCGCATTAAATAACCGCATTCCAGGAGTTGTTAATTATGAATGGTAAACGCGAATACGGTGATTATCAAACTCCTGTTGATTTTGCAGAAAAGGTTTGTCTTTATCTGAAAGATTACCACCATATCAAACCGTCCGCGATCGTAGAGCCAACTTGTGGTATTGGTAGCTTTCTTAAAAGTAGCTTATTATTTAACGCTAACGAATACTACGGAATTGAAATAAACCCAAAGTATTGTGAAATTTGCAGAGAAACTATTAGCGATAAAAAAGTAAATATTATTAATTCAGATTTCTTTGCTTTTTCGTCAAAGGCATTAATAAAAGATAAAAGGGAAATTCTGGTTATTGGCAATCCCCCGTGGGTAACGAACAGCACATTATCTTCTCTTGGTTCCGATAATCTACCCATAAAGAGAAATTTTAAAGGATTGAAAGGAATTGACGCTATAACGGGCGCCAGTAATTTTGATATTTGCGAATATATTATTTTGCAACTTATAAACGAGTACAGAGATACAAACACCGTTATATCTATGCTCTGCAAAACATCAGTCGCGCGAAATATTTTCAAGGAATTGAGACGAAATTATATCAATTTTTCATCTTGCGATATTTTAGAATTTGACGCTGCAAAGGTGTTTGGCATAAATGCAAGTGCCTGTGTACTTTTAATTCAGCTGACAGATGAGGCTATTTCATCAGACATTTGCTGCGTTTATGACTTTGAAAAGCCGGAAATACTTAAATCACAGTTTGGATATTTAGACGGTCACTTCTACAGTAATTTGGACCTTGATACAGAAAACTTTGATGGCCGGTGTTGTTTTGAGTGGCGGCAAGGTATTAAGCATGATTGTTCAAAAGTAATGGAATTAACAATACGAGATGGAACGCTCCAAAACGGGAAACAGGAAACAGTTCATATCGAAAATGATATGGTTTTCCCTTTGGTTAAGAGCAGCATGTTTAAATCCCCTGTCATTCACAGCTTTTCTAAATATGTTATTGTGACACAAAAGAAAACTCGTGAAGAAACAAAGCACCTCGAGCGTGATGTACCTAAAACGTGGGAGTATCTTAATGATAACGTTGAGCTTTTTGAAAGCAGGAAAAGTTCAATTTACAAGGGCGCACCTATATTTTCCATGTTCGGTGTGGGCGATTATTCATATTCAAAATATAAAGTAGGGGTTAGTGGTTTTTATAAGCAGCCTTTATTTTCAGTTCTATACTCAGATGATGACAGGCCTGTTATGACGGATGATACAAGTTATTTTATCTGTTTTGATAGCTATGATATGGCTTATGTTGCAATGCTTTTACTCAATTCAGAAAAAGTCCAAGGGTTTCTTACAAGTATAGCTTTTCTAGATGCAAAGAGGCCATATACAAAGAAAATTCTTGAACGCATTGATTTTGATAAGATAGTTGGTTCCTTATCTTTGAAGGAATTGATGAAAACTGAAGAAAAATTAAACTTATCCCACTATGTAACATTGCCCATGTATGATTCTTTTAAGTCGTTACTTGATATGGGGCAGTTACGATTTGCTTAATCCATCGATGTGATTTAACGATTGACCCAATAGAATAACAATTACAAGAATCTCACGAGGCCCGCAAACACCCAAACCCGATCAGGCAAAACTACCTGATCGGGTTTTTCTTTGAAGCTCACCCAGGGCAAGTTTCACAAGTATAGCGATTTTGGGATATAAGGCAAGAACCCTGACTTTGATGCACATTGTATCAAGATCAGAGTTCTTCTTTGAAGACTGACCCTTATTTTGATACAAATGCACCCCCTTTTCCCGTTAGGGGGTGTAACTGGCGTTTTGGGGGGTGCATCTTACCCTTTGTCGGTTGTTTTCATGTAGTTATATTGCGATTTATCTGCTAATTGATATAACTTATCCATAATTTTTCTCCACTCATATCTGCTTTGTATATCTGCGGGTGGTTATTGTATGCCCGTTTACAATATTGGAAATTTTGTCCTGCAAGACCAATCCGTTATTTTCCATTACTTTTGCAGAACCATGATTACCGTCATTACAGGTAATTAAGACGGTTGTTATTCCTAAATTTTTTGCTTTTTCCAACGCAAGTCGAAGCATTAAGGTTCCATATCCTTTATTCCATTCGGAAAATCGAATCCCGTATCCTATGTGTCCTCCATATCGTTTGAGATCGTCGGTCAATCTATGACGGATACTTATTTCTCCAATAAAGTAGTTTTTATCCTCGTCAACCAACCAGTAGTAATCAGAACCAACTCTGTTTGGTTTCAAATTCCGTTCATGCCTATAGTTGTCGTATTTTTCAAAGATGTTATAAGCTCTGGCATCATCAAAAGCATAAGTTTTCACATCATTCTGCTTATACTCATCGTAAGCTTCAATGTATGATTGCAGATACTTTTCACAAGGTTTTACAAGAGCAATCATTGTCTGATCTCCTTTGTTTGCATTAGTTCTTCCGCCAGTACATCTGCAAAATGCTGTATTGGCTCTGCAAGCGTTTCTGCGTACTTCTGTAAATCCCGATTTATACAGTTGTGATTATACCAAATCTCTGCCCAGAATGAAAGCCCCTACTTATGAGTCAGAGCCGTTTTGCACCCGGTGCTTGGCCCAGACAATCATTTCCTCCGGCGTAGGCATATCACCCTCGCACGGGATCTGTTTCCACATTTCCTGGACCTGGGGCTCAGGGTTATTCCAGCCAGACATCATCGTCTCAACCATATCTGCCCGGACCTGCGCGACCGTTTTACGTTCCTTCCGGGCGATCTCCTCAATAGCGCGCGTAGCCTGCTTTAGGGATATGGAAAGGCAGCAGTTATGCTCCTAACCCTGCGGTTTAATGATTACCCCAACATTTTAACGATTGCTCCTACAACTTAACGATTACAGCAATAATTCAACGATTACATGGGTCATCGCAACTCCCAAAAGGCCCCACAAACACTCAAACCCGATCAGGAAAAACTACCTGGCCGGGTTTTTCTTTGAAGCTTCCCCAGGGCAAGCTCCACAAGTATAGCAATTTTGGGATATAAAGCAAGAACCCTGACTTTGATGCACATTGTATCAAAATCAGAGTTCTTCTTTGGTGGACCCGAAGGGGATCGAACCCTCGACCTCCAGATTGCGAACCTGGCGCTCTCCCAGTTGAGCTACGGGCCCAAAGGTGTGTTGCTTTTTTATCGTACATTTCAAAACAACACAAGTATCCTATCACAAATCGGACAAATTGTAAAGTCTTTTTATGAGTTTTTTGTCTTTTGGCGGAATAGATCGATGTTGAGCCAGCGTCCCCGGTACAGGCGGATCATGAACACCAATCCCCGGGCGCAGAGCTCCGCTGTCATGGCCAGCCATACGCCGGGCAGACCCAGAGGCTTCACCAAGAGCAGGGACAAGGTCACCCGCACGCCCCACATGGTCCCAAGGCTCAGCAGGAACGGTACCTTGGAATCCCCCGCCCCCCGAAGTGCGCCGGAGGCCACAATAGATGCGCCGAACAGCGGCTCCGCAAATGCCACGATGCGCAGGATCTGGGTGCCCAGCTCGATGACTTCCGGCTCCGAGGAGAAAATCATGATAAGCTGGGGCGCGAACACGTACAGGATCACTCCTCCCAAGGTCATAACGCCGATGCCCAGCCAAGAAATCAACCGGGCGAAATGCTTTGCTAAATCTTTTCTCTCCGCACCGATGGATTGTCCCACCAGAGTGGTGGCTGCCGTGGAGACGCCGAAAGCGGGCATGTAACTTAAAGATTCCGCCGTGACCGCCAGATGATTGGCCGCCACCGCCACCGTGCCCACCCCGGCAATGAGCCCGGTGATGATGACCTGAGCAAGACTGGTCAGCGTGCGCTCCAGCGCCACCGGTAGACCCAGCCGCCACACGGTGAGCAAGCAGGCCTTTTCAAAGGGATACCGCTGCTTCACGGAAATGCGGATGGGAGATTTTTTATGAAACAGCACCAGCAAAAACAGGACGCTGACCGTCGCCGTGGAGAGGGCAGAGGCAAAGGCCGCGCCGCCCACGCCCCACCCGGCGCCCCACATGGTAAAGGACGTCCCGAACAGGGAAACGGTGCGGACAGGATAGATGAACAGAAAATTCAAGCAGACATTCAGGGCATTGATAAGGACGTTCAAAATCATGGGCGTTTTGGTGTCCCCCGCGCAGCGTAGAATGGCGCTGAACATGTTGGCAGCCAGCGTGCAGGGCATGGCGCAGGCCATGATGCGGAAGTACAGGGAAGCATCGGCCCGGATACCTTCCTGGGCCTGCAGAATGGCGGGTAGCGGGAAGGACAGCGCCACGCCGATCGCACCCACCAGCACGCCGAAAATGCCGGTAAACCGCAAAGCTTGCCATGTCACCCGCTTGGCGTCCTCATTTCTTCCCGCCCCCAAATGCTGGGCGACCTGTACGGAAAATCCCACAGAGGATGCGCCGAAAAGTCCACCGAACAGCCAGGTGGTGCTGGCGGTCAATCCCACAGCGGCAGTGGCCGCAGACCCTAAAGAGCCCACCATGGCGGTGTCCACGTACTGTACCAGCGTGATCATGATCTGCTCTAAAATGGCGGGCCACGCCAACACGAAAATGGCCGACATGGTGTTCCGCAGTTGGGGCGGTCCCTGATTTGTCAAAAGGGAGGAGATTCTGTCGCTCATAGCTCGTAATCCAGACAGGCTCTGCCGTCAGGCTCCCGCAGCTCCTTTACAAAACTTCCGAACGCCACATGGAGCGGGTGTTTTTGGTAGGTCTCCAGTTCCTCCATGCTGCGGAATTTGGAGATCAGCACGTAATCGTAATTGGAAGGCGCTGCTCCCGGGACGCTCAGGCGCACCTCCATCTCCACGATCTCAGGAATTTCATCCTTGAGGGAAAGCATGCGCCGTTTGGCTTCCGCCAGGTTTTCCGCCTTTGTTTTGCCGTTGGCAGTCTCCTTGAATTTGAACATTACAATATGCCGTATCATTTTTTCCTCCCGTGAAGTCAGTCGTAGTAAAACGATCATTTAGCTGCCCGACCGCAGCTTCCGTGCACATATTACGAGTCAGATGCTCTCCCAAATATACTACGTTTCCCTGCTTTTTGCAAGCCAACGGCAAGATTTCACATATTGCTCTGCCGGACAAAGAAGCCGCTTTTGTGAAAAGAAGTTTCCTGAAAAACATACGGCGAAAAGGCTTGAATTCTTTTTCCAAAATCTGTATAATAGGGAAATATAAGGAAACCATGAAAGGCAAGGAGGGTGAAGCGTGATGAAACGGTGGCTGAGTTTGGCGCTGGCGCTGTGTTTGCTGGCGGCGGGACTGTACGGCTGCGGCAAAAAGGAAGACAAGAAGGATCCCCCGTCCAATTCTTCCGGTCTGGATTCCTCGGCGGTATCGTCCATAGTGACGCCTGCCCCCGTCCAGATGGCCAAGGCTGTGAGGATCAAGGCCGACGTGGGATTGAATGTCCGCAAGAAGCCTTCTACTGACGCGGAAATTTTAGGTCTGGCGGAATATAACACCATGCTGCCCCTGCTGGTAGACGCTGCGGCGGACGGCTGGTATCAGGTGGAGTACGAGGGAAAACCTGCCTATGTCTTTGCGGAATACGCGGAGATGCGGGAAATCACCCTGAGCGAGTACAACAAGCTGAGAGCGGGAGAATCCATCACCGCCCCTGACGGCAGCTCAGCGCCCAGTGACGACCCGGAGTCCGTGGGGGGAAATTCGGGAGCCGATAACGACGATCCCGGCAAGCCGGGCAACACCTCTGCTTCCCCTGCCGGAAGCACTTCGCCGTCCCCTGAACCCACCAAATCCGGCCACGATGAGGACGGAGAATAATCCTGATTCTGCAAATGTACGGACCGCAGCAGCTTTTGCTTCGGTCCGTTTTTTCCGAAAAAATGAAAATAAGAATCATTCCTATTTACAAATGAGGAAAATTGTGCTACAATGTTCGACGGAATGAGAAGATAATCAGCGGCCGGGCTGCTGACTCTTGTATTTACTCAGACTGGCTACACGGGCAAAAAGGGGAGTGAGTGCTTTGATGAGGCGGGAAAATTTCAGCGAGAAGAGGATGGCGATCTTGCAAACACTGCAGAAGACCACTGTTCACCCCACGGCGGAATGGGTTTATGAAACGCTGCGGCCCCGGTATCCCAACCTGAGCTTGGGCACGGTGTACAGGAATTTGAAGCGCTTCTGTGAGGAGGGCAAGGCCGCCAGTGTGGGCGTGATCAACGGTCAGGAGCATTTTGACGGTACTGTCGCACCCCATGCCCATTTCATCTGCACGAAATGCCACGGGATACAGGATATCCGGCAGGATTATTTTGCTCCCGAGGAACTCACAAAACTGTCGGAAAGCACCGGCTGTCAGGTGGAATCCGCCAGCGTGGTCTTCCGGGGCGTTTGCTCTGATTGTCAGAGGGAAACACAGGAATAAAGAAGTAAGAATCCATTTTGAATGGATTCCCAAAAAAAAGGCGTAAAGGCAACGGGGCAAGCCCCGCTGCTTCAAGCAGGCCGGATTTCCGGCCCAATAAAAATATTTTGGAGGTTTTACCCATGAAGAAGTTTGTCTGTTCCATTTGCGGCTACGTCCATGAGGGCGATTCCGCTCCCGAGAAGTGCCCTGTTTGCGGTGCTGCTGCCGAGAAGTTCAACGAGCAGTCCGGCGATATGAGCTGGGCGGCTGAGCATGTGGTCGGCGTTGCCAAGGGCGTTGACGAGAAGATCGTCCAGGGCCTGCGCGAGAATTTCCAGGGCGAGTGCTCTGAAGTCGGCATGTATCTGGCCATGGCCCGTGTGGCCCATCGCGAGGGCTATCCCGAGATCGGCCTGTACTGGGAGAAGGCTGCCTATGAGGAGGCCGAGCACGCCGCCAAGTTTGCCGAGATGCTGGGCGAGGTCGTCACCGACAGCACCAAGCGGAATCTGGAAATGCGCGTAGAGGCCGAGAACGGCGCCACCGCCGGCAAGACCGAGCTGGCCAAGATGGCCAAGGAGCAGGGTCTGGACGCCATCCACGACACCGTCCACGAAATGGCCCGCGACGAAGCCCGCCACGGCAAGGCTTTCAAGGGTCTGCTGGAGAGATATTTCGGGAAATAAGAATTTTTTTCGCAAACAGAG
>JAFLRP010000170.1 GCA_022511515.1 Acutalibacter sp.
ATCCACTGTTTTCTGATTCACGACCAGCATATCATGGAGTGAATAGATTTCGCTGCGGCTGGTCCCGTCGTATAGTTGTTTGATATCTCCGTTCTTATCTTCAAAAACCAAGGTATATACAGGGTCTATATTGCTGCTTGAATACTTCCAATAATATGTACCCCCATCGCATCCGACTGAATAATTGCCATTTCCTACAACGGCACGGACGTCTTCGCTTTCAGGCAGAGGTCCCTCTATGGACCCCTCTGTTCCATTTTCTGCAGTTATTTCTTCCTCAGATAACCTGGTGCCCTTCTCGCCCCAAATTCTGACATCGGCAATACATTCTGTCCTTTCGTATATGTCTGCATTTGTATCCTTGGCTCTGGCTAACGCCGTTTGAACATCTTGATACTTATTATCCAGGGGAATCGTCAATTCGCTGAAAACAGCCGATATCATGTTCAAATTATATACTGTGGGGATGATTTCTGTGTTTGCGATTACGGTTTTTGCCCCCTTGTTGATGAAAGTGTTTGCCAAAACATCATCTTTTCCGGAACTGCAAGCTCCTAAATAAACAATATCGGAATTCATATTTGGCAAATACTTATCAAAAAACTTATAAGTCACACATGCATATCCCGAACTCGTGCAAAGAATACGTCCGGTCAGATAATCGTCGGTATACCCCATATTTTGAATATAGTAGACAGGGTCAAGCAAAAACCTTGCCTCATCCAACTTTAATCCCGTTTGTAGTACAGAATGAGTCTTCCTGTTATAACCGCCGTGACCATGCCATATTACAATTTCATTTTCTCCCATGTTCTTCAGCACATCTAACGAAATTGCATCATTGTCATAATTGTGTTTAAAACGATACTCGTTTAGCACGTTTTCCACGCAATTTGCCGCTCCGTCCACACAGTCAACGCCTAACTTTTGGAGTTCTGAGTGATACATAGCCAAACAAGGCTGATAGGTAGATACTGTTGAAGAATCCATGCCTTCTACAGACGGTATATAGATATATTCTACTCCGCTGTTAAACTGGATCCATACGGATTCCCCTTCAGTCACTTCATAGTCTTTAATTTCCTTGCTGTCATATAACTCTTTTGCATAATTGCCAACAGCAGAAATGGAGTCGTTTAAACTGTCCTTTTCAATATAGCCCTCAGCATTTTTATAACTTGATATTACCTCAGACACATGGTTTTCGAGATCAAAATAGTCCTCAAAACCTTGTTGCACTTTTTCAATTTCCGTTTCCTCTTTTTTAAACATTCCGCTGCAGACTAAAACAACCGCTCCTATTGCTATAACAAGCACGAGCGCTGTGAGCGGAATGAGATATTTCCTTTTCTTCTTTGGATTGTTCTCGTGTGAATCGGATGGTTCTTCTATCCTATTACCGCACGTCTGACAAAACTTTGCTCCCTTTTGTAACTCTTTACCGCATTTTGGGCATTTCATATCTTTCTCCTCCTAAAAATGCAAGCTCTGCACAGTGCATTTGTGAAGAACTTATCCGTTTTTCCCGTCCCCATTTCTCTCAGAGGGATCTCTTGAAACATCAAAAAAACTAATCAAAATTGTACCCAAAAGTGCGAATCATGTCAATCATGCATTTCCCTTATTGTAAGCCCGTCTTCAAACAGCAGGGCGTATTGAGGCGCATGATATCGATCGCAGCGCCTCCCGCCGCAAAAAACCCCCGAAACCATGCGGTTTCCGGGGATTTTTCATTTTCCTGCCGTTTTGAGAGCCGGGCGTAACCGTGCTTGTAATTCCGGTCAAATTCACTCAGCGCAGAGTTTTCCGGAGTACATTTTCTTCTCCTCTGAAAATTTACTTCCAGAGCACCCGTTCCGCAAAGTGAGTAAACATGGCCGGCCAGCAGAACCAGTCGTGAGAGCCGGGCACAAAATACGGAATGTAAGGAATCCCCGCCTCTTTCAGGGCACGGATCGTGGGCGGCACGCCGATGTCACGCTCATTGTAGGCAATATCTTCCTCGGCTGAGCCGATCATCAGGGTAACCTCCTTCAGCTTCGGGTTGTCCAGCGTGAAGCCTTCTCCCCCGGCAAAACCGCCGGAGAACGCGCCGAAATACTGGAAGCGTTCCGGATGGTGCATGTAGGTGTACAAGGTGGTGATACTGCCCATGGAAAGGCCGCAGAAAGCCATCTTCTTGGGGTCGTTGGTGACCGCGTACACTTTCTGCACATAGGGAAGAATGCATTGGAGCAGGTTCTGATCAATGATGGGGAACTCCCAGTCGTAGACGGAGTTATTCATAGTGACCACCACGGCCTCCTCCGTTTTCTTCGCGGCGATCAGATTATCCATGATGTTGGCAAGACCGCCCTGACAGAACCAATCCGCTTCGTTTCCGCCGCCTCCGTGGGAAACAAAAATCAGCGGATACTCTTTCGTTTTGTCGTAATTCGCAGGCAGATACACGCCCATGGTGCGGTCATCACCCAGAATATCCTTATAGCTCACATAGCTGACCATTCCCTTGACGGCGGGGTTCACCGCAGGCAGCCAAGGGCATTCGTCGGGACTGCCCACATAGAGCTCGCTGTTCATCTGGGGGCCGTCCTTGGTGGGGGCAAAAGGCGGATTCTTGGGATCGGGAATGCCGAACATCTTGTTCTTCAAGCTGTGAAGTTCTCCGTCCTCTGTCATCACATTGGACCAGGACATCCGCTCATCTGTCTGAGGGTCGGCCAGCTCCCCGTTGATCAGGAAGCTATAGGGGTACATGCCTGCGGGCAGTTTTAAGGTCACGGTGAAGAGGCCGGTCTGATCATCCTTTTTCATCTCCTGATAATATCTGCCGCCGATTTGGCTCATGCCCTCCTCGTACTGGGCAGGCGTGTATTTTGGATCGTGCTCCACCATGCCCTGCTCGTCGGTATTCCCTTTCAGATTGCTCCAGTAAAACAGGAACTCCCCGATCAGCCCTACAGTTTTTACCTCTTCTTCCGCATCCGCAGGATCAAAGGTAAGCGTAACGTCGTAGAGCTTCTTCTTCAGGAAACGCTCCTGCTCGGTTTTCTTCTCTGCCATGTTGTTTCCTCCTAATTCTGATCATTACTGTTCTATCAAGGTTTTTCCATTTTACAAATCCCCTTCGGGTCTTTCCAAAGGGGATCTGCATATGGTGCGATGAAAAAATTATCCGGTTCAGACAATCAAAAGTCTTCTGGTGTGAATGTTGTGCCCCATCTCCGGCATGAACACGATTTCAGGACGGGTGGGATCGGCCATGTTTTCCAGATCGGGCGGCATGTAGGAATGGGTGCAGCAGTAGCCGTACTCGATGTCGTGATAGCCCTGAGACAGACCGCCCTCTTTCTTCACGATGAGCGTGGCCAGCTCCATGGGGTGCCAGTGATTTTTCCAGTCGGCCCGCATTTCTTCGGCGGTGTAATCCTCGCCGTTGACACGCCACAGGACCTGATCCTTGGTGTAGGTTTCGCCGTCAATGACAAGATTGCCGGGCTTGATCTGGCTCAAAAACACGCCCCGATAGTAGGGCAGGCGGATCTTCAACTGGAAGCCTACCACCTTGCCGTCCTCTTTGATATTCCGAAATCCCGTGGATTGAATTACCTGTTTCTCCATGCTTTGGCCCTCCTTTAGTCTCCGAGAATGTTCTTCATCATAATGTGATGGCGGCGGAGCATTTCGCCCACTTCGTAGCCCTGATCGTACTTGTCCGCGCCCTCGTATTCGCTGAGCAGATAGCCGTTCCAGCCGTGTTCCATGAGAATGGTGAGGATTTCCTTGTAGGGGACGAAAGTCTCCTCAAAGTTCTCGTCCACATGGAAATACTTGGCGTGGCAGCAGGCCACATAGGGCAACAGGGGGATGATGTCCTCCGGCACGTTGGGGACAAAATTGGGGTCTTTCCACTCGCCCTCTTCAAAACGGCTGCGGAACACACTGAAATCGATGTTCAGCGCAAAGGCTTTCGTGCCGGTCTCCTTGATGAAATCCACATAGTCCGTGACCATCTTGCCCTTCAAGTTGGAGGGGGTGTGGATTTCCGGGCACATGGTAAGACCCAGCTTTTCGGCCAGCGGCAGAACCGCCTTGATGATTTCCCGCCAATTCTCCACGGGCTCCAAAGCGCCGTTGATCACGGGCATTTTGGTGCGGAGAATGCGGAAGCCCAGACGATGAGCAAGGCGCAGGTCCCGGGCCAAAAATTCTGCGGATTCCTCGGTGGTCAGGTCTCTGTCCTGCAGCACATGGGAATCCACCCAGTGGCCGTATTCCACAGGCTCCAGCTCGTATTTTGTCAGCAGCGCGTGCCACTTTTCCACCCATTCGTCGGTGGGATAGGGATAGTTCTCAATGTGGGTGTTGGCCAGAATCTCAATGCCGTGAGCGCCCATGTCGTACACGTCCTCGAAGCAATCCTCCAAGGTCTTTTCAAATCCGAACTCGGCGGAATAGCTGTACAGCGAAACTCCCCGCTTCGGACCTTTCCGATCATAAATGTACATTTGTCTCTTCCTTTCTGAAATAATTTTAGAATACTCAGGCGTTGCCGCTTTCCCCGTCGTCATCAGCCGGCCCGAAGTTGAACTCAAAGGATGGCTTGTATTGCTTGACTAAGGGCAGCAGTTCCTCCTGCATCTTTTTGTCATAACAACTTTCCTCCTCTCAATACGCAAATTTAACTGTCTTTAAAAGTAGTTTACCATTTTTGACGATCACTTTCAAGGCCTGTTCCGCACCGGTTCCAAACTTCTTCCGCAGAGGCTGTCAATTCTTTGTCCTCCTGCGGAATCAAGGAGTGTGAATTCATTTTATCAGAGTCTACGTCCCCTATCAAGTGCGCAGGCAGAAATTCTTGCACATCTCATTTGCAAGGTGTAAAGTGCCGTAACCTTACAAAACTGTAAGGTGAACTGTAATCGAATTGTAAGGTTTGTCTGTTATACTAAAAGCAACGGAGCAGCCTGCTGTTGTTCGCGGTTTGGACATCGCGAAAACGGCGGATCACGTCATTCACATTGAGGATGGCAAAATCGTCTGAATTGTGCTAAAATACTATCCAGCATCCAGTATCCAGCGTCTAACAAGGGAGGTGCGGTCATGCAGCAGGCCCACATTTTGGTGGTGGAGGACGACAAAAACGTAGCGGAGGGACTGCGAGACATTTTCTCCGCGCAGAGCTATACTGTCGACCTGGCGGAAACCAACGCCGACGCGCTGAAGTTCGCGGAAACCGGAGAAATCGATCTGGCGGTTCTGGACGTTTCTCTAGGCACGGACAGCGGATATGAGCTTTGCAGCCAGATCCGCCGATTCTCTGACATGCCCATCCTGTTTCTCACGGCAAGGAACAGCGAAATGGAGCTGATCCGGGGCTTTCAGGCAGGCGGCGACGATTACCTGACAAAGCCCTTCCGCATGCAGGAGCTGCTGATGCGGGTCCAGGCCCTGCTCCGCCGCACGGCCCGGAAGGAACCCGGCACGGTAAAAACCGGCGACCTGACGTTGGACATGGAAAAGCATTTGCTGAAGCGGGACGGCGAGCCGGTGAGCCTTTCAGGCGTGGAATGGAAAATCGTTTCTTCGCTAATCGCACACTATCCCCACGCGCTGAACCGGGAGGAGCTGCTGTACTTTGTGTGGGACACAGACTCCTCTTTCGTAGAAGCCAACACCCTGAACGTGAATGTCAGCCGGCTGCGGGAGAAGCTGGGAAACTGCAAAGGACGCCCCTATATCGAAACGGTAAGAGGCGTCGGATACCGCTGGGCGGTACAGGTGGAGCGGTGAAAGGTTGGAAACAAGTTTTCGACCTTTCCGGTTTATTTGCGCAGAAGTTTGACCTGCGGTCAACCTCCCAAAAGTTTTCCTGCGGGAAGCTTTTAAATGGAATGTGCAATTCCCGAAGAAAGGTGGCTTTCGCTCATGTGAAAGCAGTGTCATAAGTATGGAAATGATGTATTTGTTTTTGGCGGCGCTGGGCGTTTTATGCTGTATTCTCCTGGTGCGGCGCAGCAGAGAAAAAAGGGAAATAGACCGTCTGACGGCGCAAATCGAGCATTTCCTCTTATACTCCCAGAAGCCGATGGCGGAATCTCTTTCCGAGGGCGGCATCAGCAATTTGTACAATATGATCTCCCGGCTGGAGCAGCTTTTGCTCGTACAGCAAGAAGCGGCAAAACGGCAGGAAAAACAGACCGCCCGCTTTGTGGAGAACATGGTTCACCAGATGAACAATGCCCTGACGGCGCTGCAAATTCAACTGGACCTGCTGGAGCTGCATGCGACGGAAGCGGAACAATCCACTTTGGAAAAGAGCCAGGTCTGTATGAAACGGCTGACCGGGGAAATGGACAAGATCTTAAAATCCAGTCAGTTGGCGGAGGGCAAGATCCGCATGGCCTTTGAGCCCGTCGATCTGAAAGAGGAACTTTTGATCTGCCGGGATAAGCTGACCCCCATTGCCAACGCCAAAAACGCCGCGATTTTATTGGAGGGGGCGGATTCCTTCAAGCTGTCAGCCGACCCGTTCTGGCTCTCTCAAGCTCTGGAAAATGTGTTGAAGAACGCCGTGGAGCACACCGTCTCCGGGGGAAAAGTGATCGTCTCTCTGTTCAACGAAGGCAAAGACATCCGCATTCAAATCGCGGACGAAGGAGCCGGCATCCCTCCGAAGGAGCTTGTCACACTGTTTGAGCGTTTCCATCGGGGCGAGACGACCAAGGCCGGCTACGGCATCGGGCTGTCCATGGCAAAGGACATTATCTCTGCCCACCACGGCGCCATTTCCGCCCGCAACCGGGAGAGCCGGGGCGCGGTGTTTGAGATTGTCCTTCCCGTTTTGGAGGGCACAAGTCCCTATACGGTAAGTCAGGCTAAGTAAGCGGTTTCGGCAATCGAAAAGCTTTAGAAAAAAGCGGCCGCCGGGCACTGTCCGGCGGCTGTTTTGCGGTTTATTGCTGAGCGGCGTGTTTTCCGGCCTTGCGCTTTCCGGGGCGGCGGAGCAACCACTCCAGAAGGATCACTGCTGCGGTGAGCACGAAAGCGACGATCAGGAGCGCCAGAGAAAGACGAAGCTGGCCGATCGCCGTGTTCAAAATCCCTTCCGCAGTGGTGTTTCCGGCTTGGGACAGGGTTTCCAGCGTGCGGAAAATGTCGGCAAATTCCACGGCATAGTGGTCGACGTCCAGAATCGTCTGGATCGGGAGCAGGGATGACGGCAGGTCGATTCGATTCAGAAGAAGGATCATTCCGCCGAACAGCACTGCGGCGATGGCGGCATTGACGGCAATGAGCCTTTTCCCCCTTTTCCCGCCCTTTGACAGCAGACAGGAAGAAATCCACAGCCCGACGGACAAAATCATGAGAGACGCCACCATTGACAGCCACGGCACTTCCCCGAAAAACTGCTGAATTTCCGAAACGGAATACACATGGTACTCTATGCTCTGTGCGAGGAGAGCGTCCAAAAGGGGATCCCCCGTTTCCTCCGCGTCTTTGGGGGTCACGTCCAAATATGTTTTTGCCCGGGTTTCTGCAAAGGGCGTCTCGAAGCGAGTTGCCGTAGCCAGGAACACGTCTTCCGCCTGACCCTCAATCGTGACCACTAGGGGATATTTGCTTTCCAGAACGGGCACTTCATCCGGAAATGAAATCAGCCAAGTGTCGTCGCCTTTTTTAATTGGCATCTCCCATTTTTTGACGGTATCCTCCGGCTTTAGCGGGCGGGTGGCATATTGGACAAACGGCGTGCTGTCCCCCCACTCCATCACGATCCTGTCGGGATAAACCGTATAGTATTCACTGGGATATTCCCGCAGGGTGGTGTCGGGATTCACATCCGTTCCTTCCGCAAGCTGATAGATGTGCTGTCCCGTTTCGTCGGTGAACAGAGCGCTGAAAGGCAGCGTATTTTCGCTGGTATCGCGGCTGAAAAATACGGAAGTGGTGGACACCAGCGGGGTCATCCACTCCTTGATCTGAACGGAGAGCGCCGTGCAAAGGAGAACGGCCCAGAAAATCAGAGCAAAGATACAAGCTACAATTCTCTTCATCTCACTTTACCTCCTCACTTTACCTCTGCGAGCGTGATGCCTTCCACCAGTTCCTTGTTGAAATAGGTAAACAGGAACAGGGGCGGCAGAAACGCCAACAGACAACAGACCAGTTGAATCACCGAGCTGGCGGACGGCGCGTAAGCCAGCGCCACGGACAGCGGGTACTGGGCGAAATCTTTTAAGTAAGTGATGGGCTGCTCCACCATGTTCCAGCCGTCCAGGAAAGACAGGAGCAGCACGCAGACGATGCCGCTTTTGTTCATGGGCACGGCGATCAGGGCGATGATCCTCGGAATGCCGCAGCCGTCCAATTCCGCCGCGTCGATGATGGATTCGGGAATGGAATTGAAGCTCTGCCGCAGAATGAACGTGCCCAGCGGGACGAAGATCGAGGGCAAGATCAGGGCGTGATAGGTATTCAAAAGGCTGATTTTGTCCAGCATGATGTAATTGGGAACTAAGGTCACCTGAATGGGCAATATCATCAACAGCATCAGCAGGAAGAACAGAACGCCCCGCCCCGGGAACCGGCATTTGGAGAACCCGTACCCCGCTAAAACGGAGGCGAAAAGCTGTCCCCCCGCAATGGCCGCGCACATCAGCATGCTTTTCCAGAAGCGAAGAAGAAAGACGGGGTCCGACAGGAACACATCATAGTAGCCACGGACGGAAAAGCTGCCCACGGCAAAAAAACTGTTCCCCGCCACGTACACAAAGGGCGTGATGGACACCACGGCAAACAGAATGACAAACACGGTGCTTATGATCGTAAAGGCAGTTTTTTTCTTCATGCTTAGACCTCCTTCCGCTTGACGAAGGCATAAAACCCGGTAAAGAAAATGGTGACCACCAAAAAGAGCAAAACAGACGCCACGGACAAATTGGCGTAGTTCAGCGTTTCAAAAGAATTATTCAGGAAATGCTGGAGCATGTAGATGTCCAGATTGGGCCACTGCCCGCCCACGAGGAAAATTTCCCGGAAGCACTTAAAGGCGTTGATGACGGAAAACACCAGAGCGAAGAACACGGAATACCACATTTGGGGCGTGGTGATATAAATGAATTTTTGCCAGGCCGACGCGCCGTCCAGATCGGCGCTTTCGTACTGGTCCTCCGGGATAGTCACAAGCCCCGCCAACAGCAAAATCACACTGTAGCCGGTGTTTTTCCAGAGGTACAGCACGACCACCACCCAAAACGCCGCCGGGCCGCCCAGCCAATCTTCTATCGGAAGACCCAATGCATTGTAGAGTCCGTTCCAGAGCCCGGTCTCGCCGAACACCACGTTCACCAGCATGACCGTCCCCACCACCGGCATGATGTAGGGCATGAGGAACACGGATTTTAAGAGCTTGTGCTTTTCGGCCTGTTTCTGCATCAGCAGGGCGAGAATGTAGGCCAGCACCATGATCAGCGGCAGCCCTGCCGCCAAAAATTTCATGGTATTGCCGAAGGCCATCTGAAAGGTGGGATTTCCCGCCACAGCCTTATAGTTTTCCAGTCCCACAAATCGGTTCACCAATCCCCCGTGCTCCAACAGGGAATAGCGCACCACCATCACAAAGGGAATGGCGAAGAAAATGAGACACCCCAACATCAGCGGCGCAATGAGCACATAGCCTTTCCAGATTTTTCTCATGTTTATAACCATTGCTTTCGCTTTCGCGAAAGCCTCCTTTCTTTGGGAATTGCACACTTCATTCAAAAGTTTCCCACAGGGAAACTTTCGGGAGGTTGACCGTAGGTCAACCTCTTGCCTCCTTTTACATTTCGCCTGCCATCAGCGTCATTTTGTCATAAGCCTGTGATACCAGCTTTTTCAGTTCGTCCCCGGGTGTGAGCTGGCTGCGCCATGCGTCATTGTACAGTTGGTCTATGGCTTGATCTACATTGCTGATGATTCTTGCATCGGTGAGTTTCCCTCGCAATTCATGGTATCTCGGCAGCATTTCCTCAAGAATATAATATACATATTGTAACGGCTGATCTTCCTGCAAAAACTCGTCGTACACCGGAAGGCCCACAGACCAACTGAATACGCTGATCATCGCAGCCGGGTCACCTAAAGCGGTTTTATATTCCACTGATTCCCAGAATCGCTCTCTGCTTTGGAATTTTTTGCTCATCATCACGTCCACCACATGGAAAGCCTCATTGGGATAAAGGGTGTTCTTGTTGATGGCGATATAAGAGGTCACACTGGCGGATACGCCGCCTTCTGTGTTTCTCACGGGCAGGTAGGAGACGGTTTTTTCCGGCTCCGGATACCAGACGGGAAACATGACGCCCTTACTGCCGTCGAGGGGAACCGGTTCTTCGCCGGCGGCCAGGAACCGCTGGAGTCCTATGGATTCTTCCAATTCCTGATAGCGTAATTCGTAGGGCAGGGCTGCCGCCAGAGCGCCGTACAGCTCCTCCTCGGTAAAGGTCAAGGTTTTTGTTTTATAATCCACTGTATTTGCGAAAATGTTGTGGAAGTACAGGCTGGCAGCTCTCGCATAGCAGGCGGCCAGGGTCTCGTCATCTCCGGTCATCACTTCGTTCCACCCGGCGCCGCTGTCCGTCACAGGCAGATAAACCTTTGCCGCGCCGTAGGTGTAGCACATAGGCAGGGCAAATCTTCCCGAAGGCGTACATCCGGCGTTCATGATTACTGGATTCATTTCTTCCAGCTTCATGAACTGCGCATGCTCCACATACTCGTCCAACGGCAGGAAAAAGCCGTCCAGCATGGCCTTGTAAGGGTCGGGAAACAGGCGTTCCTGAGGAAACCCCGAAAACAATTCGGCTGTACTGAGCACGAAGACGTCCGGCCCGCCGCCTGACATGATCTCTGTCCGCAGCCTCGTCAGGCGGGATTGGAATTCTGCCTCGTCAGAGGGCAGTACTTCTACCTCTACCCGGTATCCTTCGGGCAAATTTCCCAGAGAGTTCAACGCGTTATCCAGCGAGTCTTGGGCGGAAAGTGAATCTCCTGCTGACCATGTAAATTGCTCGGTGTTTTTCCCCAAGTCGGTCACAAGATGGATGACCTTTTCCTCGCCGGTCGCCGTTCCCGAGTCTGCAGCAGAAGGCCCATTATTCCCGAAGCTTTCCCTGTCTCCTGCACAGGCCGCAAACATGGTGCAAATGACCAACAGACACAAAATGAGCACGATAACCTTTTTCATCATGATACCTGCTTTCTGCAAATTCCTGAACGGGAAATGAAAGCGATTCTACCCGTCCTGATATAAATAGATAACGCACATCCGGAAAACGTAACAGGGAAAATGAAAAAATTTCTAAATAATTTTTTCAAATGGAAAAGGCGGCAATTCCGCTTACATTTCCCCAACGATCAGCATCATTTTGCGGTATTGCTCCGCCACATACTTTTCCAGCTCGTCACCGGGGACCATGTTTTCCATCCACGAGAAGTATTTCACGTCGTCCATAAGCTGGTCCACCACGTTGATGAACTTGACGTGGGTGATCTGATCCCGCAGCTCGCAGTAGGTGGGGAACGTCTCGTCCGGAAGGTAGAACGTATACAGCATGGGCTGATCGTACGTCATCAGATCATCGTACACAGAAACACCCAAGGAAAAGCTGAATACCGCTATGGTATCGCCTAGCAGACGGTCGTAGTCCTCCCGTTTCTCCTCTTTCCAGAAAGGAATTCCGCTTTGGAACTGCTTGCTCATCATCACGTCCGCCACATGGAAGGCCTCCTCGGGATAGGAGGTGTTCCGATTGACGGCGACATAAGAGGTGATACTGGCCGTCACCCCGCCCTCCCGGTTCCGCATGGGGAAATAGGCTTCGATATCCTTGTTGGCGGGGTCAAACCAACCGTCCAGCTCCGGCGAAAAGGGCGAGGCATCCAAGGTTCGGATGTTGTAGTCCCATTCCCCTCCCAACTGCGGTGCTTTGGAAAAGGCGGAACAGAGGGCGCGGTAGAGCTCCTCTTCTGTGAAGGTCAAGGACCTCGTTTCGTAATCGA
Organism: Acutalibacter sp.; assembly: GCA_022511515.1. GTDB lineage: Bacteria > Bacillota > Clostridia > Oscillospirales > Acutalibacteraceae > Acutalibacter. Next base: position 12,046 of record JAFLRP010000170.1, read on the forward strand.
TGGTGTCCTCGAAAATGTAGTGGATCTGCGGTTGGATCGCCTGCGCATAGGCCCGGGCCAAAACCGAGTCGTCCCTCTCCACGCCGGTGAACCAGTCCACATCGGTGTTCCCCACGGGCTCCTCCTTCACAGAGCAGAAGAGAAAGCTGTACCGCATGGGCAGGATAAATCTGCCATTTTCCGTGCACCCGGCGTCCATCACGACAGGGTTCATTGCCTCCAGTTCCATAAATTCCGCATGTTCCACATAGTCGTCCAATTGGAGAAAGAACCCGTCCGTCATGGCCTTGTGGGCGTCGGGGAACAGCCGTTCCCTGTTCTTTTCCTGAAATCTGCGGTCCTCTAAGTTCATCACATAGATATCCGGCCCTCCCCCGGACATGATTTCTACCTTTAGTCTTGTCAGCCGGGATTCGTATTCCGCATCATCCGTGGGGAGAACCTCCACCTCTACCCGGTACCCTTCCGGTAAAGCGCCCCAATAGTCCAGCGCCTGCTCCAGCGCCAGTTGAGCGTCTTCAGAGGACGCCGTCCGCCCCGCCAGTTCCGCGATCATCCCAAAATCGGTGACCAGGTGAATGACCTTTTCCTCCGCGTCCGTCCCGGCGGCGGAGCTATCGGAGAAATTGACGGTCGAAGAATTGACCGGCGACTCACCCTCATGCCGCTTGACCGTACAGGCCGAAAAAACGGCGCAAATCAGAGCCAGACACAACACACAAGAAAAAACCTTTTTCATAATGGGACCTTCTTTCTATCAGATTTCCGAGTGGAGAAAGGCAGTTTATCTGCCTCTCCTGAGCAAATAAATAACGTACGAAGGAAAAACGTAACAGGTTTTTGAAAATTTTTTTAAATCCGGAAGAATCAGGAATTTCCTTACAATTCCCCAACCATCAGAACCATCTTGATGTACGCCTCGGACACCCGCTTTTTCAAGTCTTCCTCGGTCTTCAATTCCTCGTAGTACCGATCGTAAAGCGCCTTGGCGCACAATTCGTCCAACACCTGATCCACGCTGCTCTTGATCCGGGCGTCCGTGATCTGGTCCCGAATTTCGCAATAGGCGGGATAGGCCTCCTCCGCAATGTCATACTCGTAATTGAACTTCTGCTCTCCCTCGAGCATATCGTCATATACGGGAATGCCGGTGGCCCAACTGAACACGGAAATCGAATTGCTGAACATCTTCATGGAGTCGGAGGGCCAGAAAATCTCTCCCTTTTGGAATTTCCTGCTCATCATCACGTCCGCGATATGGAACGCTTCATCGGGATAAGGGGTATTCCTGTTGATGGCGATGTAAGAGGTGGCGTAGGCGGACATGCCGCCCTCCACGTTCCGCAGCGGAAGGAACCCGGCGTCCTCGCTCAGCTTAAACTCCCGGCCATCAGACCACCAGTTCAATTCCCAGCCAGGTCCATCCAGAGGCGGCATGCTCAGGGGGCCTCCTCCGAAAACCTGTCCGTATTCGTCATCGAGACGGGGCGCGTACTCCCGGTCCCGCTCCAAAACCTTGGAAACAGACCGGTACAGCTCCTCTTCGGAAAAGGTCAGCGTCTTTGTTTCGTAATCCACCGGAGCCCTGAAAACGAGGTGAAAGTCCTGTTCCGCCGCCAGCGCATAGGCAAGGGACAGCGTGTCGTCGTCTCCGAAGACGGTATCGTTTCAGCTTCCTCCGGGATCGGTAAACGGTTCATTGATCCATGCGAAACAAAAATTGTAGCGCATGGGCAGAATAAATCTGCCGTCCTCCGTGCACCCGGCGTCCATCACGACAGGGTTCATTGCCTCCAGTTCCATAAACTCCGCGTTTTTCACATAATCGTCCAATTTGAGGAAATACCCGTCCATCATAGCCTTGTTGGGGTCGGGAAACAGGCGCTCCTGCGCGTCCCACCAGAAGGTCTCATCGACGCTGAGCACATAGATATCCGGCCCCTGCCCGGACATGATCTCTGTCCGCAGCCGTGTCAGGCGGGATTGGTACTCCGCTTCGTCTGTGGGCAATACCTCCACCTCCACCCGGTACCCCTCGGGCAGCTCGCCCAGCTCGGCCAGAGATTGCTCCAGCGCGTATTGGGCGGAATAGGTGTCCGGAGCAATCCCGTGGACCTCGGTGTTTTTCCCTAAGTCGGTCACAAGGCGAATGACCTTTTCCCCGCCGGGTTCGCTCAACGACCCGACAGAGGGCTCTCCGCTGCCGGTACAGCCGGCAAAAAACACCAAAATACCGCAAAGAAGCACTGACAAAAACTTTTTCATAGAGACCCTTCCTTCCCTAAAAGTGATAGGCAGCGGCAGGCCCGCAGATTTTTTGCCTACCCGTCCGGTATAATAGAGAACCTGCTTGGAACAAATGTAACAGGTAAAATTAAAATTTTTTCAAAAAATTTTTGGAGGGCCGCCGCAAAACGCAAAAAGCCCCGGGAATTCCGCAATTCCCGGGGGCCTTATTCTGTCCGCTGTTTTCGTTTTCTCCGCTCCGCGCTGCATTTCAGAAAGCCCGTCCCCGCCGCCAGCGCGAAAAGAGCGGCCAGAGCGGCGTATAGAAACTTTGTCAAGGCCAGCTCCGCTTCAAAGCTTCTGCGCTGCATCTCCGTCTGATTCAGGACCGTGAAGCCCAGCCCTTCCAGCTTGCGGATATCCGCTCCGGAAGGGTCGCTGTGCTCAAACATCACCCGCAATGTCTGAGAATCGCCCAGCGTCACGGTGCTGCCCAAGGTCACGGCGAAGTCGTCCTCCTCCGAAAAACCGGGAAACAGCAGAAATTCGCCGCTTTCCGTCTTTTCTTCCCGCTGATAGGTCAGCCGTCCGGGAGACGATGTGCCGCCGAAAAGCCCGGAAAAAGCCCCCCTGCTCAGCCAGTACCGCCTGTCCGTGCCGGAAATCTCTATCCCGCAGCAGTCTGTGAGATACTTCCTCTCCAATTCCGTGACATGCAGCACTTTGTCCCCGGCGGTAAGGAGAATCTCCCGCTGACGGCTGACGCCTGCCACGCCCTCGGCGTTTTGAAGCTTCTGCAGCTTCTGTTCCAGTACGGCGCCGGAAAAGCTGCTTTCCGCCACGTATTCGATGGGCTGCGTCTGGATACGGGCGTAATTGATCCCCTGGGCGCAAGCGGTGTAAAGGAACCACCCCGCCGCCAGAAACAGCAGCAGCGCCAGCTTGACCAAATCGTCCTGTTTCCGCAGAGCAAGGAGCTTTTTCACTCTGTTCATCTTGCTCTGCGCCCCCTGATTTTCCGCGCTCCGAGGAACACAGCAATGAGAAGGAGGGCCCCAGCCATGACCGCCATCAGGACCCACCACTGCCCGGGCTCGTCCTCCGGTTGTTGGGGTGTGTCGGAGAAGGGAGAGCGAATGTTCAGCGAAAAGGTTTCCTCCAGACTGTACTCCGTCCCCTCCCCGTCCTCGTACTGGTAGGTGATCTTCCCCTCGGTGGGCCCGTAGAAGGAATTGCCCTGGCTCAGTCCGGCGATGAGGATTTGCAGGGGGATCTGCTGAGCCGTACCGCCTTCCAGATCGCCGATAAAAGCGGTACCCGCCGGGGAGAGACCGTCCCCCTCAATGGCCGCGCGGACATTGTAGGCCTTGGCGCGGCTCAGATTGATGGCCTGCACGTTCACCTCCACCGTGTCGGAGACCACCGCTTCCGCAGGCATTTGCAGCAGAGAAAATTCCATCTCCAGCGGCTGACTGATATCCACTCTTGCCGTGCCGCTGCCGGTACCCGTCATACCCTTTCCGTAGGCGAAATCGAAGCTGACGGGAATTTCATACTGCCCGGCGGAAGTTTCCGGCTTTACGGTATAGGTGCGGATGACGTCCACCGTTCCCCCAGCGGGCAGGCTGTCGACATAGGTGCTGTCCGAAGCGCCGGTAAACAGAAACCCGTCCCCGGGAGAGCCCACGGTGACCGTCATATTCTCCACGCCCTCGGTCTTGCTGGTGTTTTCCAGAGTGATTTTTACCTGCATCCTGTCCCCGGCGTTGATTTTCCCGGGCGTCCCGCCCTCCTCCAGAGATTCCGCTTCACAAGACTGCACCAAAATCTTTGGACCGAGGACTATGTCCTCTTCCTTGACCGGCTCGGGCGTGGGCACGGCGTTGGGATCCTTTCCGTCAGTAATGGTGACAAAGACCGTAAAATCTCCGGTCACGTCTTCATAATTCTGATCCTCTCCGGAAATGCGTACCGAAACGGGATATGTACCGTTGTATCGGTCCGTTTTCAACTGCAGGGAAAAACTGACGCAGTAGCCCTGCACCGTCTTCTTGCCGCCGTTTACCTCATGGGCGGCGAGAGAGACGGTCTTTTCGTAATTCTTCCCCACAAAGGGCGAGGAGGATGTGTCCCCCAGAGTCACCGCAGCCCGGAGCCGGTCGTCCCTCAGCTCGCCGTCGCAGAGCAGGGGCAGAACGACAACAGCATACCCTCCGGAAATGCTGGGAACATACCCTTGGGAATAACTTTTTGCCATGTCCTTGTAGATGTTCTCATTATCGATGGTGAGCTTTACCCGCCGGATGTTTCCCGGGACGGGGGTTGGCTCGGGTTCGCTTGTCACAAAGCTGTCATCCCCTGCTTCTCCCGTTTCCGTGCCCTCCGCAAAGGCCTGCACAGGGGCAATTATGAGCATCATAAAAATCAAAACCCATGCAAATAATCTTCTCATTTCCTGTGTACCTCCATCTCCAGTACTTCATCACAGAGCTCGGCGATATCCGCCCCGTTGTGGCTGGCCAGCAAAATCGCCTTTCCCCTGTCCCGCAGGCTCAGCAAAAGCTGCCGCATCTCCCCCACGGTATTTTTGTCCAGCCCGTTGAAGGGCTCGTCTAAAATCAAAACCTCCGGGTCTTCCATGATGGCCTGGGCAAGGCCAAGCCGCTGGCGCATACCCAAAGAATACTTTTTTACCGCCTTGTGCATGTTGGCGGAAAGCCCCACCGCTTCCAGTACGTCGAGAATTTCCCGTTTCCCGATCTTTCCCTTGAGAGACCCGAGGATTTTGAGATTTTTGTAGCCGCTCACATTGGGGAGAAAGCCCGGTGTTTCGATGATGATGCCGATGCTTTCCGGGAAATCCCTGTCCTTGCCGATTTTGTCCCCGCCGACGGTGATCGTGCCTTTGTCCGGGCGCAGAAAGCCGCAGATACACTTCATGAAAACGGTCTTACCGCTGCCGTTATTCCCCACCAGTCCCACGATTTTCCCGGGGGGAACCGTGAGATTCACGTCGATGAGCACGTCCTCCTTGCCGAAGGATTTGTACACGTGCTCCGCAAGTATGCCTTTCTGTTCCATACATTACAATTGCTTTCGCTTTAGCGAAAGCCTCCTTTCAGAAATTAGAAAACTTGTTTTCAACCTTCTCACCGCTCCGTTCCGGTAAAATTGAAGGGGTAGCTTCTGACCCGCCAGAAGGACAGCGCGAAAATCAAAAGGGCCGCGCCCCCGAAAAAGAGATAGGACGCAGAAAGCCGGGGCAGGTTGTCGTACCCGAAGTTGTGCATGTAATAGGTGGCGTGATTCAACGGCGACAGCCAGCCGAACAGAATGTTCGCCATGCGTTTTTGGTATTCCGAAAAGTGAAACCAATCGCTGATGATCTGGGGCGTCAGGAAAAACCCGAATCCGCTGAACACCACTCCGGCAATCATGCCAAGCTTGTTATGGAGAAGATTGAAAAAGAAGATGAGCGCGGACAGCACCAGAGAATATCCCAAGGTCAAGGCGAAAATGTGCAGAGTACAGGGATAGGGAAAGGTCAGCTCCAGCACCTTGACAAAGGCGGGCACGGCAATGCTCTCCCCGATGGTGGAATAGCCCAAAATTGCCGCAGTGTCGCTCCAGAGATTGGCGGTATAGGCATGCAGCCCCGCCAAAAGGCTGGTGGAAACCAGAATAAAGCCTGTGAACACAAAAGTTGCCCCCATGAGATAGACGATTTGCCCCGCCATCCAGCAGAATCTGGTGGTGCGCACCAGAAAGAGGGGGACCTCATTGCCCAGATTCGGCAGGTCGGCAAATAACAGGAGCAAACACAGGGAAATGAGCAAAATAGAATTGGCGTCGCCGAAAGTCCAGATAAAGGGCTCAAAAAGCTGCAGCACCGTATCGTGGTCTGCGGCAAACAGCACTACTTTGTTGGAAAGCAGAAAACAGGCCACAAAGCCCAGCCCGAAGGCCAGCCAAATTTGAGGACTTCGTTTCCACCTCCCGAAATTCCGTCCGGCGATGGTCAAAATTTGCCGCAGCCTACCCATGGGCGATCCTCCTCTCCAAAACGCAATAGTACCCGAAAGCCAACAGAAGCAGCAGCCCCAGAAGCATCAGCACGATACCGGCATCCCCGAACATCCAAAGATGCTGGGGCGCGAACCATTCATAGGGGTACAGGCAATAAAGCTGCTTCCAGTACCGCTCGCAGAGGATCACCAGAAAGTAGTAGATCACAAAGGAACCGCCGTAGGCCAGATACTTGCTGTCGGAAAGGGCCGCCAGCAGGGAAGCCGCAGCCGCCCAAAACGCCGCCGAGCAAAACAGCAGCCCGTAAGCGCAGGTCAGCCCTTCCTCCTGTTTCAGAAAAATGTAGAGCCACGCTGCCAGCACCTCTGCCCCGCCGCCGGAAATGCAGCAGGCGAGGAACTTCCCCCAGATGTATCCCCTCAGGGAGGAGCGCACCAGGCTGAGCCGCACAAAGCCGCCCTTGTATTCGTCCAGCCAGCCGCAGGCATAGGGGAAGGTGCAGACGATGGGAACTGTCATTTTATAGAGGGTGGATCCAAAGCCGCCGTACCAAAGGACAGCCGCCTGCAGCGCCGCACCCAACAGAAAGCGGATGGAAAAAACCGCCCGTCGAAGATCCGTTTCAAAGCTGTTCATAAGCCACCAAACAAAAAATGCTAAAATTGCAGTTGTTCATCGCAATTTTAGCATTCTGGTTATCATCAAGTATTCAAAAAAATATCATGAAATTGTAAAAATTGAAATTTTAGTTCCTTGTCCGATCTCGCTTTCCACAGAAAGCGCCATGCCGTGGCGTTTCAAAATCATGGCTGTCAGCGCCAGGCCCAGTCCGGCCCCGCCGCTTTTTCGGCTTCTGGATTTATCCACCATGTAGAAAGGCTCGGTGATCCTGTGGATCTCCTCCGAGGGGATGCCGCAGCCGTTGTCCTCCACCACGATGCACCCGTGTTCCGTATACAATTGCACGGTATCGCCTTGATTGCTGGCCTTCACGGCGTTGTCGATGAGATTTACCAGCACCTCCGTCATCAGGTCCTTGTCCGCCTTGACCTCTCCCGGGCAGTCGCCGATCTCCAAAATTACGCCCTTCTCCTTTGCCGCTGCGGCGCAGGTGCGCACCGCCCCCTCAAACAGATCCCGCACGCTCACCGTTTCAAAGAGCAGCTCCGCGTTTTCCTCCAGCTCCAGAAGGCGCATCATCTTTTTGGAAAGCCGGTCCAGCCGCCTGCTTTCCTCGTGAATGTAGCGCAGCGCCTCGTCCCGGTCATTTTCCGGCAGCTTCACAGAGCGGATGGTCTGGGCGTAGCCGGAAATGGCGGTAAGGGGCGTTTTCAGCTCATGGGTGAGACTGCCCATAAACAGCGTTTTCTTTTCCTCGCTCTCCTCCACTTCCCGGATATGCCCTTCTATGGCCTCTGCCATGCGGTTGAAGTCCCGGCCCAAACTGCCGATTTCGTCTTTCCGCTTTTCCTGCACCCGGCGGTCATAGGCCCCCGCCGCGATGGATCTGGCCCCGTCGGACAGAGACTGCAGGGGCAAAAGGGATTGCCGAACGATAAAGAACATGACCAGAAACGCCGCCGTTACCACGCCTAAGGAAATCAGGGCCATTTCCAGCCCAAGGCTGTAAATCCGGAGATACACGTCGGTGACGTCGCAGATGTGATACAGCGAGAAATTGCTCCTGCTGCCGCCATGATAAATCAAGAGCCGGCGGCCGGCGGCGAAATAGGAGAAATAGTAGAAGTTCTCCACAAAATGATCGTTTTGCTCCGCCAAAATTTCCGGGGTCAGAATGGTCTTGTTGTACCACTCCTCTTTGATGCGCCTGTCTCCGCGCAGCACAATGGTGTAATCATCCCGGCGGGACTTGAAAAAGCTGTCCACCTGCTCCCTGCTCAGTGTGCTGTCCATCTGCCCGATATACTCGTCAAAAGCATTGAAGATTTCCCGGCTTTCCTGCACGCCCTCGCTGAGCGCCTGATCCAGCAGAGTGCGGCGGCAAATGCGGAAAATGGCCACATCGCTGATCATGGTGAAAAGGAAGATCACTGCCCCGGCAATCAGGGCGATCCGTGTGCGAAGTTTCATGTCAAATCCCCAACGGTCCTGTCAAATTTCCAAACGGTAGCCGATTTTCGGCACGGTCTTGATCTGGTCGTGCAGCCCTAACTTTTTCCGGAGCTGTCCGATATGTACGTCCACGGTGCGGGTCTCCCCCAGATAATTTTCTCCCCAGACCAGGGAGATCAGGCTTTCTCTGGAAATCGCCATGTTTCTGTTTTTGGCCAGCACCGCCAGCAGGTCGAACTCCATGGGAGTCAAGGGAATTTCCGTGCCGTTTTTCCGCACCTTATGCTCGTTCAGGTTGATTTCCAGCTCCCCCAAAAGGATGATTTCCTGAGCCCGGGGGTGTCTCCCCATCACCTTGTCCATGCGCACCAATAATTCCAGCATTTCAAAGGGCTTGACGATGTAGTCCTCCGCCCCGCCGGTGAGCCCCGTAAGCTTGGAATTCAAGTCGTCTTTCGCCGTGAGGAACAGGACGGGAATGTCATAGGGCTTGATGGATTCCAAGAGCTCAAAGCCGTTTCGCCCCGGCACCATCACGTCCAAAAGGGCTAAATCGAACTCGTGATCTTCGGGCAAAGACCTCTCCGCTTCCAGCCCGTCGCCGAAAATCACCGGCTCCATGCCGGCCACCCGAAGGTTCATGGCGATCATTTTGGCAATGGCTTCCTCGTCCTCCACAATGAGAATTCTTTTTGCCATCTTCCCCATCCTTTCCTCTTCGTCTGAAACGGCGAAACTGTATGTCAATATCCCAATTCTCCGTCGATGATGGAGCCGTCGATAGCGTTGATGGCCATGATCGTGTCCGCCTTCCACTGCTGAACGAAATCCTCGCTCCCTCGGTAGGCGGTGTCCATCTTGCCCTCAAAGCTCCACACGGGCACGACCAGCCCCGTGTCGAAGCTGTCCCGCTCGCTGATCCGGGAATAGCTGAGCTGCACCCGGTCGATGTCGATCCAGGAAATGCGCTGATCGTTAGCGTTCACAATGCAGATCATCTTCTCAAAGGTGTCCTTGATTTCAGAGAAAGGCTTCAACGCCGCGCCGTCCACCACGGTTTCGGTGATCTCCACGGGGGATTCATAGTGGAACCCCGCAATGCCCTGATCGTTCACCCGCAGTTCCACCAATTCGCCGGGCCAAAACTGGGTGCGATAGCCGTCATTCTCGCCCCAGTCGACTTTCCGTCCGCTGGACTGGGTCAAAAGCGTGCCGTCCAAATCCCGGTAAAACCGCAGAATGTAGTAATGCCGGTAATAGTGAATGCCATCCCCCTCGACGTTCGTTCCGTGCTGATTCAACAGGTCTACAGGCTCATTATACAGCCCGCCCTCGGCAAATGTAAAGCCGTACAGATCGATATCACTCAAAAATTCCTCTGCCACGGAGAGCGCTTTGTCCATGGTGATGGTGGTTTCCTCGTTTTCAAGGGGGGTGAACACAGTGGATTCCGTGAAGCCGATCGTACCGCCGAGAAAATCTTCAGGCACAGTGCTGTTGAAACTCACATGGTCAAAGGTATCGCTGCCGTCCGTGAGATTGTTATCCAGCTTTCCCCAAACCCCCAAGACGCTCACATATTGGCCGGGGCAGGAGGTGTAAGACAGTTTGTTGCTCAACTCCTCGGAATTCGTCACCTCGAGTACCTGATACTGTCCGTCGCTGCCGTCCGTCCCGAGAAACAGGGTTTCGTCATCTCCGTAGAAAGAAGCGTAATACTCATCGGCAAACTCCGGGTATCTCGCAGACAGCTCCTGATAGGTTAGGAGCTGACCGTCACTGGGATATTCTTGCAAATTCAGTTCCGTCGGTGCTTGCTCGTACTTCTCTTGATAGCCGTTGAGCTCCGATTGGGTCGCGTCTATGTTCTGCTGGCACCACTCCCGGAATTCCTCTACGGAAATCACATATCGATTGTCCTGGGGGCCGAAAGTCCTGTCCTTTTCCGAGGCGGCGGCCATCTTTTCCTCTTCTTCCCGGATGTAATCTCGGTAATACTTGATGGTCACTTCGTAATCCGCCTTGGTCAACGTGGTCAACGCCTGGCCCATGTAGACTTCTTTGTCCCCCATCAGCGCCTTGCGCACCTTGTCGATGAATTCCTGATCAAATTTTTTCTGCTTCACTCGGTACACACTGAGCTTGTCCACCTCCGGCACGTCCACCTTGGCGTTGACGTTCACCGTCACGCCTAAGTTTTCGTCCTCGATAGAGGTCACATAGGTTTCAAAATGTTCCGTCACCTCGTCCAAAATGTCGGCGGCCTCCACTTTGGAGGGGTCATCCTCCTGCGCCTTGCTGATCAGGTTGTCCATATCCTTGTGCACCACAATGGACCCCTCAGGATTCTCCTGGCAGGCGGCAAAAGGAAGCAGCAGCAGAAACGGAAGAAGAAAACTCAAAAACTTTTTCATGCCCAATTTCCCCTTCATCACTCAATATCCCAAAGCCGCGTCGATGATGGACCCGTCAATGGCGTTGATGGCCATGATGGTGCCGGAGTTCCACTGCTCCACGTAATTTTCGTCCGCTTTGTAGGCGCTGTCGATCTTGCCCTCGAAGCTCCACACGGGGACGATGAGGCCCGTGTCGAAGCTGTCCTTTTCGCTGATCCGGGAATAGCTCAGCCGCACCCGGTCGATGTTGACCCACACAATCCGCTCTTCGTCGGCGTTGGCCACAGTCACCATTTTCTCGAAGGTGTCCTTAACCTCAGAGAAGGACTTCAGCGCCGCCCCCTCTACCACGGTTTCGGTGATCTCGATGGGCGCGTACAAGTCAAAGCCGATGATGCCGCTGTCGTTAATGCGAATATCGATGCCCTCGCCGGGCCAGATGCGCTTGGAGTAGCTGCCGTCATCTCTCCTGTCATCGTTGAATTTTGCCCCGCTGGCCTGAGTCAGCAGCACGCCGTCGATGTTCCGCTGGAACCGGAGAATGTGGTTCACCCGATAGGGCGCGGCGCCGGAGGACAGCCGTCTGTCGATCATCATAACCTCGCCGTACACGTCGCCCTCGGCCAGAGAAAAGCCCTCAATGCCAAGCTTTTCCAGCAGATTTTCCGCTTGGGCGACGGCTTCCTCGTGGGTGGTTGTCAGCTCATCGCCGTCGCAGCGCTCAAAGACGGTATCTACATCGAAACACATGCCTTGGGACAGGAAATTGTCCGGCACGGTGTCGTTGTGAATCCTCGATTCGCCGTAGGCATTGGTGTCCAGCATGCCGCCGCCCACCATCACGCCGCCCACGTTCATGTAGCCCGTGCGGCTGGTCATACAGGTGATCTTATTGCTCTTGTCCTCGTCGTTTTGGGCGTAGAGAATGGCGTAATTCCCGTCGGAGCCGTCAGTGACGGCATTCAGCACGTCCCCGGTGGAATTCAGGTAGTAATAGTATTCGTACATTTCGGGGTGGGCGTCATACAGCTCCATCACCGAACGGAGCTGCCCGTCGTTGGGGTAGTCGGTAAAATCGATGGAAACCGGAGCCGCTT
>JAFLRP010000171.1 GCA_022511515.1 Acutalibacter sp.
ATTTATATGCCGTCGTTGCTGTCGTCGGCCTTTTCCCGGATGGCGTCGATCCGTCCGTCCAGGGCGATCTCCCAGTCGGTCTGATCCTTTTGCAGGGCGACTTTCCCGCTTTCCGGGGTGGCGGCCAAGGCTGCCTGATAGGCCGCGTCCACCATGTTTTTCCAGTTTCTTGCCGCCACATCGCAGGCCTGCCGCATGGTGGAGAAGGACATGGCCATGGAGTAGTCGCTGTCGTATTTCTTATCGATGGGATTTTGGGAGAACAGATCCTCAAAGGAGCCCTCCTCAATGTTGTCCGGGGTGGAGATCAGATCCGGCAGAGGCACGAAGTGAGAACTTTCCTCCGGCTCGGATTCCGGTTCCGGTTCCGAGGAGACGGCTTCGGAGCTTACCTCCGGCACAGAGGTACTCACTTCTTCTGCTTCTTCACAGCCAGTCAGGCAAAGGGTGAGGCACAATGCCAGACAAAGCATAAAAAACTTTTTCATTTAGAACACTTCCTTTCTCTCTTATTGTAACACAAGAGAGAGAAAAATTCAATTTCGCGAGCAGTGTGTGTCCGTTATAGTAAGCCCTGCTCTACTAATTTGGCGATTTTCAGGATGCCAACCTGCGTTTTTCCGTCGGGAATTTCATTGCGCAGCACCATGTCCACCGCTTCCTGCAGGGGAATGCGCTCCGTGGTCAAAAACTCGTCCTCGTCCAGATGGAGCGAGCCCCCGTCTCCTGTCAGCCGGCAGGCCCACAGGCGGATGATTTCGCCTGCATAGCCGGGGGTGGGGTACACATTGCCCAGAGAGATATAGTGTTCGGCGGTGGTGCCGGTTTCCTCCCACTGCTCCCGTTTCATGGCCTCAAAGGGGTCCTCTCCCGGCTCCAATTTTCCCGCAGGCAGCTCCAAAAGCACCTCCCCGTAGGGATAGCGGAACTGCCGCACGAAAATCAGCTCATTTTTTCCGGTGAGCACCGCCACGCTGACCCCGCCGGGGTGTTCTACCACTTCCCGCTTTGCGGTCATGCCGTCCGGGAGCTCCACGTCGTCCACGTGGACCCGAATGATTTTTCCCCGATAAAGCTCTTTTTCAAATATTTTTTTCTCTTCCATGTTCATAGTTTTTGTTCCTCCCCAAGGGTAAGAATCCGTTCCGGGTCAAACAGGGGGTTCACCACCAGCCCGGTGATAAGCTTGGGATAAAAATAGGTGGATTTCTGGGGCATTTTTTCTCCTGCCGCCGCCACGTCGCCGATTTCCTTGACACGGGTAGGATTCAGTAAAAAGCAGCATTGGCTTTCCCCGGCGCTTACGGACTGCTCCGCTTCCTCGGAGGAGCGGGTATAGGAGAGATTCTTTTGGGCCGCCATATTTTCTTTGTCGATGCCCAGCAGTTTTTCCAAAATCAAAGTGTGCAGAATGGTCACGTCAAGCTGTCGGGAAGCGGCGGATAATTCCGGCAGCATGTCGTCCATTACAGAAATGTCCCGCAGGACGAGGGTATGCCAGCCGTTCCCATCAAAGAATCCAAAAGCGTGAAGCCCCTTGTCATAGGAATCTTTCAGCGCCTGCTCCGTTTCCGCCCGGTTTTCTTTTTGCTCGGCGGTAAACCATTCTTTACAGCCGTTCAGCAAAGCAGAACCGTCAAAGTTTTTTAACCCGCCGATCAGCCGGTGGGTGGGGAACACCACCAGTCCGTCGTCCTCCATGTCCACCAGCATCATCATCACATAGTCTGCCCCGGGGCAGTACGTATTTTCCTCCCGCAGGGTATTTCTGTAGCGCAGGGCCGTTTCGTACCGATGATGGCCGTCGGCGATATACAGCTTTCGATCCGTGAAATCTTCCCGTAATGCTTCGATGGCAACGGGGTCGTTTACCACCCACAGCCGATGGGTGACAAGACCGTCGGAAAAATCGTATCTGGGCGCGCAGGAGTTCGCCAGATTACGGAGCCGCTGCCGGGTGACGTGCCGCTCGTCCCGGTACAGGGAATAAACTTGGCTGAAGTTGCAGCCTGTGGCCCGCATCAGCCGGAATCTGTCTTCCTTTGCCTTGCTCAGGGTCTCTTCGTGGGGCAGTACCACCCCGGCGGAAAATTCCTCCAGCCGGACACGGCAGATCATGCCCCGCAGTTTTTTTGTTTCGCCATGGGTCACCTGATCGAAAAATTCTTCTTCGTAAATGTAGATTCCCTCGTCCATGTCCGCTTTCATAACGCCCTGAGCGAGCCATTCCCGCAAGGTCTCCCCCGCCTGCTCGTAGGGATTTTCCTTAGGGGACGCCGCTTCCGGCAGCTCTAATCGAATGATATTGCGGGGATTTTGGGCAAGATAAGACTTGCGCTCCTCAGCGCTGATGATATCGTAGGGCGGGCAGGTAAGCAGGGAAATTTCTTTCGAGATTTCCCCTGAAAGTTCCCCCGCCTTTTCAAGGTCGTACCGCAGCGCCCGAAAGGGTCTGATTTCAGCCATTGACACCGCCTCCATTTGGAAAGGATTCATGCTACTTATTTTACACTTTCCCCCTCTTTTTCGTCAAGCATGGAAAGAATCACGGCCTATTCACGCAGTGTTCACAATAATGGGGTAAGATGTGGAAGAAAGTCTTGCAAAAATCTCCATTTTTTGGTAATCTATAGTATTAGTATGACTGAAATTTCCTTTTCAGGAGAAAAAGAAAACATATAGGAGGAATCAGGTCAATGATAGAGGTTAAAAACCTCACGAAGCGCTACGGCACCAAGCTGGCGCTGGATCATGTGAGTTTTACAGTGGAAGAAGGCTCTATCGTGGGCTTTCTCGGGCCCAACGGCGCGGGAAAATCCACCACGATGAACATTGTGACAGGGTATCTTTCCGCCACGTCCGGTGAGGTGACGGTGTCCGGAAAGAACACGCTGGACGAGCCCAACGAGGTCAAAAGGCTGATCGGCTATCTTCCGGAGATACCGCCCCTTTACATGGACATGACGGTCAAGGAATACCTGAATTTCATGTATGAACTGAAAAAAGCCAAGCTCCCCCGGGAACAGCATCTTTCGGAGATCTGCCGGCTGGTCAAGATCGATGATGTGTATCATCGGCTGATCGGGAACCTGTCCAAGGGCTATAAGCAGCGCGTGGGCATTGCGCAGGCGCTCATCGGCAATCCGCCGGTTTTGATTTTGGACGAGCCCACTGTGGGCCTTGACCCCAAGCAGATCATCGAGATCAGAACGCTCATTAAAAATCTGGGCAAAAACCACACGGTGATTTTGAGCTCTCACATTCTGTCCGAAGTACAGGCGGTGTGCGAGCGCATCATCGTTATCAATAACGGCAGGCTGGTGGCGGACGGCGCCACCGACACCCTGGCCCACGACCTTTCCAAGGACCACCGGCTGCTGCTTCGGGCGGAAGCGCCGGAGAGAGAACTGCTCCACGCGCTGAAGGGTCTGCCCCACGTGCTGGAGGTGGAATCCCTGGGCGAGAAGGAGCCTGGCGTGTTCGAGATGACGGTGGAATCCGAACCCAATGCCGATCTGCGCAGAGATATTTTCCTGCTGCTTGCCCGAAAAGGCTGGCCCATGCTCGCCATGAAGAACATGGATCTGACGCTGGAGGACCTGTTCCTGCAGCTAACCAGCAGCGATGCGGCATATGTTCCCTCCTCTGAGGAAGATTTCTCAGACAAAGAGGAAAATACAGAGCAAGGAGGACAGGAAGAATGAGTGCGATTTTCAAACGGGAGCTCCGCTCCTATTTCAACGCGCCGGTAGGCTATGTCTGTATCGCCGTTTTGGCGGCGCTGTACGGGCTGTTCTATTATCAGGTGATGGTACTGGGCTCCTCCTCTTATATCAGTCAAGTGTACAACACCATGTTTTCTTTCAGCATGATGGTGATCCCCATCATCACCATGCGCAGCATGACGGATGACCAGAAGAACAAGACCGACCAGGTGCTGTTGACGGCGCCTGTGGGAGTCACGTCCATCGTCATGGGCAAATTCCTGTCTTGCTTCTTCGTGTTCTTTATTGCCTCTTCTCTGGGGCTGCTGCCGGCAGTGGCCATGTCCTTCTTCTCCTCTCCGGCATGGGGCGAGATCATCGGCAACTATCTGGGCACTCTGCTGTACGGCGGCGCGATGATTTCCATCGGCGTGTTCATTTCCAGTCTGACCGTGAGCCAGATCATTGCCGCCATCGGCACGTTCGTGGTGGCGGTGCTGCTGATGTTCATCGACAGCCTGGCTACCGCCGTTTCCAATCAGGTGATCATCGCTTTGGTGGGCTGGATCTCCTTTAACACCAGATACACCACCTTTACCCAAGGTATTTTCAGCGTGTCCAGCACTGTGTTTTTCCTCAGTGTGATGGCAGTGTTCGTATTTTTGACCGCCCGCCGGCTGGAAAGCCGCCGCTGGAATTGAGCCGGGCGGCAGAAAGGAATAGGGTAATACAATGGACAATCGGAATGATGAAAACCGCATGGAGCAGGAAAACCTGCAGCAGGAAATAGCAGAAAGCAAGGCGGAAGCGGAGGAAGCCGTGAAGGAGCGGGACGAAGCGGCAGAGGAAATAAAAGAAGCAAAGGCCGAGACAAATAAAAAGGCGGAAACCCTGCTGAATGGGAAGCCGCTGAATGGGAAAAAGAAAGGCTTTAACAGCGCCAAGTGGAAGCGGGGCGGCATGGCCACGGCCCTGTCGGTGATGTTTATCGCCATCATCGTGGTGATAAACATTCTGGTAGGACTGCTCACCGACCGGTTCCCCTCTCTGAACATGGACCTGACCGCTCAAAAGCTCAACACGCTGTCCGATCAGGCGGTGAAGATCGCCAAAGGGGTCCAGCAGGATACCACCATCTATCTGATCGGCTCGGAGGACGGTTATCGAAACGACAGCATTTACGCCTCTTACGGGTTGGAATACAGCCAGGTGGTCAATCTGGCTGAGCGCCTCCGGGAAGTCAATTCCAAAATCTCCGTGGAATTTGTTGACCCGGACACCAATCCCACCTTTATCAGCGCCTATCCCGATGACTCCCTCACCACCGGCAAGGTTCTGGTGGAGACAGAGCGCCGCCACAAGGTACTGGGCGTGTCCGATCTGTTTACCGTGACCCAGAATTCCACCACCTACGCGGTGGAGACCTATTCCAAGGTGGACAGCGCTCTGGCCAGCGCCTTAGAGGTGGTCAATCTGGACAAGGTTCCCGTGATCGCCATTGCCACCGGCCACGGAGAGATGCTGGGCGCCGATTCCATGGGCAATTTCCTGAGCCTGCTCGAGACCCAAAATTACGAGGTGGAAGAGGTGGATTTCCTGACAGAGGAGATCCCGGAAAACACCCAGATCGTGATGATCCCCACCCCCACCACGGATTATACCGACGAGGAAATCAGCAAGCTTCGGGAATATATTGACGACGTCACTCGCCCGGAGCGAATTGCTCTGCTTGTGACCTGCCACCCCACGCAAGGGGCTTTGCCCAAGCTGACCGCTTTCCTGGAGGAATGGGGCATTCGGGTAGAGGAAGGCATGGTGGCGGAAACAGACGTTTCCAGAGTGGCTCTGCGCAATGCAAGCTATGTGCTGGTAGACCATACCGAGGAGCTCTTAAACGACAATGACTACGACTATCTGGTGTCCCCTGCCAGCCGGCCTATCACCAGACTGTTTGACGGCAACGGCGATGTGGTGAAAACCGCAAGCCTGTGGACCACCTCCGGTACTGCCTATGTGGCTACCGAGGACATGGCAGAGACCGACCCGGCGGACATTCCCAAGTCTTCCCAGACTGTGGCGGCTATTTCCGAAAAGCGCCCCAAGGTGGACGGCAAAAACACCGCCCGCGACGTGATCGTATTCGGTTCCTCCTATGTCTTTTTGGATCAATTCATGACATCTTCCTTTGGAGACAGGAACTATATCTCCGACGTGATGAACTACTGCACCGGCATGGATGACAGCCAGGTCACCGTGATGACCCATCAGGTGCAGACCAATGTTCTGGACGTGACCGCGTCCTCCGGCACCGTCAATCTGCTGGGTCTGGGCGTGTTCACCATCGGTCTGCCGCTGGTCATTTTAGTGATCGGTCTGGTAGTTTTCCTGAAGAGGAGGCATCTGTAAGCCTATGAAGAAGACCACAAAGAATCTTCTGATCATGGCGGCAGTCCTGATCGTTTTGGGCGGCGCGGCGGCAGCGTTGCTTCTGCTGCCCTCAGGGGAAGGGGAGATCGAGTCCTCCTCCGCCCCGTCCCCTCAGGTCTCCACCGTAGAAATGGAAGCATTGACAGACCTCACCGGTGAGGATGTGACCGCTATTTCCGTGAAAAATTCTGAGGACAGCTTTTCTTTTGTCCCAGAGGGAGAAGACTTCACCTTGGAGGGGTATGAAGATTACGATATCAACAGTGTTTCCGTAAGCAGCAGTGTGAAGGTTCTTCTTTCCATGAAGCCCTCCAAAGCGTTGGGCAGCCGGGACGACCTCCAGAATTTCGGTCTGGCCGGGAAAGACGCCGTACAGGTGGAAATCGCCTGCAAGGACGGTTCCGTGCAAAAGCTGGCGCTGGGCAGCGCAGCGGGAGAATCTGCCGGTCGGTATGTGCTGAAGGATGACGAGGTATACATCGTTTCCAGTATTTCCGACCTGCTGTATGGCAGTAAGTTCGCTTATTTCAGCACCTTCCTGTATTCCGTCGCGGACAGGACCCAGACTGTCACTGACTCAAACGGCTCGATCTCCACCGAAACGCTGAGCGACCTTCTGTACGATATCACCCTCTCCGGCAGCAACTTCCCGGAGGAAGTGAACATTGGATATAACGAGGATGTGCTCAGTGCGTATCTGATGACCTCCCCCGTCCGGGCGGAATCCGGCAATGCCGCCCTGGAAACTTTGATTTCCTCGCTGAAAGCTCCTTCCGCCGACGCGGTGGTGGCTGCCGGTCTGACCGACGAGGTGCTGGAGGAATATGGACTCGATGAGCCCTTTGCCAAGGCGGATTTCACCCTGAATTCCGCCAGCCACACCATGACCGTCAGCGGGCTGGATGCAGACAATAACCGCTACCTGCTGCTGGACGACAAAGACGTGGTCTACCGGATCGCGCAAAGCGCGGTGTCCGGTTGGGCAGAGGCAAATCCCATGAAACTGCGCATGGGCTATATCTGGCTTGCCAACATCAAAGATGTACAGCAGCTTACGCTGACAGTGGAGGGAGATATGGTCTATCGCTTTGATATCACCAGAACGCTGGATGAAGAAAGATCCACCGAGGACGTCCCCCAGTATGACCTGACGATAAAGAACGCCGGCGGGAATGACGTGGTGTATGAGAGTTACCAAAAATTCTATCAGAATCTGATCGGCACGGCGGTGATGACCATCGAACCGGCGGACTACAGCGATACGCCCCTGCTTCGTGTGGAATACAGCTACTTCGAGGGCGCGGAGAAAAACACCGTGGAATTCTTCCTCGCAGAAAACGACAGATGCGTCGCTCTCTTGGACGGGGTGTTCAACGGCGTGGTGAGAAAGGCCGATGTAGACAAAGTGATCGATCAACTTGTCGAGGTGCACGGATAAAATACTCTTTTGTAGAAAGGGGTATGACATGAAACACTTAAAAAGATTTTTTTGCGGGCTGCTCTGTTTTGCGCTTCTGATCGGGGCTTTTAGCGGCTGCGCAAAAAAGGACGAGAAACAGTCCGCCACTTCCCCCCCGCCGGAATCCTCGGCGGTGGAAAAGGAAGGCGCTTACCGGATCGGGCTGCTGCAATATCTGGAGCACCCCGCCTACGATGCGGCTCGGGAAGCGTTCATGAGCCGCCTGGAGGAATGGGGTTGGGGCGAGGACCTGCTGGAAATCGACTATCAGAACGCTGGCGGCGACGAGAATAAAGCGAAAGAAATCTGCGAGAAATTCGCGGCAGATCGGATCGATCTCATCGTGGCCATATCCGCCCCGGCGGCCAAGGCGGCGACATACGTCACAAAGGGCACGGAGATCAAGGTACTCTTTGCCGACGTGGAAAACCCGGCGGTGGAGCTGGAGCTGCAAGCATCGGACGATAACGTGACCGGCGTGCAGAGCGAGTCCACCATTGCCGCAACCGTCGATCTGGCCCTGCAGGCTGACCCCAATCTGAAAGCCTTCGGCGTGGTCTACAATCCCCAGGAGACCCTTTCCGCCGCACAGGCGGAGACCTTGAAGAAGGTCTGCGGGGAAAAGAATCTTGAGGTGGTAGAAGCTGCCTTGTCCTCCGGAGCCAGTCAGGAAGAAGTGAAAAAAGCGGTCACCGACCTGTGCGGCAAGGCGGGAGCGATTTTTCTGCCCCTTGACAGCACGGTGAGCAATCTTGCCTTTACGGTCACCGACGCAGCAAAAGAGGCCAAGAAACCCTGCTACGCCGGGACGGATTCCGCCGTGCAGAGCGGCGCGCTGGCGGCGGTGAGCCTGAACTATGCAGAGCTGGGACAGCAGGCCGCCGACATGGCGGTGGAGCTGGCGGCAGGAAAAACCGTCAGAGAACTGCCGGTGGTAAAGGCGAGCGCCGGACGAATTTGCTTCAACCAAAACACGCTGGACAATTTGAAGATCGTGTTCCCGGATGAAATTCTGGAGACTGCCGACTATTATTCCACCGATATACCGGAGAGCTGGCAGCGGTAAAAAAAGAAAAAACTAGCTGGAAAACCCTCCCTCGGAGGGTTTTTTCTTTGCGCAAAAAACGGATAAATAAGAAAAGCCTGTAAATACTACCCTTACCGAAATCAATAGCCTAATTTACAGGAGGAAGACAGTTATGAAAGCAACGGGAATCGTGCGGAGAATCGATGATTTGGGCAGAGTGGTGATCCCCAAGGAAATTCGCCGCACCTTAAAAATACGGGAAGGCATGCCCATGGAAATTTACACCGACGTATCCGGCGAGGTCATTTTGAAGAAGTATTCTCCGGTGGGGGAAATGTCGCAGTTGGCCTCGGCTTACGCCGAAACTCTGGTAAATCTCACCGGCCATGCCGCCGTGGTCTGCGACACGGAGCAGATCATCGCCGTGGCCGGACCGGCCAAAAAGGAATTGCTGCACAAGCAGGTAGCGTCCCAGTTGGACGAACTCATCCAGTCCCGCCGGAATTTTATCACCTCCGGGGAGAACACGGTGCTGGTGTGCAAGGATATCCCCGCAGCGGCGTTGGCGGTGTTCCCGGTGGTGAATTTGGGCGATTCCATGGGCGCGGTAGCGCTGCTGAAAGGAGAGAAGACGCCGCCCCGAGTCAGCGGAGAAGCGGTGGAAAGCCTGAAGGCAGCGGCCATGTTCCTTTCCCGGCAATTGGAAGCCTGACAGGAGCGGCGGGGCAGCACAAAATCTAAGACAGAAAGCGTCTTTGTCTTAGATTTGCCAAAAAAATAACTTGATTTTCCAGAAATAGAGTGCTATAATCACCATGGTAATAGGTAGATGATGAAAGAGTGGGGCGACCCGCTCTTTTGTTTACTTATAGGAGGGATGCGCTTGAACCCGGAGGGTAAAAAGAAAAGCACCGCAGAGCGGGTGCGGGAGATGGCAGAGCCCCTGGCAAAGGAGCTGGGCCTGACCTTGTGGGACGTTCAGTATGTCAAGGAGGGAGCGGACTGGTATCTCCGCCTGTTTATCGACAAGGAAGGCGGCGTTTCCATCGACGACTGCGTGGATATGACCCATGCCGTCGATCCGGTGCTGGACAAAGAAGACCCCATTCCCCAGGAATATCTGTTGGAGGTGTCCTCCCCCGGCTGGGAGAGAAAATTGACTCGGCCGGAGCATTTTCAGGCCTATGCGGGAAAGCCGGTACGGGCAAAGCTCATCCGCCCCTTGGAGAACGGCGTCCGGGAGCTGGAAGGAATCCTGCTGCGGGCAGAGCAGAACGGCGAGTTCGAGCTGCGGCTGGACGAGGAAACCAGCGTGACCCTGGAAAAGAAGGAATGTTCGTCAGTAAACGCGGTTGAAGAACTATAAGAGAAAGAGGAAAAAACCGGCAGTACGCTGAAAAGAAGGAATATTTGATCAGTGAATGTTATCGGAGAATTATAAGAGAAGAAGCAAGAAAAAGAAACCGGCGTTATGCTGGGCAGAAGGAATATTGAATCAGTAAAATATTTTCAAAGAACCATAAGAGAGAGAGGCAAAAAATATGGCAAAGAAAAAGGAACCGGAAAAGCAGGGCAACGAGGAATTGTTCCTGGCGCTGGACCTGCTGGAAAAGGAAAAGGGAATTCCGGCGGAATTCATGCTGGATAAAATCAAGAAAGCGATTTCCACCGCCTGCAAGAACAATTACGGCAATGAGGACGTGGATATGGAAATCGACCCCGATACCGGAAAATTTGATGTGTTCCTGAAGCGGGAGATCGTGGAAGAAGTGGAAAACCCCAACCGCCAGGTCCTGCTGGACAAGGCGAGACAGGACGATCCCAAGGCAGAAGTGGGCGGCTTTGTCAGAGAAAAGCTGGACACCAAGCAATTCGGCAGAGTGGCAGCCCAGACCGCCAGAAATATCATCCGTCAGGGCATCCGCGACAGCGAGCGGGGACAGATGATGCAGGAGTTCCAGTCCAAGCATCAGGAGCTGGTCAGCGCTTTGGTGGAGCGGGTAGACATGAAAACCGGCGCTCTTTCCCTGCGCATCGGCAAGGCGGAGGCCATCCTGCCCAAGAGCGAGCAGATCGGCGAGGAAACGGTCCGTGAGGGGGACTACATAAAGGTTTATGTAGTCGACGTGAGAGAGACAGACAAGGGCCCCAAGGCCATCATCTCCAGGACTCACCCCGATCTGGTCAAGCGGATGTTTGAAACGGAAGTGCCGGAAATCTACGACGGCACGGTGGAGATCAAAGCCGTGTCCCGGGAGGCAGGATCCCGCACTAAGCTGGCCGTGCTCAGCCACAATCCCGACGTGGACGCGGTAGGCGCGTGCATCGGTGCGAGAGGCGCGAGAGTTTCCGAAATCGTGGACGAATTGGGCGGCGAAAAAATCGACATC
This sequence comes from Acutalibacter sp., assembly GCA_022511515.1. Classification (GTDB taxonomy): domain Bacteria; phylum Bacillota; class Clostridia; order Oscillospirales; family Acutalibacteraceae; genus Acutalibacter. Next base: position 11,008 of record JAFLRP010000171.1, read on the forward strand.
GTGGAGTACAGCGAGGACCCGGGCACGTTCATTGCGGCGGCTCTTTCTCCGGCCAACGTACTTTCCGTGGAGATCGCCGAGGACGGATCCCGTTCCTGCAAGGTCACCGTGCCGGACAATCAGCTTTCTCTGGCCATCGGCAACAAGGGACAGAACGCAAGATTGGCGGCAAGGCTCACCGGCTGGAAAATCGATATCAAGCCGGAAAGCGGTTTCTACGGCGAGGAATAAGGGAATAGAAAGATACCGGCAAACGGTTGAACAAAGGCAAAAAGCTGACCTATTTATGAATAGTCTGAGTTAGCACAAAGCCGTTTCTATTGGAATTTAGCTACAGGAAAAGGTAAAAAATGGAAAAAAGAAGAAAAATACCGATGAGAATGTGTACCGGCTGCGGTGAAATGAAGCCGAAAAAGGAGCTGGTGCGGGTGGTGAAGGCCCCGGAGAAAACGGATGAGGCGGGAAACCCGCTGCCGCCCGAGATTTCTCTGGACCTGACCGGAAAGAAGCCGGGCCGCGGGGCGTATCTTTGCAGAAATCCGGAATGCCTGAAAAAGGCCCGGAAAGCCCGGCGGTTGGAAAAAGCCTTTTCCTGCAAGATCGAAGACTCGGTGTACGACCGAATGGAGGAGGAGATTGGACCCGATGGCGGATAAGGTGCTGTCCCTGCTGGGCCTTGCCCGGCGGGCAGGAAAGCTGGAAGCGGGTTTTGACGCGGCCGTTTCCGCCGCCAGAGCAAAGAAGGCCCGCCTGCTTTTAGCGTCGGCAGACGTGTCGGAAAAAACCGTGAAAAATCTGAAATACGAGGGCGACCGAGGGGGCATCCCCACGGTGAGAGTGAAAGCGGGCATGGAGGAAACAGGCCGTGCCTGCGGTGTGAGAGCCGGTGTGCTGGCCGTGACGGATCAGGGCTTTGCCGCGGCGCTGCTGAAAGAATTGGAACGAGAGAAGGAGGAAACCAGCCTATGATGATCAAATACAGAGTACGGGAAGTTGCCCTGGATCTGGGCATTCAAAACAAGGACGTCATCGATACTTTGGCAGTGTATTTTGCAGAACCCAAAAAGTACATGACCGTGCTGACGGAAGAGGAACTGGACGTGGTGTTCGAGACCTTTACCCAGCAGAGAAATATGGAGTCCCTGGATGCATACTTTGCCGAGCGGGGGCAAGTGGAGGCAGAAGCAGCCGTGCAGGTGATCCCCGATGAGCCAGAGCAGGAGGAGGTTGCTCCCCCCGCCCCGGAAACGGAGGAGAAAAAGCCTGCAAAGAAGGGAGCCGCAAAACAGGAAGAAAAACCTGCCGCAACGCAGAAAGAAAAGGCGGCAGCACCTGCCGAGCCAAAAGAAAAGCCGAGGGCAGAAGGAAAGGCTCAGAAAGAAAATGCGCCGGTGGTGGAGCGCGCCCAGCCGGTGCGCAGGGTCATCGACACCCGCTCCTCCAATGTGGATATCGAGCGCTATAACGAAAAATACGACCGTCTGGCAGATCAGAAGGTCCGCACAGACAACGTGGTGACGAAGCAGAAATTCACCAACCGCAACCAACAGCGGAGGGGCCAGCAGCACCGGGGCAAGCGGGAGACCGAGGCCGAACGGCTGCGCCGCATCGCTCAGGAGCGAAAAGCAAAGCATATCACCATCGAAGTGCCGGAGGAGATCACCGTGGGCGAATTCGCCCTGCGGCTGAAGGTGACCGCTCCCGAGGTCATCAAAAAGCTGATGGCCCTGGGCGTGTTCGCCACCATCAACGACACCATCGATTTCGACACCGCTGTGCTGGTGGCCGACGAATTCCACGCCAGAGTGGAAAAAGAAGTGGTCATCACCATCGAGGAGCGCATCATCGACGACAGCGAAGACGAGGAAGCCAATCTGGTGCCCAGAGCCCCCGTTGTGGTGGTCATGGGTCACGTGGACCACGGCAAGACTTCCATTTTGGATGTGATCCGCCACTCCAACGTGACAGAGGGCGAAGCGGGCGGCATCACCCAGCATATCGGCGCTTACCGTGTGAAAGTGGGCGACCGTGACGTGACCTTCCTGGACACCCCCGGTCACGCCGCCTTTACCACCATGCGTGCCAGAGGCGCACAGGTGACGGATATCGCCGTGCTGGTGGTGGCGGCCGACGACGGCATCATGCCCCAGACCGTTGAGGCCATCAATCACGCTAAGGCGGCGGAAGTTTCCATTATCGTTGCCATCAACAAAATGGATAAGGTGGGCGCCAACCCCGAGCGGGTCAAGGAACAGTTGACCGAGCACGGTCTCGTGCCGGAAGATTGGGGCGGCGACACGCCCTGCATTCCCGTTTCCGCCCATACCAAGCAGGGTATCGACGACCTGCTGGAAATGATCATCTTGACTGCCGATATGGCGGAGCTGAAAGCCAATCCGGACCGCGCCGCCAAGGGCACTGTGGTGGAAGCCAGGCTGGATAAGGGCATGGGCCCCATCGCCACCGTGCTGGTGCAGAACGGCACCCTCCGGGCGGGAGATATCATCGTGGCCGGCTCCACCGTGGGCCGTGTCCGCTCCATGATGGACGACAAGGGCAGAAAGGTGAAGGAAGCCGGGCCCTCCGTGCCGGTGGAGATTACCGGTCTCAACGACGTGCCGGTGGGCGGCGACATTTTCAACGCCGTTTCCGATGAACGTTTGGCAAGAGAGCTGGTAGAACAGCGCCTGAACGAGCAGCGGGAGGAGACCTTCCGCGCCCAGACAAGGGTCACGCTGGATAACCTGTTTGACCAGATGCGGGAAGGCGATATGAAGGAGCTGAAGATCATCGTCAAGGGCGATGTGCAGGGCTCTGTGGAAGCGGTCCGCCAGTCTCTGGAGAAGCTGACCAATGAGGAAGTCCGCGTGAATATCATTCACGGCGCTGTAGGCGCCATCAACGAGAGCGACGTGATGCTGGCCAACGCCTCCAACGCCATTGTGGTGGGCTTCAACGTCCGTCCCGATCCCGTGGCGGAGGAAAACGCCAAACGGGACGGCGTGGATCTGCGGCTGTACCGCATCATCTACGACTGCATTGAGGAGATCGAATCCGCCATGAAGGGCATGCTTGCCCCGAAATACCGGGAGATTGCCCTGGGTAAGGCGGAGTGCAGAGAGACCTACAAAATTTCCAATGTGGGAATGGTCATCGGCGGTCACGTCACCTCCGGTAAGATCACCCGCAATGCTTTGGTACGCGTGGTGCGTGACGGCATCATTGTGGCCGACGACAAGGTCGCTTCCCTGCGCCGGTTCAAAGATGACGTCCGCGAAGTGGCCGATGGCTACGATTGCGGCATCACGCTGGAAAAATTCTCCGACATCAAGCAGGGCGATATTTTGGAAGCATATGAGATGGAAGAATACAGAGACTAAAGTGTGCAGAAAAGTCAGCAACAATCAGATTTCCCCTAGTTTCTGCTTTCGCACGTGCCAGTGTCTGCCCTTTCGTTAGGGGTACCTCGTGCGAAGCCCCTTAAAAAAGAAAATCGCGCACGGCAGTACCGGAAAAGGGACAAAAATTTTCCTGCGCGAAAGCAGTATCTTGGGGGAAATTCCTCGCGAGTGAAATCAGGTGATAAACATGCCTAGCTATAAAATTGACCGAGTGACAGAGGATGTGCGCAGGGAGCTTTCCGCCATTTTGCGGGAGGTGAAGGACCCCCGGGTAAAGGACTGCCTCCTGAGTGTGGTGCGGGTGGAGGTCACCAACGACCTGTCCTATTGCACGGTGTATGTCAGCACCGTGGAGGGCATGGAGCAGACCAAAACCGCCGTAAAGGGATTGAAATCCGCGGCAGGCTATATCCGCCGGGAGCTGGGAAAAAGGCTTTCCCTGCGGCACGTGCCGGAAATGCTCTTTAAGCCCACGGATTCCATCGAGTACGGCGCCCACATTTCCCGGATTCTAAACGATTTGGACCTCCCGGAGGACGGAGAGAGCGACGATGAACTGTAAGGACACTGCCGCCCTGCTGAAGGGTTGGGACAATATTCTGGTACTGAGCCATGCTTCCCCGGACGGGGACACGCTGGGCTCTGCCTGCGCCTTGCTGCGCGGGTTGATTTCCATGGGAAAACAGGTGGATTTTCGCTGCGGAGATGAAATTCCCCCGAAATTCCAGTACCTTTTTGAGGGCCTTTCTTTGGGCGGCTTTACGCCGGAAAAAACTTCTTCTGTGCATATCATGAGCGTGGACGTGGCGGACACAGTGCTGCTGGGGAAATTGCAGGAAATCTATCAAGATAAAATAGAGCTTGCCATCGATCACCACGAAAGCCACAAAAATTTTGCCCCTCACCGCTGGGTGGAGCCGAACAGCGCCGCCACGGCGGAAATGATCTGGCTGCTGTTGAAAGAATTGGGCGTCACGCCGGACAAACAGATCGCGGAATGCATCTACACCGGCATCACCACGGACACCGGCTGTCTGCGCTATCAAAACGCCACTCCCCGCACCTATCGCATTGCGGCGGAGACCATCGAGGCCGGAGCGGACGCGGCCGAAATCAACCGCCTAATGTGGGAGACGAAAACCCGGGCGCAGATGGAAGCGGAGCGGAAGATCCTGGACACCATGGAATATTTTTGCGGCGGCAAATGCGCCATGATCAGGATCCCTCAAAGCATTTTGCGGGAAACCGGCGCCACGGAATCCGACGTGGAGGGAACGGCTTCTCTCCCCCGGCAAATAGAAGGGGTGAAGATCGGCGTCACGGTAAAGGAAAAAGAGGACGGTACGGTGAAAATTTCTCTGCGGACCAGTCCCCCCGTGAACGCGGCGGAAATCTGCGGAGAGTTCGGCGGCGGGGGCCACGCCGGCGCGGCAGGGTGTTCTTTCCCCGGACTTTCCTTAGAAGAAGCGGCGGAGAAAATGAAAGAGGCCTGCCGGCGGTATTTGGAGAAAAGCCTTTCTAAGTAAGGGAAAAAATATGAACGGTATTATCGTATTGGATAAGCCTGCGGACTTCACCTCTTTCGACGCGGTGGCAGTCGTGCGGGGACTGTCGAAAGAACGAAAAATCGGGCACACCGGCACGCTGGATCCCATGGCCACCGGTGTGCTTCCTCTGCTTTTGGGCAGGGCGGCCAAGGCAGCGGACCTGCTGCCGGATACGGAAAAAGCCTACCGGGCGAAGTTCCGGCTGGGCGAACGCAGAGATACCGGGGACGTGACAGGACAAATCGCAGAGCAGGACGACACCCCCATTTCCCGGGAAATACTGCAGGCCGCGCTGGAAAATTTCCAAGGGGAAATTTTTCAAATCCCGCCCATGTATTCCGCCGTTTCGGTAGGCGGAAAACGGCTGTACGAGCTGGCAAGAAAAGGGATCGAAGTGGAACGGGAGCCGCGAAAAATCACCATCAGCAGGCTGGAACTGGGCAGCTATGAAGAAAGCACGCGGGAAGGCGTGCTGCTGGTGACCTGTTCCAAGGGGACGTATATCCGGGTATTGATCGAAGATATCGCAAGGGCTATGGGAACCTGCGGCACCATGACCGCCTTGCGCCGCGTGTACGCCTGCGGCTTTTCCGAGCAGGACACGTTATCTCTGGAAGAACTCCGCCGATTGGCGGCGGAGGAAAAACTCCACACTGTCCTGCGCCCGGTGGAAAGCCTGTTTGGGGACTACCCCGGCGTACAGGTCACCCCCGCGCAAGAAACACGGTTCTGCAACGGCGGTTCTCTGTCTGTGGAACGGCTTAAAATGCCGAGAATTGCGCTGACGGACGGCCTGCGGTTTTCTGTATACGGTGCGGAAGGGCAATTTTTGGGTCTTGCCGCAGCGGATGTGGAAAAAAATGAGCTGCGCTTTTTGAAAAAGTTTGTCTGACAGGAAAAGAGTTCGGGAAAGGGAGCGAAAAAATGCAGACGGCGACAAGGCTGGAAAATATCCAAGAGCAAGAGCAAGGCGCAGGGCCTTGCTCTGAACCCTGCTCTCTGGCGCTGGGGGCTTTTGACGGCCTGCACCGCGGTCACATGGCGGTGATCCGGGAGGCCATAAAGGCCCCTTTTTCAGCAGGGGTGCTGACCTTTACCGGCAGTCCTCAGGGCAGCCCCGGGCTGATTACACCCGAGGAAAAAGAAGAAATTTTGCGGGAGGAGGGAGTTTCTCGCCTGTATTCCCTGGATTTTTCCAAGGTGAAAAATATTCCCGCCGAAGAATTTTTTTGGGATACCCTGCAAAAGCGCTGCATGGCAAAAAGGCTTTGCTGCGGCGAGGATTTTCGCTTCGGACAAGGGGCAAAGGGCGATGCCGCTTTGCTTCAAGACCTTTGCAAAGAAGCGGGAGCAGAGCTTGTCGTCCTGCCGAACCTGATGGAAAATGGGGAGAAAATCAGCTCTACCGGGATCCGGGCGGCAGTGCAGGCGGGAGATATCCCTGCGGCCAACCGCTTGCTGGGCCGACCTTTTGGTCTCAAGGCAGAAGTCATCCACGGCAATCATTTGGGCAGAGAATTGGGTTTTCCCACCGTCAATCAGGCCCTGCCGGAACATTTTACGCTGCCCCCCTTCGGTGTATACGCTTCCCAGGTGGACATTGGCGGGGAAAAAAAATACGGCGTTACCAACATTGGAATGAAACCCACCGTGGGCTCGGACAGGGTTCTGGCGGAAACCTGGATTCTGGATTTTTCCGGCGACCTGTACGGGAAGAAAATACGGCTTTCCCTGCTGAAATTTATCCGCCCGGAGCGGAAATTCAATTCTTTGGAAGAACTGAAAGCAGAAGTTTTGCGAAACGGCGAACAGGCAAGGGAAATTGCGAAAAACTGGGAAATTGATTGGAAGAAAGCAGCATTTTGACAAGCAGCTTTGCCGTTCCCTCACATCCACGGTCGGGAATCGTGATCGTCGATCAGCAGACACTATCTTCCCGGCAAAAAAGTGCTTTACAAAAGAGGATGGCTGTGCTACAATAACTAAGCTGCCCTATTCTCGGAGCATGGACACACCGACCTTGCCCTGCGAATAGACAATCGAGGCGGACGTCATGCGTGTGACGTTTCGATAGGTTGCGCGAGGAATCGCGCGGGTGAATTTTTGAGCGGCAAAGACCGCAGAAAGGTGAAAACTATGACAAAAGCAGAAAAGACCGAAATTATGGAAAAGTATGCCCGCCATCCGGGCGACACGGGTTCTCCCGAAGTGCAGATCGCCGTATTAAGCAAGCGTATCAACGACTTAACCGAGCACCTGCGCACCCACAAGAAGGACAATCATTCCCGCCGCGGCCTGCTGAAGATGGTAGGACAGAGACGGCGTTTGCTGAACTATTTGACAAAAATCGATATCGAGCGGTATCGCGCTATCGTTGCGGAGTTGGGTCTGCGTAAGTAAGAAGGGTAACACAGGCTGTAGTCGCGGGTCACCTGACCGGCGGTACAGCCTTTTGTTCATATTGGAAGAATGAGCGGGAGGGTCCCGCCGGGAAGAGTGAAAGGAAGTAGAAAAGTATGTTTGAAAATTTTAAGGTGTATGAAACAGAGTTTGCGGGGCGCCCGCTTGTTGTGGAAACGGGCAAAATGGCACAGCTTTCCAATGGAGAATGTCTGGTGCGTTACGGCGATACGGTAGTCCATGTGGCTGCTACCGCCTCCGCCAAGCCCAGAGACGGGATTGACTTTTTCCCGCTTTCTGTGGATTTTGAAGAAAAGCTTTATTCCGTGGGCAAGATCCCCGGTTCTTTCTTGAAGCGGGAGGGCAGACCCAGCGAAAAGGCCATTCTCGTCTGCCGTATGATCGACCGCCCCATTCGCCCCCTGTTCCCCAAGGATATGCGCAACGATGTGTCCATCGTCTGCACGGTCATGTCCGTAGACCCGGATTGCTCTCCGGAAATTGCCGCCTTGGTGGGCACGTCCATTGCCCTGTCCATTTCGGACATTCCGTGGAACGGACCGATTTCCGGCGTTTCCGTGGGCCTTATCGACGGGGAATTCATCATCAATCCCAACGCCGAGCAGCGGAAGGTCTCTCAGATGGCGGTCACCGTGGCCTCCACCTCTGAGCGCATCGCCATGATCGAAGCCGGGGCAAACGAAGTCTCCGACGAGGACATGTACAACGGCATCATGGCCGGTCACGAAGCCAACCAGAAGATCATCGAGTTTATCAAGGGTATTCAGGCAGAGATCGGCAAAGCCAAGTTTGAATATCCCTCCAACAAGCCGGAGGAGGAAATGTTCGAGGCGATCAAGGCCTTCGCCGAGGATGACGTTCGCGCGGCCCTGGATACCGACGACAAGAACGTGCGGGACGAGCGGTTGAAGCCCGTTTACGAAAAGGTGCACGAGAAGTTCGACGAGATTTATCCCGAGCAGGAAGCCAAAATCGAAGAATGTCTGTATCTGACCCAGAAGCACGTGGTGCGCCGCTGGCTGCTGGACGAGCAAAAGCGCGTGGACGGCCGCGGCATGGACGAAATGCGTCCGCTGGCGGCGGAAGTCGCCCTGCTGCCCCGGGTACACGGCTCCGGCATGTTTACCAGAGGACAGACTCAGGTGTTGACCGTGACCACACTGGGTTCCATTCGGGACAACCAGTTGCTGGACGGCATCGATGACGAGGATTCCAAGCGGTACATCCACCACTACAATTTCCCCTCCTATTCCGTAGGCGAAACCCGTCCCAGCCGTGGACCGGGCCGGCGTGAGATCGGTCACGGCGCTTTGGCGGAGCGGGCCCTGCTGCCCGTAATCCCCAGCATGGAGGAGTTCCCCTACACCCTGCGTCTCGTTTCCGAGGTGCTTTCCTCCAACGGTTCCACCTCTCAGGCTTCCATCTGCGGCTCCACCCTGTCCCTGATGGACGCCGGCGTTCCCATCAAGGCGCCGGTAGCGGGCATTTCCTGCGGTCTGATCACCGAAGGCGACCGCTGGATGACCATGGTGGACATTCAGGGCGTGGAAGATTTCTTCGGCGACATGGACTTTAAGGTGGGCGGCACGAAGAAGGGCATCACCGCCATTCAGATGGACCTGAAAATTTCCGGCCTGACCCCCGAAATGGTCAAGGAAGCGCTGGAGAAGACCCATAAGGCAAGGAACTATATCATCGACGAGATCATTTTGAAGGCCATTCCCGAGGTTCGTCCTGAGCTTTCCAGATACGCGCCCAAGATGCTGTCTACGCAGATTCCCGTGGACAAGATCCGCGAGGTCATCGGCACGGGCGGCAAGGTCATTCAGAAGATCTGCGCCGAGTGCGAGGTCACCATGGACGTGGAAGAGGACGGCCATGTGTTTATCACCGGCCTGGATCTGGAGAAGTGCCAGCGGGCTCTGGATATTGTGGACACCATCGTCAACGACCCCGAGCCGGGCTCTTACTACAACGGCAAGGTCACCCGTATCATGGACTTTGGCGCGTTTGTGGAGATCGCCCCCGGCAAGGAAGGTCTGGTGCATATTTCCCGCTTGGATATCAAGCGGACGGAAAATGTCACCGACGTGGTCAACGTGGGAGATACCGTGAAGGTCAAGGTGCTGGAGATCGACGACAAGGGCAGACTGAATCTGTCCCGCCGGGACGCGCTGATCGACTTAGACGGCGCGGTGCCGGAGAACGACATCTCCGAGGACCGCGGTCCTCGCCGCGACCGTGGCGACCGCAGACCCCCCAGACGGGACAGACGGTAAGCTGTCAAAAGGCGAAAAGACAAAAATGAAGGGCGAAGCCAAATGGCTTCGCCCTTTTTGGATGGTTGTTTTGTTTTAGAATCTGTAACTGAGGGAATCGATCAGATCCTCGTTGCGGGTCATAGAGATGTTGTTGATCAAAATCACGTCGCTGACGCCCTTTTCTTGGGCCAGATCGGAAATGTCGCCGCCGTAATAGCGGTAATCCACCACATAGACCGTCTCGTAATGGTCCACAAGGAACGGAATGAACACGTTGCCGAAGGATTCCTTGACCACCAGGCAGGCAGAGCCGTCGGACAGGTCGCTGTTGACGATCTCCTCATAGGGCTGGTCGGCAGCGCAGAAGATCAGATACTTGGTGGTGGTAGCGTAATCCGTGCCATCCTGAATGACGGGCCAGTCGTAGACCGTGGCACCGTCCGCCTGAGTGAAAGTCAAAGACGCGTTCGCCCCCGAGCGGTACGCCTCCACCACATCGGGATGATTTTCCATCTCGCTGTTGGGATTGTCGGAATAGAAGCTGCCCAAGAAACCCTCGTAGGTGGACTTTTCATAGTCCTCCAGCGGGGTGGGAGCGATGCCCTTTGCCTTGCAGAATTCCACATAGGCATAGTACGCGCCCAACTGGGTCCAGTGGTGGTCGGTGCGGAAGTAGATATAATCGTTGTTGTGGAGCTTCAGCGCGTCGAACACCGGCACAGTCTTGACATTGGGATTGATGGCGTTGATGGAATTGTACATGTAGTCGATGGCCTTTTTCTGATCCTGACTGTTGATCTGATTTTCTTCAATATAGCTCTCCGGCAGCATGATGTCCATACTGGTGGGGATGATGATGTTGTACAGATTGATGGAGCCCAGTTGATCGCCGGCGTCACAGACGGTGGTGATGTAATTGTTGGCGTAGCTCTCTACGAAGTTGTAGTATTCATAGCCGGTGTCGCCGATCTTCAAGAGCGCGCCCAACTGTTCCGCAGGACCGTCTGGAATTTTTTCGGGCGGAATGGACGGCTCGGGAGAAGGCGTAACCACGCCCGGGACAGAGGAAAGGTCGCTGGTATCCGGCTCGGAAACCGTGGATGAGGTAGGAGCGGAAGAATCCGAAGCGGGAGTAGGATCGGGCTTTTCCCCGCCGCCGGAGAAAACTTTCCACAAAATCACCGCCAGCACGATGACGATGATCAAAATCAGGCACAGGTACAAAAAGGGCGGCGGCCCGCTCTTTTTTCTGTTGTATCGGTTGGGCGGGGCAGCACCCCTGCGCCGGGTGGGTGAGGGGGCCTGACTGCGGCGAACATACTCTCTGTCTCTGTCCATAAAACAACTCCCTTTCGCAGTATACTTGTATTCTCCATACTCTCATGCACACTGTCTGCGGCAGCGGCGTTATTCATATACAAAAATTAAATTACCCGACCAGTTTGCCGTTTCACGGCAATGGGCGACGACACACTATTTTCCGGTAAAGGGCGTGTCAGGGATCTCATCTCCCTGCTGTATTTCACCGGTGATCTCCACCGTGTGGATGCCGAAGAAGGAGCGAATGGATCGATTCAGCTCCAGAAATTTATCCCGCAGAGGAAAAGTGTCGGAAAACCAATCGTCAATGCCCCGGAAATAGCTGCCGTCTAGCAGAGTTTCCACAGAGAAATTCGGGAATTCCGTAAGAGACCGCTTTTCCTGCACCGATTTCGTAGGGCGCAGGGGCAAAATCAGGGAAAACACCATGCCGAAGAAAAGCACGCAGAAAAACACCGCAGCCTTGACTTTTGCACCGGGATGGTGCTCTTTTGCGCGGCGCATGGAAATCCCCCTTTCTTTTCTAAAATGAAAAACAAAAAATCAGAATTGCAGATAAAGAAACGGATTGTAGGAATCCCCCACCAACATGCTGACAGAAAAGAGAAACGCAGCCACGGGCAGGGCCCATTCCAGCAGGGAGCTTCCCGCCACCGCCAGAATATTCCGGGAGTCGCAAAGCCGATGATACATCGTCCGGACCAGCGGGGTGCAGGCGATAACGGCCGCTAAAAGCAGGAAGCAGTAATTTAAGAGCTGATTGGCGGCCTCGAAGCCGATCAGGGCGTTGCCGTTCAAGCAGAACAGCCCTTTGACCACCGTCCACGCTTGGGTAAAATCCCGGAAATAGAACAAAATCCAACCGAAAAACACCACGATCAGCGTGTACAGATGCCCAAAAAATGCCGGAAGCCGCTGTAAGCCGGGAATAACAAACTTTTCCAAAGCGAGGAACACGAAATAGTACAGGCCCCAGAGAATAAAATTCCAATCCGCCCCGTGCCACATGCCGGTCAAAAGCCACACGAGAAACAAGTTCAGCGCCTGCCGCATTTTTCCCCGGCGGTTGCCGCCCAGGGGGATGTACACATAGTCCCGGAAAAAGCTGGACAGGGACATGTGCCACCTGCGCCAAAATTCCGTAACGGATCGGGACAAATAGGGATAGTCAAAGTTTTCCTTATAGTGAAAGCCTATCATTCTGCCCATGCCGATGGCCATGTCAGAGTAGGCGGAGAAATCGAGGTAAATTTGGAGCATGTAGGCGAAACACCCCAGCCACAAAGACAGCGCGGGGGCGGCTTGCAGCCTCGGCAGGTTTTCCGCCTGATGAGCGGGAAGCCCGTCAAAGATCGTCAGAGCGGCCAGCTTGCCGCAGACGTTGGCCAGCAGAACTTTCTTTGCCAGTCCCGACGCAAAACGGTTGATGCCCACTCGCACGTCTTCGCTGTCGGCATGGCGGGACAAAATCTGCTCCGACACGTCCTTGTAGCGGACGATGGGTCCTGCAATGCACTGATGAAACAAACACACGTACAGGAGCAGCCGGCGAAATTTCGGCTG
>JAFLRP010000129.1 GCA_022511515.1 Acutalibacter sp.
TTTGCCTTTACTGGCAATAAATTCGAGTTCCGCTCGCTGGGTTCGGCCATTTCCATCGCCTGCCCCAACATCATGCTGAACACCATGGTGGCGGAGGAACTCAGGCAGTTTGCCGACGAGCTGGAATCGGCGGAGGATTTGAAATCCGCCGTGACGGAGCTGGTCCGCCGGGTGATGAAGGAGCACAAGCGCATCATCTTCAACGGCGACGGCTACTCCGAGGAATGGGTGAAGGAAGCGGAGCGCCGGGGACTTCTGAACCTGCGCACCACTGTGGACGCGCTGCCCCGGTATCTGGACAAAAAGAACATCGACCTGTTCACCAGCCACAAAATTTATACGGAAGCCGAAATGACGGCCCGATATGAGACCATTTTGGAAGAATATGTGAAGACCCTGCACATTGAAGCAGTGACCTTCATCAGCATGGCGCGGCACAAGGTGATCCCCGCCGTCAGCGGATATCTGCGCGATCTGGCAGGAGCTGTCAGCGCCAAGCGGGAGATTTTGAAGGACCTGCCCTGCACGGCGGAGACCGACCTGCTTCAAAAACTTTCCGCCCTGCTGGACGAAGCCTACGCCCAGACGGAAACATTGAACGCGGCGCTGGACGTCCCTGAGGCCGCCGATCCCGACGTGCTGAAGGCCGCCGCCTATTACCGGGACCACGTTATTCCGGTGATGGAAACGCTCCGCGCCACCGTCGATAAGTTGGAGGAAAACGTCTCCGCCGAGCGCTGGCCTTACCCCACCTACGCGGAGCTGATGTTCAACGTGTAAGAAAGCCGTGCTTGAAAGAGAACATGATAAAAAACCGCTCTGGCGCTGCCAGAGCGGTTTTTTGGAAACTGGCGAAGCAAAGCGCTCCCCATTTTTACCACAGCTTGCCCTCTTTCTCGTAGGCGGTATTCCAATACTCGTCCAGCCAATTCAGCAGGTCCTCTTTGGAAAGCTCGCCGGCGATGAATCTGCGGAGCTTCTCCTCCTGCTGCTCCCGGAATCCCTCGTAGGCCTGATACATGGCGGGCGGGACAGCATAGCGGTACCAATCGCCGCGGCCGGCCATTTCGATCTCCGTTGCCAGATTCCCTTCGGTCAGGGATTCCTCCAGAGCGGAAGCCTCCAAATGAATGGGCAGCGTGCCGCATTCTTTGGCGTAGTGGGTGTTGTTGTCCGCGTTGGACAGGAATGTGAGGAAATGGACGGCGATCTCCTCCTCTTTTGCCTTGGAAGAAACGCCCCAGCCCACAAAATATTCGGGAGAGAAGCTGGCAGTGCCGCTCAGACCTCGGGGGAAAGCCCCCATGGCCCAACTGCCCTCCGGCATGGTTTCCCGCAGAGTTTCCGAAATGGCACGGGGAGCCAGCAGAAGTCCTGCTTTTCCCTCTTGGAATGCCTGAATTGCTTGATCTGTTGTCCAGTCTGTCGTGCCCTCCAGTGCCATCGTCATCACGTGCAAAAACTGATCCGCACCGGCGGAGGCCTTTTCCGTGGAGAAAATGGATTTCCCCTCGGCTGCCAGAGAATAGTACGCCGCTCCGGGGTCCGCCAAACGGCTCTGATTGAGGGAACTCCACACGATGGCGTCAAAGTAAAAGCCCAGCCTGTCCCGGCCGGCAAACGCCAGCAATCCTCTGTCGCCCAAGCGATCAATGGCGCCGGTCACCGGGTCGCCGTAGGCGTTGACGCCGCCGGAAATTTCGTTCCAGGTACGGCAGTTTACATAATCTCTTATCTCCTTGTCCGCGTTGTATTCCTCGAACCAATCCAAGCGGTAATACAAGAGCTCCTGCACGAAATCGTTGGGGATCAGATAGGTGTGCAGCAGGCCCATGGAGCCCACGGCGGTCCGTGCCGCCTGAGTCAGCGTGGCGCTTTCTTTCCACACGGTCATGTAGGGATAGATGTCCGCAAGCGCGCCCTCCTGTACCAGCGCTACCTGATGGCCGCTGTTGATCTCACCGATGTCAACTTCCCCGGCCTTCAGGGCGTTTTCCAATTCCGATTCCCCGGAAAAGGCGCGTATCTCAATATTTGTGTTGGGAAAATCGGCTTGATATTTTTCGGCGATCTCCGTGAGCACAGCCGTCCGGCGGTCGTCCGGCTGCAGCACGCCCAGCACAAGAACAACCTCCCTGCCGTCGTTGTGCAAGGTGGCAAGGGGTTCTTCCTCGGTTTCCTGCTCCGGCTGCGAGCAAGCTCCCAACAGAGAAACGCAAAGCAGTGCCGATAGCAAGAGCGCTATGATCCTTTTCCACTTCATCATATGAGATACTCCTTTTGTCGTTGCTCCTATTATACTCAAGGAATCGGAAAATTACAAGGGCGGTATATGTAAAGCTATATAGCTTGTCATATATTTCGCAATTCTTCCAGTAATCGGAGAAGCAGGCTTCCCGTGCCCACATTGTAACCCGCGCAGCCGTACAGCCCGTTTCCCTGCCGGTCGGCAAGGAGAATCAGGGGCAGCTTGTCCGGCTCAACGAACATTCTCCGCGCCAGCATGGAGACGGTGTCCCGAAAATCCCCCTGCCACAAGTGATGATTCGGAAGCAGGGCGAGGGCCTTTTGCAGGGTGGGGTCTTGCTCCTGCTCCGCGCTTACTAAAATGAAATGCAGCCCGCAGTTCCATTGGGAGAACGATACCGCCGCTTCCCGGAGCTCGTTCAAGATGTGCTCGGTGGGCTCGCGGCCGACCTCCAGCCAGAACAAGAGGGAGATCGGGTGCCGCTCCAGCAGCTTTGCGCTGAGGATTTCCCGGCCCTCCCGGTCTTGCAGGGAAAAGGGCGGTAAAGCCCGGGCCGTCAAAAAGTCGGTATTTTTTCCTTGCCGGAAATTCAAATCTATCTGCCGTATCTCTCCCGCACACAAAGAAAATTCCAACTGCCTTGCCAACTGATTGCCGTTTGGCAGCCGATTGGCGGTCAGCACCCGGTATGTTCCGGGCGGCAGAGAAAAGGTCAGGCTTTCCCCCGCCGGAATTTTTTCCCCGCTGATGGGGATTTCCCGCCCGGCTTCCAAACGAGTAAGGGAAAGATTTTGGAAAAAGGAAGCCTCCTGCCCCGCCGGGGCGGAGAGAAGCAGTGTTCCCCGTTCTGTTTTTCCGTCGGCGGCATAAAAATCACCGTCACGGTAGTATTCCGGCGAACCGTCCGCAGGCGATAGCCGGGCGGGAATGCCCATGCTCCTGCACAGCGCGCAGAACAGCACGGCCTTTCCGGTTTGTGAGGACGCGCCTGTCCGCAGCACTGCCCCGGGAGAAGCCGGCAGCGCGGGATAATCTTCCCGTTCCCGGACATTTTTCTTGATCCAATCCCAAATGCTTGCCGGATCTTCCCGGAATTTTTCCTGTTCCTCCGGGGAAAAAGCGGCAGAAAAATTTTCCCGCCACGGGCGCAAGGGCTCCAACCCAATTCGGGGACAAAGGAGCGCGGAAGAAAAGAGTTCCGGCGGGAAGTCCCGCTCCCATCGAAATGCCGGGAGACTGTCAAGGAGCACGTCCCGGGGCAACTCGACCGCCTGATCCTTTTCGGTGAGAGTTTCAAAAATTCTTTTCTCTTGTTCCGAGAGAATCTGTTTCTCTTCCGCCTGCAGCCGGGCCGCTTTCTGAGCCCGCAATTTTCCTGCGGCGTCCAGCCATTCCCGGCGTCTTTTTTGCTGTTCGGGGGAAAGCGGGGCAGGGTATCCGTCAGCGCCTGCAGGAGAGACAAAATCAAAGTCTGTCCAATCAGTTTTTTGATCTGCCATTTCCTGTAACATCAGCGTGACTTTTTGGGTCTCCCCCACATGGAAAAGAGTTTCTGCTCTGTCTTTGCCGTAAGCTGCCGAGACTTTCACACTGCCCAGTCCCAGCCGAAGTTTTACCTTGCCGCCCTGATCGGTTTTCAGGACGGCGATTGCAGAGAAATACGCCATATTGAGCAGGGAAAAAGTCACGTCAACACCTGCGGCAGGCCGCCCGGATTTTTCCACTACAGTGACCTCTATCTCCGCCGTTTCCGCATACCTCGACGTGACGGCTTCATATACCACGCCCTGCTCCGTCCACAGATTTGCAGGCTCGGTATCCGGGAACAGAAAAGAAAAATCCTCTTTATTGCCCGATGCAAAAGTTCTCGAGCGGATCATCATAGCCCGGGCGGCAGCGGCGGTAAACCAGCCTCTGTCCAGCTCCGGCTCCGGCTCGCAAGCCCCCAGATACCGCCAATTTTCGCCGTCGAACACCTCCACCCAGGCGTGATTGTCGTCGCAGTGGGACCACCAGGGCACATAGACCTGCCGGGCACAAATTCCCACGCTGCGCAGAGCGTTCACGGCGAAGGTGGATTCCTCTCCGCAGCGCCCGTACCCGCAGCGGTACACAGACAGTGCGGAAGCCGTCCTGTCGTCTGTGGAGCGGTAGGTGACCTCTTCGGCACACCAGCGGTTGACCTCCAATATGGCGTCACGCAGGGAAAGATTCCGCACTCTGTCTGCAAGTTTTTCATAAAAGAAGCCCCGGCAGTCGGACAATTCTTCTGTATTGATGCGGGGATAGAGTACGCCTGTGAGAAACAGATGTTCCGGCAAAGCGGCGCACCAGTGGAATTCTTTTCGCACTCGCAAGGCGTGCCGTACCGTGTGCAAAAACAGGGACAGGTCGTAGTCCGCAAAATCGGATAAGGGCATGGTGGCAAAGACGAAGCGAAGATATTTCGCTTCCTCCGCTGTACCTTGCCTCAACAACTGTTCCGCTTGCTCAACCATTTCTCCCAGCGTCTCCCGGCGCTTCTCCCAAAGGTGCGACCTGTATTGTTCCATTTGCTCAGAAAAACTCATGCTCTGTCCAATTCCTTCCGGGCCTTGCGGATGTTTTCCTCTGAAGTGCGCCAGATTTCATATTCACTGAGACCGGGCAAGCCCATATTGACTCCCGCCTTTCGGTAGACCATGCCGCTTTCCAGCACTTCCTTGCCGCTCATGTGAAAGCTCCCCGCCTGAGGGATTTCCTCCCGCACTTTGCGGATAACTTCCGCGTTCACCCCCGCGCCCAAAAGAAGTTCCACTTCCCCCGCTCCGGCAAACAATTCTTTTAAGAGTTTGAGCCCTTCCACACAAGAGGGTGCTTGCCCGGAGGTGAGAATACTGTCCACGCCCCATTCCCGGCAGTTTTTGAGCGCCGCAAAGGGGTCCTTGCACACATCAAAGGCCCGATGCAGAGCAAACCTCTTTCCATGGCTGTGGGCAAGAACAATAAGTTGTTCCATGCGGGGACCGTCCAGTTCCCCCTCGGCAGTCAAAAAACCGCTGACAATGGCGTCCGCCCCGGCATCCAGCAGGGCTTCTCCATCTTCCAAGATGAGAGAAATTTCCCGCTCTGTGTAAAGGAAATCCCCGAATCTGGGGCGCAGAAGGGCATGGACCGGCAGTCCCGTTTCCCGTTTCACCGCTTTCAGCAGCGAAAGAGACGGGGTGGTGCCGCCGATGACCAAATTGGCGCAGAGCTCCAGCCGGTCAGCGCCGCCGGCTTTCGCCGCCAGCGCCGATTCCACGCTGTCCACACAGACTTCCAAAACGTTTTTCATCTTGGTATTTCCTTTGTTACTCTTTTAACGTGATTTCCAGCACGGTGTCCACCGGGTCGGGCAGAACGGGATTCGCCCCCAAATCGGCAAAGACGATATCCGGGTAGTTGTCGTAGATCCAGCTCTTGGCGATGGGCGCTTCTGCGCCGGTGGCCAGCCAGCGGATGCAGTCCACTTCCTCCCGGCGGAGACCCATCAGAGGCATGCAGCCCACGGTGTTTTCAAAGATGTGCCAGTAGAGCTTGTTTCCCTTTCGGGTGATCCTGCCCACGTCGGGCTTTTTCAGATTCGCCTTGCCGCAGCCGTAAATGCTGTCGGAATTTTTCTCCATCCATCCGCCGATATCGGCCAAAATGGACAGGGATTCCGGCGGGATATTGCCCTTTGCGTCGGGACCCACGTTCAAAAGGAGATTGCCGCCCTTGGACACGCACTCCACCAGCTTTTTGATGAGCATGGAGGAAGGTTTGAAAAATTTGTCGGTCTCGCAGTAGCCCCAGTTGTTGTTCATGGTGACGCAGGCTTCCCAAATGAGATCGTTTCCGTTTTTGTCCTGCAGGCCGTCGGGGGGAATGATCTGCTCAGGGCTGGCGAAATCCCCGTGATAAGGGGTTGGATTTCCCTCCCACAGGGAGCCGAAGCCCTCGCCGCTGACTTCCAGCCGGTTGTCGATAATGACGCCGGGCTGGAGGGTGCGCACCATATCCACCAGCTCCGTGGCCCGCCAGGTCTCGCCCCGCATGGCGTTCTCTCCCTCGCCGTAGGAGAAATCGAACCAGAGGATGTCGATTTTCCCGTAATTGGTGCAGAGCTCCCGCACCTGATTGTGGAGGTACTCCAAATAGCGGTCAAAATTTCTGTTTTCGTTGCCGTAGGCGGGATTGTCCCGCATGGGATGGTTCATGTCGCCGTAGTGGGGATAGTCGTCGTGGTACCAGTCCAGGAGAGAATAGTAGAATCCCACCTTCAACCCTTCCGCCCGGGCAGCTTCCACGTATTCGCCCACCAAATCCCGGCCGCACTTGGTGTTGGTGGACTTGAAGTCCGTGTATTTGCTGTCGAAGAGGCAAAATCCGTCGTGGTGCTTGGCCGTCAGCACCATGTACTTCATGCCGGCGTTTTTGGCAGCTCTCGCCCATTTTTTCGGGTCATAGTCCACCGGGTTGAACTCCTCAAAATACCGCATGTAGTCCTCTTTGGGAATGCGCTCCTGACTGCGCACCCATTCCCCTCTGGCGGGGATGGCGTACAGACCCCAGTGAATGAACATGCCAAACCGCGCCTGTGTGTACCACTCCATGCGCTTTTCGTATTCCGCTCTGTTGAATTGATACATAATAACTCCTCCATGATCCGTGATAGGATTTCTGCTTTCAATATAGCATACCAATGAACGGAACGCAATGACAAAAAAGTACGGCGCACTTCCGAAGAAACGCGCCGCAAAAAAAGGAGTTTGTATGAAGTCTGTATGGATCGATTTTTTAGATGGCGTCCAGCGCTTGAGCCAGATCGGCGATGAGGTCATCCACGTGCTCCGTGCCGATGGAGAGCCGAACCGTGCTGGGCCGGATGCCGGTGGAAAGAAGCTCCTCCTCCGTCATTTGAGAATGGGTGGTGGAAGCCGGATGAATCACCAGAGACTTCACGTCCGCCACATTGGCGAGGAGGGAGAAGATCTCCAGGCTGTCCACAAAGCGCTTGGCCTCCTCCGTGCCGCCCTTCACGTCCACGGTGAAGATAGAAGCACCGCCTTTGGGGAAATACTTTTTGTACAGCTCATAGGAGGGATTCCCGGGGACGGAGGGGTGGTTGACCCGCTCGATCTTCGGGTGGTTTTTCAAGAATTCCACGATCTTCAGGGTGTTCTCCACATGGCGTTCCACCCGGAGAGATAAAGTCTCCAGCCCCTGCAGGAACAGGAACGCATGGAATGGGGAAATACACGCGCCGGTGTCCCGGAGCAAAATTGTCCGGATATAGGTGACAAAAGCCGCCGGACCGGCTGTCTGGGTAAAGGACACGCCGTGATAGCTGGGATTGGGCTCTACAAACTGAGGGAATTTCCCGGAAGCCGCCCAGTCGAATTTGCCGGAGTCCACGATGACGCCGCCCAGCGCCGTTCCGTGACCGCCGATAAATTTCGTGGCGGAATGGACCACGATGTCCGCGCCGTACTCGATGGGGCGCAGCAGGTACGGGGTGGCAAAGGTGCTGTCGATGACCAGCGGGATGCCGTGGGAATGGGCGATATTTGCCACCTTTTCGATATCGATGAGATTGGCGTTGGGGTTGCCGATAGTCTCGATGAAGATCAGTTTGGTGTTGTCCTGCACCGCTTTCTCAAACGCACCCTCCTGCTCCGGGTCCACAAAAGTGGCGGTGATGCCGTTCTGGGGCAGGGTATGTTCAAAGTAATTGTAGGTGCCGCCGTACAGCGTGGACGCCGCCACCACATGGTCTCCCTGCTGGGCAAGGGCAAGCACGGTGTAGGAGATGGCCGCAGCGCCGGAAGCCACTGCAAGCGCGGCAGAACCGCCCTCCAAGGCGGCAATGCGCTGCTCGAAAATATCCTGGGTGGGGTTATTCATACGGGCGTAAATGTTGCCCGTATCCCGCAGGGCGAACAGATCCGCGGCGTGGTCGCAGTTATCGAACACGAAAGAAGTGCTGGCGTAGATGGGCACTGCCCGGGCGCCCGTAGCAGGGTCGGGTTTTTCCTGGCCCGCATGGAGCTGCAGCGTTTCAAAATGAAGTTTTTTGTCCATAGGAAATTCTCCTTTTTCAAGTGTATCTTTTCCGGCATATCATACCAATTCCTATCGAATTGGTATGATTATAGTCTTTCCCCCATGCCTTGTCAAGGCTTTTTCCGAGTTACTGACCTCTCAGCTCCGTTCTTCTGATCTTGCCGCTGATGGTCTTGGGCAGGTCGTCCCGGAATTCCACGATGCGGGGGTACTTGTAGGGGGCGGTGTGCTTTTTCACATAGCCCTGAATTTCCTTGACCAGATCGTCGCTCTTTTCCGTGCCCTTTGTCAGCACCACAAAGGCCTTGACCACCTGTCCCCGGATGGGATCGGGGGCGGCGGTGACGGCGCATTCCAGCACATAGGGCAGCTCCATGATGACGCTTTCGATTTCAAAGGGCCCGATGCGGTAGCCGGAGGATTTGATCACGTCATCGGTACGTCCCACATACCAGAAATAGCCGTCCTCGTCTCGCCAGGCGGTATCGCCCGTGTGGTACATGCCGTCGTGCCAGGCTTCTTTTGTCAATTCTTCGTTCCGATAATAGCCCTTGAAAAGCCCGCAGGGCGTGTGTTTGTCGGTGCGGATGACAATTTCTCCGGTTTCGCCCACCGGGGCGGGAGTACCGTCAGGCAGGACGATATCCACGTCGAACAGGGGATTGGGCACGCCCATAGAGCCGGGCTTGGGCACGGTGCCGATGGGATTGTAAATGGCCAGGGTGGTCTCCGTCTGGCCGAAGCCCTCCATGAGAGACAGCCCCGTGGCCCGCTTCCACTGCTCGTAGACTTCCGGATTCAGCGCTTCTCCGGCGGTGGTGGAATACTCGATGGAGGACAGGTCGTATTTGCTCAAATCCTCTTTAATAAAGAAGCGGTACATGGTGGGCGGGGCGCAGAAGGTGGTGATGTTGTACTTCGCGAACATGGGCAGGATATCGTGGGCGTCAAACTTGTCAAAGTCATAGGTAAAGATGGCGGCCTCGCACATCCATTGGCCGTAATATTTGCCCCACATGGCCTTGCCCCAGCCGGTGTCGGAAATGGTGAAATGCAGTCCCTCCGGGTTTACATTGTGCCAGCACTTGGCGGTGGTGTAGTGGCCCAGAGCGTATTTGTAGCTGTGCTCGGCGATCTTGGGATAGCCCGTAGTGCCGGAGGTGAAATACATCAGCATGGTGTCGTTGCCGCAGGGAGAATTTTCTGTTCTCTCGTACACGTCGGAGAAAGCTTCCACTTCCTTGTCGAAGTCGTGCCAGCCTAACCGGTTCTCCCCCACCATGATCTTAATTGCCAAGGTGTCGCTGTCCTTGGCGGCACGGTCGGCTTCGTCGGCAGTCTGCCCGTCGGCAGTGCAGAAAATGGCCTTGACCCCAGCCGCCTTGTAGCGGTACTCAAAATCGTGCTCCATCAGCAGATTGGTGGCGGGGATGATCACCGCGCCGATCTTGTGCAGCGCAGTGATGACGTACCAGAATTGGTAGTGGCGCTTCAGCACCACCATGACCTTATCTCCCTTTTTGATCCCCAGAGATTCCAGATAGTTAGCGGTCTTGTTGGACAGTCTTTTAATGTCGCCGAAGGTGAATCTGCGCTCGGTCTTGTCGGCGGAAACGTGGAGCATGGCAAGCCGGTCGGGCTCCCGCTCCGCCAGCTTATCCACGATGTCAAAGGCAAAATTGAATTTGTCTTCGTTTGGGAATTCGATGTGCTTCAATACTCCGTTTTGGTCCATCTCCATCTTCACAAAGGGAGTGGCCACGGTCTCTCTGTCCTGCCGGGCCAGCTTCTGATCGATGAGCTTTTGGAAGCGGTCCTGCTCCGGGGCAAATTCTTCCGCGCCCTTCAAAACCACGGCGTAAAGCTCACAGTCCTTGCCGCCGGTGGCGATCATGCCGTGGGGCGTGCTGGAATTATAGTAGATAGAATCGCCCTCGTGAAGCACTTCGATGTGCGAGCCCACCTGCATCTTCATGGAGCCTTTCAGCACGATATCAAATTCTTGTCCCACATGGGTGGAAAGCTTGATAGCCACATTCTGCTCCGCTTCGGAATAGGGCATAACTACATGGAAAGGCTCGGCGGTTTTGTTCTTAAAGAGCGGCGCCATGTTCAGATATTTGAAGCCCTGCCGCCGAGTGATGGGCAGACCCTCCCCTTTCCGGGACAGAGTGTAGCTGGACAGAGTGGGGCTCACGCCCTTGATCAGGTCGGTGGGATCGATGCCGAAGCGGCTGGCGCATTTGTAAATGAAGGTGAAGCTGAAATCCGCTTCGCCGCTTTCACAGCGCAGGTATTCTTCCTTGGACACGCCGGTGCATTTGGCCATTTCCTCCTGAGACAGTCCCATAATCTCCCGCATGGTGCGGATGCGCTCCGCCACCTCGGAAAGCTGGGCTTTCAGATCGGTTTTTTCTACTGTGTTTGCCATTGGGTGATTCCCCCTTGTGTAAAGTATTTGCCGGGTTCTGCGGGCAAGAAAAAACGCCTCAAAGGATTTTGGAAAAAAGTCCTTTGAGACGGAACGGATTCCGCGGTACCACTCAAATTGCGCTTTCGCGCCCCTCTTCAGGCTCCGGCAAGCCCTATGCGTTAACGTGGCATACACGGGAGACGTCTACTGCCCGGGATTTTTGAAACCGCCGCGGGTTCGGGTCTCCGGCTCGGAAGGGATAGGCTGGGTCTTCTTTTTCTGAAAACCCGGAAACCGCCTTGCCGGCTCGCACCTGCCGCCGGCTCTCTGAAAAGGGAATGGCTTCCCGCCGTCTTCGTCACAGCCTTTCGGATATTGCATTGAATATTGGGGTTATTCTACACTACATTTTGCAAGTTGTCAAGCGCTAATTTGCAAAATTTCGATTATGCCTTTTTGACAGGACAGGACCCGTTTCGCGAAAAAGTTCACAAAACTCCTGCCTTTCCTGCATTGACAACGTATGAACAAAAGGATAAACTAAATGGCAGGAGGAAGTTTTTATGCAATATACAATCTCACAAATGGCGGAACTTTTTCATGTAAAGCCCCACACTCTGCGGTTTTACGAGCAGGAGGGCATCTTAAAGCCCGAGCGGACGGAAAGCGGCATTCGGGTCTACTCCGAGGAGATGAAAACGCAGATGGAAATGGCCATGTGCTTGAAAAGCACCGGGATGTCTCTCAAGGATATCCGGCGGTATTTCGATTTGGTCAAGACGGGAGACAGCACGCTGGAGCAGAGATTGGAGATATTCCTGGAGCACAGACGGCATGTGCAGGAGGAAATCGAAGCCCTGCAAAAGAATCTTGCAAAAATTGAGCACAAAATCGAGTGGTGTCAAAACATGCTGGAAAAATAAAACACAGTCGTGAAAACGGGCGGGGGAATGGATTCTCCCGCCTGTTTTCGGGTAAAAATTCGGCGAAATTTCCAAAATTTTTTTACCACTCGGGCCAGTACCTGCCAAAAAAGGAAAAATGTGAACAGAAAGTGACAAATGTATTGATTTTCCTTATTGGAAAAGATATACTTATTTCATTCCCCTACTTTATTTTGCGGTCAACGATTTAGTCAACTGGAAGAAAGCCGGGGATAATTTTATTTCACTAGGAGTGTGAATGTTGTGGACAAGTTCTTCAAAATCACAGAACGTGGTTCCAATGTACGCACCGAAATCATCGCGGGTCTGACGACCTTCTTCGCGATGGCGTACATTGTGATCACCAACCCGAACCAGATCGTCAGCTTCAGCCATCTGGCCGAGGGCGCCGATCCCGCATTCCAGCAGATTTGGAACGCGGTCTATGTGGCCTCCCTGCTGGGTGCTATCGTGGGCACACTGCTGATGGCGCTTTACGCCAAAATGCCGTTTGCTCAGGCTTGCGGTATGGGCCTCAACTCGTTCTTTTTTGTATCGTTCATCCTGCCCCACGTGATTATGGGCGACGGCAGTGAGGGCCTGATTCAGGGCTATCAGTCCGGTCTGGTCATCATTCTGGTTTCCGGCTTGATCTTCCTAGTGCTGTCCCTTTCCGGTCTGCGCAGCAAGATTGCCAAGGCATTGCCTGACTGCCTGAAGAAAGCCATTCCCGCCGGTATCGGCCTGTTCATCGCTTTCCTGGGCTTCCAGAACGCAGGCATTCTGCAGGCCAATCAGTACACCCTGCTGCAGTTTGTGGACATTCACGGCGCCATCGTGGGCGAGGGCATCATGGCTATTATGCCTGCTCTGCTGGCTCTGCTGGGCTTCCTGGTCATCGCCATTCTGGAAAAGTACCATGTAAAGGGCTCTGTTCTGATCTCCATCGTGGCCATCACCATTCTGTATTACATTGTGACCGGCACGGCTCCTGCCTTTGATATGGGCCAGGTCGGCCAGACCTTTAAGGACTTTGGTTCCATCGGCATCACCGGCGTATTTAAGGGCTCCTCCTGGGCTGACGCCTTCAGTGGTCCTGCCATTGGCGGTGTGTTCTCCGCCATTATGCTGATCGTCACCTTCTGCCTGGTGGATATGTTTGACACCATCGGCACCCTGTACGGCACTGCTTCTCAGGCCGATTTGCTGGACAAGGACGGCGACCCCGTCAACGTCAACGAGTGCATGGCCAGCGATTCCATCGCCACCGTGGCCGGTTCCGTATTCGGCACCTCCACCGTCACCACCTTTGTGGAGTCCGCTTCCGGCGTTGCCGCCGGCGGCCGCACCGGCCTGACCTCTCTGGTCGTGGCCATCTGCTTCGCTCTCTGCCTGTTCCTGAGCCCCCTGGCTTCTCTGGTTCCCTCCTGCGCCACCGCTCCCGCTCTGATCTATGTGGGCGTGCTGATGCTCAAAGGCTTTGCCAAGGTGGATATGGATGACATGCGCAGCGCGGTTCCCGCTTTCCTGGCGCTCATCATGATGCCCCTGACCTACTCCATCTCCAACGGTATCGGCATCGGCGCTATCGCCTATGTGGTGATTACCCTCTGCACCGGCAAGTATAAGAAGCGCGACATTCCGGTCACTATCATTGCGGCGCTGTTCATTCTGAAGTTCCTCGCCGTCTCCATGTAATCGGTAGTCGGATTGTCTAAACTGTTTTAAGATTAAAACACGGTGTGTCCCAATCGGGACACACCGTGTTTTCTTTTGCAAAACAATATGACTCCCGGCGGTCACCACTCCACTTCGATCACACAGCGATCCGCCCCCGTTTTGATGCTTTCCAGCAAGGTGACCTTTACGTCTGCCTGAAACACTTCATGGAAAATTCCCTCGGCATTCCCCAAGGTGCAGTAGCACCATGTTTTTGATAATTCCTGCGGCACTCTTTTTACGCAGGCGCAATAGCATTCCGGGTAGCAAAACCGGATTTTACAGTCGGATATGTATTCCAGAGAAGCAAAGGTCTCTCCCTGATTAAAGGCATTCACAAATTCTTGGATACTATCTGACTTCTTCAAATATTTCAAGAGCTTTCCCGCAATGGATTTGCCGTCATTGCATCTGCATTCTTTTCTGATCCCAATGATCGTATCGGTATCAAAATGTTCTTCCAGATAGCCGCAAACAGCTTTCGCCCACTGATATTTCTTCTCAATATCGGCGCTCTTTGACAGCGGATACTTTTCTTCAAATTCCCTTGCCGTATCAGCTCCAATATGCTTTTCCAGGCTATCGGCCAACCGAACGGAATGTGCATTATCGTTTTTTGTCATTGTTTTCTCCTTACAGCCCTGTTGCTTCCGCCAAAACCTCAGACAAATCCTCCCGGAACACCAGATCGGCGTGGTCGTCGTAGGGTGTTTCGTCACGGTTCAGGAGCACTAACTTGGCACTGCGAGAAAGGTAATTGACCAGCCCCGCCGCCGGGTAGACCACTAAAGACGTGCCGCCCACTAAGAGCAGGTCCGCCTGCTCCACATATTCCACAGCCCGCACCAGGTTATTCTGGTCCAACTGCTCGCCGTACAGCACTACGTCCGGGCGGATTGTCCCGCCGCAGGTGCATTTGGGAACGCCTGCGCCCCCCAGCACAATGCTCATGTCGTAAGTCTTTCCGCAGGACAGGCAAAAATAGCGGTTTTCGTTGCCGTGGAGCTCGATCACATTCTTGCTGCCCGCCATCTGGTGTAGCCCGTCAATGTTCTGGGTGATTACCGCGTCCAATTTTCCCTCTTGCTCTAACTTTGCCAGCGCGTAGTGGGCGGGGTTGGGCTTGGCGTCTGGGTACAGCATCACTCTGCGCATAAAGTCGTAGAATTCCGACCTGTGCTCCACGAAATACCGATGGGACAGCATTTCCTCGTAGGAAATGCCCTGCTGCTTTTCTCTGTATAGCCCGTAGGCGCTGCGGAAATCGGGAATGCCGCTGGCAGTGGAGACCCCCGCTCCGCCCAAAAACACCGTGTGCTTGCTTTCTCTCAGCCATTGTTTCAGAGTTTCCATGTTTTTGATTTCGCTCATACCTTTACTCCTTTATAATCAGCTCCACCGGGCAATGGTCGCTGCCCTGCACCTCAGCCAAGATCAGGCTGTCTATGAGCATTTCCTCCAAGCGCTCGTCCGCCAAAAAATAATCGATGCGCCACCCGGCGTTGTTCTCCCGGGCGTGATACATGTAGCTCCACCAGGAATAGGCTCCCTTCTGCTCCGGGTAGAAATGCCGGAAGGTATCGATAAACCCGCTGGCCAGCAGCTCGCTGAACTTGCCCCGCTCCTCGTAGGTGAATCCGGCGTTCCCAATGTTTGGCTTGGGATTTTTCAAGTCGATGGGGCGGTGAGCCACGTTCATATCCCCGCAGACGATAACGGGCTTCTTTTCCCGCAATTCCGTGAGATACGCCCGGAAGCTGTCCTCAAATTCCATGCGGAATGGGAGCCGTGTCAACTCCCGCTGGGCGTTGGGCGTGTAAACCGTCACTAAAATGAATTTCTCATACTCAGCGGCGATAACCCTGCCCTCGCCGTCGAATTCCTCCTGTCCAATCCCGTAGGTGACGGACAAGGGCTCTGTTTTGGAAAACACTGCCGTGCCGGAGTAACCCTTGCGGGTAATAGCGGAATTCCAGTATTCGTGGTAGCCGGGGAAATCAAAATCCGCCTGCTCCCGCTGCATTTTTGTCTCCTGCAGGCAGATGACATCCGGGGCTTCCGCCTGCAAAAATTCCCCGAATCCCTTGTTCATGCACGCCCGCAAACCGTTGACGTTCCAAGATACCAGCTTCATTTGCATTTCCCCTTTTCAGTCGGTCTATAATTTTTTCTTAATTTTTTCCAAATATCGGGATTTTCCCCCCGAAATATGTTATACTTTGTTTGTACTTTATTCAGTCTTTCTGAATTTTAACTTGCGTATAAGGAGACAAAACCATGAAAAATCCCATTGTGACTATTGAAACCACCCGCGGCACCATGAAGGCGGAGCTGTATCCCGACATTGCCCCCAACACCGTGAACAACTTCATTTCTCTGGTGAAGCAAGGCTTTTACGACGGCACCATCTTCCACCGCGTCATCCCCGGCTTTATGATCCAGGGCGGCGACCCGGAGGGCACCGGCATGGGCGGCCCGGGCTACGGCATCAAGGGTGAATTTGCCGGAAACGGCGTGAAGAACGATTTGAAGCACACCACCGGCGTGCTGTCCATGGCCCGTTCTATGCGTCCCAACAGCGCCGGGTCCCAGTTCTTCATCATGGTGGCCGACGCTCCCCATCTGGACGGTCAGTATGCCGCTTTCGGCAGACTGATCGAGGGGATTGAAGTAGCGCAGGCCATTGTCTCCGCAGACCGCGACCCCGCCGACCGTCCCTATGAGGATCAGATCATGGAACGTATCACCGTGGAGACCTTCGGCGAGGAGTACCCCGAACCCGTGACCGGCCCAGAACACGGTTGATTTTTTCTTCCGTGAAGATAGTTTCTCAAAATAATTACTGAACGGCCCGACCGCTTCTTTTTACCGGGAAGAAAGTTTTATCGGGCAACAGCTACTCAACCCGATCGCGGCTTTCTGCTTGCCAAACTTTTCTATATTATACTGCACTTTTCTCCCTGCTGTCCACTGTTTCGGAAAACGAAACGGACGGCAGGGGGCTTTTTGTCTTCCAAAGTAAAAGAAAACAAAAAGATAAAAAATTCAAAAATTTCCTCTTGACATTGCGAACAGTTGTTCTATAATAGAAAACAGAAAAACGAACATACATTTGGTAATTGGAGGTGATCTTTGTGGAAAACGGCATTCTGCACGTGGATATGAACAATTTCTACGCTTCTGTGGAAACGCTGTACGCCCCGGAGTACCGGGACGTTCCCATGGCTGTGGCCGGGGACAAGGAAAGCCGCCACGGGATCATCCTCGCCAAAAATATGCTGGCAAAGCAGCGGGGCGTGCAGACCGCCGAGCCCATCTGGCAGGCAAAGAAAAAGTGCCCCGACCTGCGGCTGGTCCCGCCCCATTTCGAGCGGTATTCCCACTTTTCCCGGCTGGCCAAAAAAATCTACTGCGAATATACCGACTTGGTGGAAAGCTTCAGTCCGGACGAGTGCTGGCTGGACGTGTACGGCAGCGAGCGCCTTTTCGGCAGCGGCGAAAAAATCGCCCAGCAGATCAGGCAGCGCGTGAAAGACGAGCTGGGACTCACCGTGTCCATTGGGGTATCCTTTAACAAGGTATTCGCCAAGCTGGGCAGCGACTACAAAAAGCCCGACGCCGTTACGGTGTTCGGCAGAAGTCAAATGGAAAGCGTCATTTGGAAGCTGCCCTGCGACGCTTTGCTGTTTGTGGGACCGCACACGGAAAAGACTCTGAAAAAATTCGGTATCCGCACCATCGGCGACATTGCCCGGCTGGAGCTTTCCGCCATGCGCAGCATGCTGGGGCGCGCAGGGGAAACGCTGTGGCTCTACGCCAACGGACTGGATGATTCCCCCGTCTGCCCGGCGGGTCACCGGGAAGCGCCGAAATCCATTGGAAACAGCGTGACTCTGCCCCACGACATCGTGACGGAGCAGGAAGTGAGAGAGACTTTTCTCCTGCTGGCAGAGACCGTCGCTGCCCGGCTTAGATCGGAGGGGGTCAAGGCGGGTGAGGTGCAGATCACCGTGAAAAGCAGTGAGTTTGAGGAATTTCAGCGGCAATGCAAAATCGAACCGGCAGCCTGCGATTCCCGCTCCCTGTACCAAGCTGCATTATCCCTGTACCACCGGGAAAACAAGCGTTGGGCGGTGCGGCTCTTAGGCATCCGGGCGGGAAAGCTCGTCCCGGCGGAGGAGGTCCAAATCTGCCTGTTCGACAACGATGGTGACCGGGAACGGCTGGAGCGTCTGGAAACTGCCGTGGATGACCTGCGGGAGCGGTTCGGCAAAGGAAGCGTCTCCCGAGCAATGACAATCCATTCCAAAAAACATGAGGAAAATTCGGAAAACGGAGGATAAGGAAAATGAGCGATATCGTAAGACTGGACGTGAACGAAGAATGGGCTCACGCAGGCATTATCAAGGCGGGAGATTTCTGCTTTCTGGGCTACTGTGTGGGAAACGTGGGCGGCACGGTGGAGGAGCAGGTAAACGGCGCTTTTGACCACATGGAGCGGCGGCTGGCGCTGTGCGGACTGACGCTGGAAAACGTGGTGAAGATGGACTGCCTGTTCCGGGACGTGCAGAACATCCCCGTCATGGAAAAGGTGATCAAGGAGCGGTTTCACGGGAACTATCCCGTGCGCAAGTCCATTCAGACCGCCTTTGCCGACCTGGACGCTTTGCAATTTCAGGTAGACGCCGTCGCCTACTGCCCGGACTGATTCCTCAGACACCCGGGAAGATTTCGCCAAACGAAAAGGAAAGGGGCTGACCCCGTGGACTTACTGGACAAATTGGAAATATTGACCGACGCCGCCAAGTATGACGTGGCGTGTACCTCCAGCGGCGTGGACCGCCCGGGCCAGCCGGGGAAGCTGGGGAACGCGGTGAAGGCAGGCATCTGCCATAGCTTTGCCGCCGACGGCCGATGCATCTCGCTCTTGAAGGTGCTCATGAGCAACGACTGCGCTTACGACTGCTCCTACTGCGTGAATCGGCGCTCCATCGACAGCCGGCGTACCACCTTTACCCCGGAGGAGCTGGTCAGCCTGACCATTCAGTTTTACCGCCGCAATTACATCGAGGGACTATTTCTCAGCTCCGCTGTGGTGAAGAACCCGGACTACACTTGCGAGCTGATGCTGCGGGCGTTGAAAAAGCTGCGGGAGGAGGAAAACTTCTGGGGATACGTCCACGTGAAGGCCATCCCCGGGGCCAACCCCCGTCTCACAGAGCAGCTTGGCTTTTACGCCGACCGCATGAGTGTGAATATCGAGCTGCCCTCCCAGAAAAGCCTTGCCCTTCTGGCGCCCCAAAAGAGTAAGGAGAAAATCCTGGCCCCCATGAGCCAGATTCGGGACGGCATCCGGGAAAATACCGCCGATCTGGTAAAGTACAAAGCGGCGCAGAAATTCGTCCCTGCCGGTCAGTCCACCCAAATGATCATCGGCGCTTCCCCGGAAACAGATCGGCAAATCCTTTCTCTCACAGAAGGGTTGTACAAGAAGTACAGCTTAAAAAGAGTGTTTTTCTCCGCCTACATGCCCATGGTGGACGACAGGAATCTGCCTGCCAGAGACACCCCGCCGCCCCTCCTGCGGGAGCATCGGCTGTATCAGGCGGATTGGCTTTTGCGGTTTTACGGCTTTCAGGCGGCGGAAATTCTGGACGAGGAGCACCCGGATTTCAATCCCCTCTTAGACCCCAAATGCAACTGGGCGGTGAATCATATGGAGCACTTCCCGGTGGAGATCAACCGGGCGCCCTACGAAATGCTGCTGCGGGTGCCGGGGATCGGGGTGAAAAGCGCCCGGCGCATCCGGGACGCCCGACGGTACGCCAAGTTGGATTTCGACGCATTGAAAAAGTTGGGCGTGGTGCTGAAACGGGCAAAATACTTTATCATCTGCAACGGGAAATCCATCTCTCCCTTGCCCACGGACAACCCGGCGGTGATCGCCGGGGCAGTCAGCGAACGGGGCTTTTCTCAGCGGGAGCTGGCACCGCCGGAGCAGCTTTCCCTATTTGCGCCCATCAAGGAGGACCGCATCAAATGTCTGACAGGTCAAATTTAGTCTATCGCTACGACGGCACGTTTCCCGGCTTTCTCTGCTGTGTGGCGGAGTGCTTTCAGGATAAAAGCTTGCCCCAGGGCATCCAGCCGCTGGACGAGCCTCAGGCCACCCTATTCCCCGTGAAGGTCATCGACACGGATTTTTCTCTGGCCCAGCGGGTGGAGCGGTCTATCCCCAAAAAAATCTCTCCTCAAGCCTATCACATGGTACGCAGCGCTTTTCTCTCCTGCGCGGAGGAGAAGGAGCTGAAAATTCTCCGCTTCCTGCTGCTGGGCTACAAGCACGGGGCGAAGGTCACGGGGCTGGCCGCCAATGAGGACGTTCACGCCATGAACAAGGCCCTGCTGTATCTGCAGAACGAGGCCCATTCCCACATCGAATTTCTGCGCTTTTCCGATTTGGGCGAGTTTTTAGCAGCGGAGATCACCCCCAACAACAACGTGCTGCCCCTGATCGCTCCCCATTTTTGCGACCGCTTTTCCGGGGAGAACCTGATGATCTACGACAAAACCCATCACCTGGGCTTTCTCTACCGCAAGTCAGGCCACCGGGAGTTTTTTCAGGCGGACAGTATCGATCTGCCCCCGCCGGACGAAGACGAGGAGCGCTACCGAGCGCTGTGGAAGCGCTTCCACGACGCCATCGCCATCGACGGGAGAAAAAATCCCAAGCTCCAAAAGGGCCACATGCCCATGCGCTACTGGCCCAACATGACGGAATTTCAATGAGAAAAGGGAAAAAGGGAATTCTTCGCTTGCCTCTCCATAGCGAATGATAGATTTTTCACATCTTTCATGGTAAAATGATTTTCATAGCGTTACATTTCAAGCTGATGTCTGCCCGACAAAATTGGGAGTTCTTCATTTCATGGCAAGGGAGTGTTTGTATGAACAGGCTAATTTTGGAAGCGAATGATTTCTTAAAGAGCGGAAAATTTGAGTACGCATTTTGCGGCGGGCAGGCAATTGATTTGTTCTTGGGATATGAAAGCCGGGTACATGGCGACATTGACATTTGCTCCTATTGGAGCGACCGTGACAAGATCATTCTGTTTATGCAGGCGCATGGATTTCACGTCTATGAAATGCTCGGCGGCGGCAGGGCGCACCGTATTACCGACATCTCCAAGCAAATGTACCAGAAGCGCAATATTTTTTGCTATAAAGAGAGCTGTCCGTTGGTGAAAATTTATCCTCACGATGAGAATGACTGTTGCCAGATTGAGTTTTTCCACATCGGACAGACCGAGTTTGACTTTATTGAGTTTCTTTTCAACGACAGATCGGAAACTCAATTTGAATATGCCCGCAATCGGGAGATCAAGCGGGAGATCGGTAAAGCGGTTCTTTCTTCAGACGGCGTGCCGTATCTCTCTCCTGAAATCTGTCTGCTCTATAAGTCTACCGATACGGAGCGTGAAGGCTATCAGCAGGACTTCGAGCTTACATATCATGCTATGAACTTAGAGCAGCGGGACTGGTTGAAAGACGCACTTGTCAAGATGTATCCGCAGGGGCACAAATGGCTGAATGATGGCCATGGAACAGATGGAAGATGAACGTTATCGACATACTGTAATCTGAAAGGACTGCCCTGTTTCCGGGACAGTCCTTTCAGTTTGTAAGGCCTATCTATCGTACTTCTTTCGCAGCCGCTGCCGGCGTTCGGCGGATTTTTTCAGTTGCCGCATACGGCGGACATCCTCTTTTTTGCCGGTGAAGATCGCTTCCCGTTGTAGCTGCTGATAGCTTTTCCAGCGCTGGGGAGACAATGTGCCCTGCCGGAGGGCTTCTTGAACGGCGCAGCCCGGCTCACTTTCGTGGCGGCAGTCGGAAAATCTGCACTTTTTTGCCAGCTCCTCCACGTCGGGAAAGGCTTCCTGTAAGCCCTCTGATACGTCCCACATGCCCAACTGCCGCATGCCTGGAGTGTCGATGACCAGCGCGCCGCAGGGGAGACAAAACAGTTGCCGGTGGGTGGTGGTGTGCCGCCCCCGGGAATCCGATTCCCGCACTGCCCCGGTGGCCATCAGCTCCTCGCCGGCCAAAGCGTTTAAGAGACTGGACTTCCCCACGCCGGAGGAACCCAAGAAGACCAGGGTCTCCCCGGGCCGCAGGTAGGGGGCCAGTAAATGAAGTCCCTGCCCCGTTTTGGCGCTGACGGGAATCACCTCCACGCCGGGGGCGGTCTCCTGCGCCGCCAGAATTTCCGGCGTGTGGTCCCCCGGCAGGTCTGATTTCGTCAGCACCACCACCGGGCGGGCGCCGCTTTGCCACGCTTGGGCAAGATACCGCTCCAACCGGTTCACGTTGAAATTTTCATTTAAGGACTGCACTACAAACACGGTGTCGAAATTGGCCGCCACCGCCTGCTCCACCGGATGGCCGGGAGTGGGATCCAGCCGGGAAAAGAAGGTCCGCCGGGGCAGGGTGTGCAAAATCACGCTGTCCCCCGCCGGATTGTACTGAAGCTCCACAAAGTCCCCCACCGTGGGAAAAGTTTCATCCAGTCCGTCAAAATAGCGGCTGGATTTCAGTCTGCCGTAGCAGCTTCCCTGCCGACAAATCAACTGATACCGTTCCTTATGGACTGCCGTCACCCGGGCAATCTCTCCGCTTTCCGCAGAAAGTCCTGCCCGGTCGAATCCGAATTCTTTCCAATATTCCATTCAACTTCTCCTTGTATCGTTTTCGTCTTTCCTCTTTCGTAACCAATCTCATAACACATCTCTCCTTTCTGAAAATGGGCGCAAAAATGCCGCAGCAAGCAGCCTTTTCCATGACTGCTTCCTGCGGCTTGCCGTCGTCTTTCTTTTCAGCGCACCGAAGCGATATTCACGAAAGGTCGCTTTCAGCGGCGGGTTTCCCCCGCCCGTATTAAATTTTGGCACCTTTCCAAAC
Organism: Acutalibacter sp.; assembly: GCA_022511515.1. Classification (GTDB taxonomy): domain Bacteria; phylum Bacillota; class Clostridia; order Oscillospirales; family Acutalibacteraceae; genus Acutalibacter. The sequence continues at coordinate 22,331 of JAFLRP010000129.1, forward strand.
ATTTTTCATACGAACATCACTCCTTTCAAAGGATTACAAATAGAGTTTATCATAATGATTCCGGAAACGCAAGGGCTTTCGGAAACAGAAAGGGCGTGTCCTCGACAATGAGGTCACGCCTTTTTCAAATCTCATTTCAGTGATGGCTGCCGCTGTTGTGCTGCTGTTCCTTGTGGCTGCTTTCCGCCGTGTGGCCGCTGTGGTGATGGCTTGCTTCCGTGCAGTCCAGGGAGCAGTTGTGATAGTGGTCGTAGTCCGTACAGTCTGCCGGACAATGGTGGAAATGGGTCTCGTCCGTGCAGTTTTTGTCTGTGCAGCCCATACTGTTTAGAAAGGCCACGGTGATTTCATCGTGATGGGACTGGGAGGACACATCGGAAAGTTCGGACTGTGCGGAGCTGCCCGGTGTTTCGGCCCGGGAGGGAACCTCCGGGCTGTTTGGAATATTTGCCGTACAGCCTGTCATCAGCAGCAAAAGAACCAATACGACAATAGAATAATAATTTTTCATGTTCTACCTCCATTTTCCTCCTGTTATCGGTTTCAGTGATGCGCATCAACGTGGTGGCCGGAGCTGTGACGGCTGCCCGTGCCGCCCACAGTCTGGACAGGGTGCTGAGAGCTTGTCTTTTCGCTGTCGGAATCTTCCTCGGGTAAAATTTCACTGGTGTCCGGGGCAGGGTCTATCAACACGTCCTCCGGCGAAACAGGGGGAACGACGGTATAGTACTCGTTTTTCGGCACGGTCATCAGGCAAAGTACTGCGGCAGCAGCGGCCGTAATTGCCAGCAGGGTGACCCACTTCGCCGGCTTTTGATACTCCATCACGTTCTTGATGCGATGTTTTACGCCGATCTCTCCAAAAGCCAGCGGACAGGCGGCGATCCCCTGACGGCGAGCCGCACAGCGGAGAAGGGCCTCCGCATAGGCTCTGCGCTCCTCCTTTTCCAGCCCCCGGATGACCCTCTCGTCGCAGGCCAGCTCCATATCCCTGCACAGCAATCCGTTAGCCACCCAAATCAGCGGATGGAACCAATAAACTGCCAGCAGGACAAATCCCAGCAGCTTCCACCAGTGATCTTTTCGGCGGATATGGGCTCTTTCATGGGCGATGACGTGGTCTCTGTCTGCCTCCGCCAGAGAGTAGGGCAGATAGATCGTCGGCCGGAAAATGCCCAGCACAAAGGGAGAATCCACCCTTTCGCTCTGCTTGATGTTGTCCCGCAGCAGCGTGGCCGTGGCGACGCGGCGTTTCAACAGCAGATAACGGATGATTCCGTAGAGCAGTATGAGGGCAGCCCCTACCGCCCACAGCCGGGAAAGGACAAACGACCACACTTGGGCGGGGTTCACGCTGTCGCCGGGAGCGGGAGACAGTGCGCCTGAGAGAATAGGATTGACCAGCCGATCCACGGTGCCGATTCCGCTGTGGATTTCCGGGGAAGCTGCGTAGAGAATCTCATGAGGCAGGGGCTGGGCGCTGGGGATCAGGCTCAGGGCGCTTTCCAAAGAGAAAGGACAGAGGAGACGCAGTCCAACAAGCCCCCACAAGATGCAGAAAATCCGCCTGGGCGCTTTCCGGAATACCAGCCGCATCAGGAGAACCGCCAAAATCAGCCAGCTTGCTGTAATGCTGAGGTTTACCAGATCCAAAAAGAACACTTCCATGGTCTTCCCCCCTATCGCTCCAACATGCGGAGGATCTCCTTGACCTCGTCCTCAGACAGTTTCTGACGGCGGGCAAAAGCGGCAACAAAGGCCGGCAGAGAACCCTCAAAGGTCTTTTCCAGCATCTCATCCATTTGGGCCACCTGAATGTCCTCTTTGCTGAACAGGGATGTGACCGTGGCGTTTTCGTTTTTCACCACGCCCCTGTCGGAAAGGCGGCGGATCACCGTGAAGGTGGTAGTCCTGCTCCAGCCCAATTCCTCTTTACAGATTTTGGCCAGTTGGGTGCTGTTGATTGGCTCATGTTTCCACAAGATCAGGCAAAACCGGTATTCGCTTTCAAAGACTTTCGGTGATTCCATAGCGCTTCCTCCCAGTGTTAAACGCTTGCGTCTAACGCGTTCGACTAAAATAAGTCTAACACATTAGACCTCATTTGTCAACCGAATTTTTAAAAATGGCACAGCAAAAAAAGACAAGCAGAGAAATCTCCGCTTGCCTTTTCGTTTCTGTGATAAAGATTTTTACTGCTCTCTCACGGGCAGGGTTTCCAGCAAGTCTGCGGCGCTGTCCAGCCAATCTCCCTCGAACAGCTCCACCGTGCCGTAGTCGCAGGCGGCGGCCAGCTTGGGCTCGATGGGCAGCTTGCCCAGTACCTTCAAATCGTACTTTGCCGCCACTTCGTCGATATGGCTTTCGCCGAAGACAGAGAACTGCTTGCCGCAGTCCGGGCAGGTAAAGTAGCTCATATTTTCCACCAATCCCAGCACCGGCACATCCATCAGCTTGGCCATTTCCACGGCCTTGGAGACGATCATGCTCACCAGCTCCTGGGGGGAAGTGACGATGATGATGCCGTCAAGAGGCAGGGACTGGAACACAGTCAGGGGAGCGTCCCCTGTTCCGGGAGGCATATCCACGAACATGTAGTCCACATCGCCCCAAATGACGTCCGTCCAGAACTGCTTGATGGCTCCGGCGATGACGGGACCTCTCCACACCACGGGTTTCGTTTCCTCGTCCAGCAGGAGGTTGACGCTCATGACCTTCACACCGGTTTTGCTCTCCACCGGGTAAATGCCGTTTTCATCGGACAGCGCCCGCTGCTTCAGGCCGAAGCACTTGGGGATAGACGGGCCGGTGATGTCGGCGTCCAGCACCGCTACCTTTTCTTCCCGGCGGCGCAGATTGACTGCCAGCAGGGACGTGACCAGGGATTTTCCCACGCCGCCCTTGCCGCTGACCACGCCGATAACCTTTTTCACGTGGCTCAAGTCGTTCGTCTTTTCCAAAAAGCTCTGGGGTCCCTGCCGGGAGGGGCAATCCACCCCGCAGGAGGAACAATCATGGGTACAATTCTCAGACATTTTTTACTTGTCTCCTTCCAAAAATTTTTCTATGATTCGGTTTCTATTCCTTCGATAGTTTTTCCTTTTCAGAATAGTGGAACCGTTCTTACAAGTATCGCAAAACCGCTTGCTCCGCGTCTAACTCCGCCCTCCGTCCGATGGGGAGAATGGCGTGATTTTCGCCATGGCCGAAGTCGTCGCAGTACACCACGGGAATGTGATGCCGTTCCCCCAAGACCTGCAGTCTGGCGTAAAGCTGAGGGCGGGGTTCATCGGAGAAATTGCCGAAAAGCAGGCCGGTACAGGACTTCATGAAATCACTCTGCTCGATGTGTCCCAACACGGCGCTGATATGATTTTCCCCGCCGAATTTTTCGTGGTCCTCCAAAAACAGCACATGGGGCTCGTTCAGATCGACAGGAAAATATTTTGTCCCCAGCAGCAGGCAGAAATTCGTGGTGTATCCGCCCACCAGTACGCCTTCCGCCTTGCCGGGAGTCAGGGCGCGCCAAGAGGAATTCTTTTCGTGGACGGTCATATCATCGCTCAAAATATGCCCCTGAAAGTGATGTCGGTTGTACTCGGTGGGTTCGGTGAAACAAACCGGATTCTGCCCGTAATAGGTCTCCAGCCCCGTCAGCGCCCACACGGCGTTTAAGAGGGTGGTGCCGTCGCTGTAGCTGCACATCCGCTTAGGGTGTTGCCGGAACAGGTCAAAATCCACATAGGGCAAAAGCTCGTTGCCGGCCTCTCCCCCGCCGAACAAAATCAAGTCCACAGAGGAGTCGGCGGCAAGCTGATTCAAGTCAGCCGCCCGTTCCGTGTCGGAGGCCAGATAGCCCCAGGTGTCCTTGTAGAGATTCTCCCCGGTCACCACCCGGAAGCCCTGCCGCTCCATTTCACTGATGATATTCTTGTATTCCCGGCTGGGCTTGACCTCCTGCCCCGGGGCGGCCTCATACAGCGGAATATGGCTGGGCGAGCAGATGCCAATGGTCCCGCCCGCTTTCAGACAAGGTGCAATCATGTTTTCTCAACTCTTTCCTCAGTTTCTCATTGTACACACTTTTCCTCAATTACACAAGATCTCTCAGCATTCTTCCAACAAAGCCACAGCGGAGGCCGCCATGCCCTGGCCTGTTCCCGTGAAGCCCAGCCCCTCCTCGGTGGTGGCTTTCACGCTGATTTTTTCCATTTCTACTCCGCAGGCCGCAGCTAAGTTCTGCCGCATCTCCATAATATAGGGGGCAATTTTCGGGCGCTGGGCAATGAGGGTACCGTCCACATTGCCGATGGCGTAACCGTTTTCCTTCAGCAATTTACACACTTCGCTGAGCAGCTTCAGACTGTCCGCCCCCTCAAATTTGGGGTCGGTGTCGGGAAACAGCTTGCCAATGTCTCCCAGTGCCGCCGCGCCCAACAAGGCGTCTGCCACGGCGTGGGTCAGCACATCGGCATCGGAATGTCCCAAAAGCCCCAGCTCAAAGGGAATCTCCACGCCGCCCAAAATCAGTTTTCTGTTTTCCACCAAACGGTGCACATCGTATCCATAGCCGATCCTCATTTTTTTGACCTCTCTCTCATGACTGCTTTCCGCAAATGCTTGGAGAATTGCCATATCCTCCGGAGTGGTAAGCTTGCTATTCCGATAATCTCCCATGGTCAGCTTAACCCTGCCGCCGGCGGATTCGATCAATTGGCAATCGTCGGTATAGGATTTTCCTCTTTCCTCCGCCTGCCGCAGAGCGGACAGGTACAGTTCCTTGCGGAAGGCCTGGGGCGTCTGCACGGCGAAAAGTTTTTCCCTCGGCGGCGTTTCCTCCACGAAATCCTGTCCGATTTTACAGGTGTCCTTTGACGGCACTGCCGCCGTGGCCGCGCCGTATTCCAGCGCGTCGCTGCAGACTCGCCCGATCACTTCCGGCGTGACAAGAGGACGGGCGCCGTCATGAATTAAAACATACTCCCACGTCGGCTGTAAAGCCGATGTACCGAAAAAGACCGATTCCTGCCGGGTTTTCCCGCCGGAGACAAAGGACACCGGCAAAGAAATGCCGGCTGCGGCTTTTTCCATTTCCGGCTTATCCCTGTCCCGGCACACCACTACGATTTCCCCTACTTGCGGGCTCTTTTCCAACGCTTCCAACGACCAGCGGAGCACCGGCTTTCCGCCCAGAGTTTCCAGCACCTTGGAGCGCGACCTGCCCATGCGGGTGGAATTTCCCGCCGCCACAATCACCGCGCCGAATCTTTTTTCCATCATTATGTTCCTTGCTTTCGCTTCAGCGAAAGCCTCCTTTCCATTGGGAATTGCGGATGGTTTTGCGAAGCAAAATTGCTGCCTTCATATACGGCAGCAAAAGCCGCAAAACCGGAAGGTTGAAAACTTGTTTTCAACCTTTGTCACCTCTGTTTTCCGTATGGGTCTTCATCTCCCTGTCCCGGAATAAAAGCAAAACAACAGGACAGTCTATCAGAGAAAGGAGAAGCTTTCTTTATGGAATACTTGCAAATATTGGGGACTACCATGCTGTCTCTGGTCGTCCTGTTCATTCTTACAAAGCTTATGGGAAACAAGCAGATTTCCCAGCTCACCATGTTTGACTATATCACCGGCATCACCATCGGCTCTATTGCGGCAGAACTGGCCACCGAGCTGGAGGAGCCTGACCGGCCTTTATTGGCCATGATCATCTACGGACTCATTGCCGTGCTGATTTCCTTCTGCTCCTCCAAGTCCAATTTCCTGCGGGGCATTTTAGGCGGGAAGCCCATCATTCTCCTGCAAAACGGCGTGCTGGACAAGAAAAAGCTGAAACAGGCCAAGCTGGATATCAACGAGTTTTTGACTATGGCGCGGCTGGCGGGATTTTTTGATCTCAGCCAAGTGCAGACCGCCGTCTTCGAGCAAAACGGCAATGTCAGCTTTTTGCCGAAAGCCCAGTATCGTCCGGCCAATCCCAACGACATGAAGCTGCCAGTCCAGGGAGAAGACCTCCTGTGGAACGTGATCGTGGACGGCAACGTGATGGAGCGGGAATTACAGCTCGGTGAGAAAGACACTCACTGGCTGCAGGAGGAACTGAAGCGGCAAAATTTCAACAATCCCAAAGAAGTATTCCTCGCTACACTGGACAAAAACGGAACTCTCACCTGCTTTTCCAAGCCGGGGGAGAAACCTTGATAAAAAGTCGGCTGTCACTCTGACAGCCGCTTTTCTTTCCCGTGAAAATAGATTTCACAACACGAAACTCACTGACCCGACCACAGTTGACCATGCGTATCACACATGCGCATCACATGGGATCTTCTGCAAAGGAAAGCTGATCCGCGTTTTCCGTCGGCTTGCTCACCTCGGGCAGGCTGTACTTTTCCTGATAGGCGTCAAAGGCCTGTGCAAATTTCCTGTCGCCGCCGGACTTCACCTTGTTCAGATAACCGTGGGCGTCCATTACGGAATCCTTGACTTGGAGCACCGTCACGGCGATGTTGGAACAGTGGTCGGAAACGCGTTCGTAATTCGTCAGCAGATCGGACAGGACAAAGCCCAATTCAATGGTGCATTTTCCCTCCTGCAGCCGCCGAATATGCCGGCCTTTCAGTTCCAATTTCAGGCCGTCAATGACCTGTTCGATGGGCTCTACCTGGCTGGCCAGAGCGGTATCGTCCTTTTCAAAGGCTTCCACCGTGACATCCAAAATATCCATGATAGCCCGGGTGATCACCACCAGCTCCCGTTGAGCGGCTTCTGAGAAATGCAGTTTCTTATCGTCGATCTCCTTTGCCGCCCGGAGAATGTTCACCGCGTGGTCGCCGATGCGCTCGAAATCACCGATGTCGTGGAGCAGCTCCGCCGCCCGGTTGCTGTCAAGGCGGGACAGATCCTTACTGCTGAGCTTCACTAAGAAAGTGCCCAGCTCGTCCTCGTACCGATCCATCTCGTTTTCCATCTCGGTGACGGAATCCGCGATTTTTTCATCGTAGGCGTCCAAAAGCCCGATGGCTGCCAGCATGGAATCTCTGGCCATCTTTGCCATACGCACCGTGGCGTTTCGGCACTCCACCAAAGCAAAGGCGGGGGACTGGAGCAGACGCTGATCCAGCAGCACTTCTTCGGTATTTTTGTCCCGAATGGTGATTTTCGCCAGCTTTTCCAACTGCTTGGAGAAGGGCAGCAAAATCACGGTATTGATGACGTTAAAGAGGGTGTGTACAAAAGCGATGCCCAATGCGCCGATAGGGGAATCCACAAATTCAAAGCGGAACACGGCGTGGAGAAGATAGAAAACAGACAGGCTGATCACCGTGCCCAGCAGCTTGAAATAAAGGCTTACCACTGCCACGCGCTTGCCGTTTTTGTTGGCGCCGATACAGGAAATCAGCCCGGTGATACAAGTGCCGATATTGAGACCTGTGATGATGGGGATCGCCATGCCGTAAGTGATGCTGCCGGTCATGGACAAGGACTGCAAAATACCGATGGACGCCGCCGAGCTCTGGATGATGCCGGTGACCACCGTGCCCAGTAAAATGCCCATCAAGGGGTTGTTGAACATCACCAGAATGTCCTGGAAAATGGGCATATCCGCCAAAGGACTGACAGAGCTGCTCATAAAGGTCATTCCCGTCATCAGAACGGAAAAGCCCAGTAAAATCGAGCCGATATCCCGCTTTTTCCCCTCTTTGTGGGCCATGACGAGAAAAATGCCGAGCAAGGCCACCAGCGGAGAGAAGGATTCCGGCTTCAGCATGCGCAGGAAGAAGCTTTCGCTTTGAATGCCGGCAGCGCTCAAAATCCACGCAGTCAACGTCGTACCGACGCTGGAGCCCATGATGACCCCCACCGTCTGGCTCAGCTCCATGATGCCGGAGTTCACCAGACCCACCAACATCACCGTCATGGCGGAAGAGGACTGAATGGCGATGGTGATCGCCGCGCCCAACGCCATGCTCTTGAGCTTATTGGAAGTCATGGATTTTAACACATGCTCCAGCTTGCCGCCCACCATTTTTTCCAGACCGGAGGACATGACATTCATGCCGTACAGGAAAAAGGCCAGCCCTCCTAACAGTGTAAAAATGGAAAAGATATCCATTACAGCTTGTCTCCCTCAAATAGTGAATGATTCATTGCGTTCATGATCCTATTACAGATCGTTATGCAACGACATATTACCATACAAAGAGAGCAAGTTCAATGGGTAAAATGGAAAAAACGGTGAAATTTCAGCAGGGCTTATTTCGGCGGATCATTTCCCTGTCCAAGGGCGGGTGAAACCGGCAGCTCGAACCAAAAGGTGCTGCCCTCTCCCAGTTGGCTCACCACGCCGTAAGCGCCGCCGTGGAGTTCCAGAATGTGCTTGACGATGGAAAGCCCCAGCCCAGTGCCCACCTGAGCCCGCTTGTGCTCCCTATCCACCTTGTAGTACCGTTCCCAAATATCCCGAAGTTTCTCCTCCGGAATGCCCTCGCCGGTATCGGTGACAGACACCCGGACCTTGCCGTTTGCCACGGTCTGCTCCAAGGCGACGGTTTTGTCCTCTCCGGCATAGGTGATGGCGTTGTTTACGAGATTATAGACCACCTGGGAAATTTTCAGCTCGTCCGCCGTGACGAACACGTCCTCCTCCGCCAAGAAGGGGAAGCTGTACCCCGCCAGCTTGTCGTACCGATGGAGAATGGCCCGGATGCTTTCCGTCAAATTGAACCGGGTCACGTCCAACGCCATCACGCCGGCTTCCAGCCGGGACAAATCCAAGAGATCGTTGACAAGGTTTGTCAGCCGTTCCGTTTCGTCGATGATGATCTGTACATTTTCCGGAGTATTCTCTCCGGGCAGGTCGCGCATGACCTCGCCGTAGCCCCGGATCATGGTGAGAGGCGTACGCAGGTCGTGGGAAACGTTTGCCAGTAATTCCCGGCGCAGTCCCTCCACTTTGGAAAGCTCCTCAGCGGCATAATTCAGTGTCTGCGCCAGCTCGCTGACTTCCTTAGAGCCGCTTTCCGCGAACCGGATATTATAGTTGCCCCTTGCCAGCTCCTTGGCAGCTTCGTTCACCGCCGCCACCGGGCGGGAAATCCTCCGGGCGATGAACAGCGCCAAAATGCCTCCCAGCAGCACCATGATGACCGTCACGCAAACGAGCTGTACCTGCAGCGTCTCTACAGTGGCGTCCACCGGGGTGATTTCGCTTTCGATCAGCAGCATTCTATTGAAGCCGGACTGGGTGCGGACAATATCCACATAGAGAATGACGTCGGGACGCACGCCGTCCTCATAGGCAAAGGGAGAGGAATACACGGAAAGCCGGTTGCCTCCCTCCAAATTCACCTCGTTGAACAGCACCCTCAAGTCGTTGCGGGTCATGGTCTCCAGCAGGCAATCCCGCTGGGAATGCTTCCAAGCGCTGTACTGAGTGCCCATCTCGTCCGTGACAACGATGTTGATGCTGCGCTCGTTGGACAGATTTCTCACCTGAGTGTCCAGTCCGCTGTCCTCCAGTATGCGCTCGATCAGCTCTGCCGTATTTTTAACCTCCGAGGTCTTAATTGTCCGATAGAATGCCCCTAAAAAGGCAATTTGAAATACCCACAGCAACACGGCAATGATAAGAATGAATACGCCGAAACCCAGAGCGATCTGCCATCGGATCTTCAGGGGTTTTTTGGGCGGTTTTTCCCCCGGAAGAAACTGGGGAACCTGCATATCATTCATCATAGCACCTCAAAACGGTAGCCCACGCCCCGGAGGGTCACGATAAACTTGCTGTAAGGACCGAGGGATTTGCGCAGCAGCTTGATGTGGGTGTCCAGTGTTCTGTCGTCCCCGTAAAAATCGTAGCCCCACACGTTGGTGATCAGCATTTCTCTGGTCAACGCCAGATTTTTGTTGTGGACCAGATAGGCCAGCAGATCGTATTCCTTGGGGGAAAGCTCTGTGCGTTCTCCGTCCACCGTGACAATGCGGGCATCAAAATCGATGACTAAACCCTCAAAGGCGATCACATTCCGCCGGGGAGCGTCGGTCTGGGGCCGGACCCGGTTCATGATGGCATTCACCCGCATCATCAGCTCCTTGGGAGAAAAGGGCTTGACCACATAGTCGTCCACGCCCAGCTCAAAGCCGTGAATTTTGTCGTACTCCTCTCCCCGGGCGGAAAGCATCAGCACCGGAGCGGAGCATACCCGGCGAATTTCCGCCACGGCGGAAAAACCGTCTAATTCCGGCATCATCACGTCCATGATGATGATGTCGAACTTCTCCGGTTCTCTCCGGCAAAGCTCCACCGCCTGCATGCCGTTTTCCGCTTCTGTGACCTGATGTCCCTCAAATTCCGCGTACTTGCGGATGAGCGTTCTGATCTTCTCTTCGTCGTCTGTCACCAAAATGCGATACATAAAACCCGTCCTTTCTCTTTCAAAGCACTCAAAAACGCCGTATGTTCTATTTCCATTAAATACCGGCTCTGTGAAATTCCTGTGACGGTTTTCTCATGTTCCCTTGAACCTGTCCCAAAAGAACGGCAAGACCACCTGCTCAGATATATTCAGTATATTCCGGAAGAGACTATTTTTCAAGCTCTCCCTTGCCCCCGGCCGAAGTACCATTCGCCGAGGAAAAGAAAAGAAGCGGAACATTTCACAAAAGACTTTCGCTTCCGTGCAGTAAGGTTCCAAACTGCGAAGAAGCGCTTCTCACTTCCAAAATGAGTGAGGAGCGCCTTTTACTTTTCAGCGATACCGCCGTGAGGGTTGACATTTTCAGGAAAAGTGATAAAATGATTATTTAAGATATCTAACTTTCCTGTATGACAGAGAAAAAATTTGGAATTTCTTACAAGGGGGAAATCGTATGTTGCCTGTTATTACCATTGCCCGTCAGTATGGAAGCGGAGGTCATGAGGTCGGCGAAAGGCTGGCGCAAAAGCTGGATATTCCTTTTTACGATAAGGCGCTGATCGCCATGGCGGCCAAGCAGAGCGGAATTTCCCCGGAGGTCTTTGAGCGTGCCGATGAAAAAGCCACCAGCAGCTTGCTGTACTCCATGGTCATGGGCGGCGGGTACGGCTTTGGCTCTCGTGTTCCGGGGCTGGGCGATATGCCCATCAACGACAAGCTGTTCCTCATCCAGTCTGACATTATCAAGAAAGCGGCGGAGGAAGGTCCCTGTGTGATCATCGGCCGGTGTGCCGACTATATCCTGCGGGAGCATCTCAACTGCTTCCATGTGTTCATCCATGCCGACAAGGACGCCCGTGTGAAGCGCATCGTAAGGAAGGAGCTTTGCGAGGAGAAGAAGGCCCCTGATTTCGTGACAAAAAAGGATAAGCAGCGGGCCAACTACTACAATTTCTATTCCAACAACCGCTGGGACGACCTGAACAATTACGATCTCACGGTGAACATGTCTCGATTCTCCATCGAGCAGGCGGTGAACCTGATCGCCGAAGCCGCCGGCAAGCTGGATAAATAACATGCTTTCGACTGGAAACGGCCGGAGAGGAAATCCTCTCCGGCCGTTTTGCATACAGAATACCATCTATTTCGTTTGATAATACCGGTAATACTTAAAATCGTACCGCTCATTTGTGACATGGACTAACAGGGATCGCGTATCGATCAGTTGATAGCCGCACCGCTCCAACACATGCTGAGATTTGACATTCTCCACACCGACTGTGCCGATCAAATAGGGAATCGGATACTGTTCCAGCGCCCATTCGGTCACTTTTTTCGCCGCTTCCGTGGCATATCCGTGCCCCTGATATTCCGGCAAAAGCTGGTAAAAGATTTCCGGCTCATGCAGGTCGTCATGTTGTCCCGCACCTACCGTCCCCAGAAATGTTCCCGTCTGCTTATCAAAAATACCGAAAGAGACCAATCCGTTTACAATGTCCCTCTCGGAATATTGGGAAATCAACCAATCCAAAAATCCTTTTCCGCTTCCGAAACAAGTTTTTTGCACATCGTTCAGCGACCGTTCGAATTCCGGGTAATCGCCTTCGCACAGGTCCCGAATCACAAGCCGTTCCGTTATCAGTTTCATCACACCACCTCATCCCGTTCTGTCTGCTGCTGCAGACGCTCCCGCAGCTCCGTAAGCTCCTCCTCGGAATACAGGGCGTTCAGCGCCTGCAGGAGGCCGACCGCGGAAAGATACGCGGGCAATCCCAATTCCCTTTGCAGCGCTTTTCTCCGCCGGGCGCTGTCCTCTCGGCCGGAAAGACCCATCTCAAACAAGTCGGCTTTCGTCAGCCGCCCTCCTGCCGGGTGCTGCGCGTCGGGCTCCGCCCCTCCGTCCGTCAAAAGGGTCGCCCCTGCCCGGCGCAGCGCTTCCTGAAGGGTTTGCAGGTCCATGCCCTCCACGCCCAGCGTGCCTGCCTTGGAGGGCGCTGTTTTCCGTTTTTCTTTCCCCGGCATATCGGGGATGTAGGCGTGCTTCAGTTGAGAAGGAGGAATACAAGAGGAGATCTTGCCCCGGATCACAAAGCCCGCCCCGTCGCTGTCCGTCAGGACTACCAATCCTTGTTTTTCCGCCAGACGGCGCAGGTATTTCATTTTTTCCCTGTCCCGGAAAATGCCGAACCCGTCGGTGACAACGATGATGCCGTCTATGAGGGCAGAGAGCTTGATCTTGTCGTATTTTCCCTCCACCACCACGGCTTCCTTGATGCGGATCACGGTGTGCGTTCCCCCTTTGCCGCCAAAAGCAGCTTAGCGATGAGCCTTTCCAAAATCATTTGATCCGAAAGACGGGAGCCTTTCAGGGCCATATCCGCTTCCAGAAGCAGGTCCAAACTCTTGCGGAGAGCCTCCGGCTTGATCTTTCTCACATTTCGCTCAGCGTTTCGCAAGGGAAACTCCCGGTAGTAGCTGCCGTAATCCTGAGCGTCTACGGCACGTTTTCCGCTTTCCAGCGCCGCCTGCACCCGATACATATCCACATAGGCGGAGGAGAGGGATCCCAAAATATTGACGGCTTTTTCCTTTTGGTAAAACAGCAGGTCCAACAGCTCATATGCCTTTTCGTAATTTCCCGCCACCAGCGCGTCGGCCATGCGGTAGGTCTGAGTCTCCATGGTTTTCGGCACAAGCTCCTCGATCATTTCCGCCGTGATCTCCGGCGGGTTTTCCCCGGAGGGCATTGCTGCCGCTTGTCCTAACGCGTAGGCACAGAGCTTTTCCATTTCGTGGAGCAGGCCGGTCACGTCCTGTCCGGCATACTCCATGATACGGAAAGTATTCCGTTTTGAGAGGACACAGCCCGCCTTTTCCGCTTCCCGCAGCAGCATCTTTTGCAGTTCTGCCTCGGTGCGCCGCTTGCAGAGCACCACGGTGCCCTTTTCCCTCACGGTTTTCTGAAATTCCTGCCACTTTTTCGCCTTTTTCTCATCGCTGTACTGCAGGGTGGGGTACCAGAAGACAAGGCTGGTGGTGTCGGGGGTCTCGTCCAAAAGCTCGTACAGCTTTTTCAGGTCACTGCTGTTCTTTCCCTCCACATCAAAATCCGCAACGGCCACGCATTTATGCTCGGCAAAAAAGGGCGCGGCCTGAGCGGCATCGAAAATACTGTCTATCTCAGCCTCGTTTGTGAAAGTATGGCTGTTGAACTCGGGGAACGGCTCGCTTTCCGCCTTTTTGAGAATTCGTCCCGCCGCCCGCTTCACCAGATACTTTTCCTCTCCGGCAATCAGATAGAGCCGGGAAAAAATCCCGCCGGCAAGCTGCTGTTTCAGTTCCGTTTCTGTTATTTCAGGCATAGACTGTCCCCCCTGAATCGCAAGGTTCCGTCCGGCAGCAGGTCGATGAGAAGCCCCACGCCGTCCGGCAGCAAGTACTGTCCCGGCAGTTGTTCTGCCAAAACGTCCCTGCTGTGTTCTTCTATTATATCATCATTCTGCAAAACCGTAAATGAGGAATTGATTTCCGTCCGCTCCGCCGTGGTAAACAGCAACTGGCAGCTCCCCGCGCCGGTCTGTCCCGTTTCCACGATGGCGGAAACGCTGCCCGCCCTCACGGTCAGTCTGGACATATCCTCGGCGAAGGTGATCTTCACGCCGCCCAGCACTTCTACGGTTTCTCCCTCCTCCGGATACAGGCGCTTTGCCCGGCCGGAAAGGAGCTGCAGCTCCCTCCCCAAATAGGCGTCCTTCGGCAGCGCCAACTGTTCCACTGAAAATCTTTCCAGCACCTGAGCAGCCGCTTCCCTTGCATCCCGATCCCGGACGGGCAGACAGAGCAGCTCCACCTTTCTCACATTGTGCCGGAGCAGCAATTCCCTTGCCGCTCCGGTTTGAAAACCGCCCAAGGTCAAAACCGCCGCTCTGTCCCCCTGCAAAATCACCACGCAGGAGGAATCCGCCGCAGCCGCCATGGTCACCGTGCCCGTCAGGGAAATGGCCGCAAGGGCTCGTCCGCTGCCGAAAAGCAGCAGTAAGCTTGCCAGAACAACGCAGGCCGCCCGCCGGCCCCGTTTCAGGAGGAATCCTGCCAGCACCACCAATGCGATCCCCGCTGCGCCTACCATCCAAATAGGATCGGACAGGTCAAGCACCGTATGGCGGATTTTAGAGAGCTGTCCGGCAATTTTTATGGAAATTCTTGCCAGCCATCCGGCGCAAAAGAAGAAGGGTGCGGAAAGACCGGACAACACCGGCAGCAGCCCGAGAAACGCCGCAGCCAGTGAGCAGTACAGCAGCGCAGTACAGGGAAACACCAACAGCAGACTGGACAGAGGCGCAAGCAATGTCAAGCTTTGAAAGACCGCAAACTGTACCGGCAGCGTAAAGAGGATGGCGGAAAGCGTCACGCTGAGTGATGACGCTACGGGCGCTGCCATCCGAATGATCCGTGGGTGATGCTCCACAAGTCCCATCAGTCCGGCAGTCATAGGGCCTGAGAGCACCAAAATCCCCAGTGTGGCCAGAACAGACAGCGCAAATCCCACATCTCCGCCGGAAAAGGGGTTTCTAACGCAAATCAACAAGACGGCAAAGCCGAGGGAATTGACGCCGTCCGCCCGTTTGCCGAGACAGTTTGCCAGCAGCGCCAGCAGGTACATGATGCCGCTGCGCACTGCCGACACGGGGAAGCCGGTCAGCGCCAGAAAACCGAGAATCGCCCCGGCAGTCAGCAGGTTTTTGACCCGTTTTCTCAAAAGGGGCAGCGAGCCGAAAATCAGGGATAAAAATCCGCCCAGCGCCGCCATATGCAGTCCGGAAATCACCAATAGATGAGAAGCCCCGATTTCCTGAAAATCGCCGTACACCTCATCGAAAACCTGCTCCCGTTCTCCCAGCAGCAGGGCACGAATCATGCCGCTTTCCTCTCCCGGTAGCCGGCGCTCAAACTGCCGCGCCAGAATGCGGCGAAATTCGGCAAAAAGCTTTCCCGGCGGGCTTGCCGTATTGGGAACGATCGCCACCGAATCGTAATTTGAGATGTATGCCCCTGCTGAAATACCTTCTGCCAGCCGGGAATTTCGGCTGGAGTACAGGGTTCCCGCATCGCTGAAGGAAAAAATCTTCACCGTGCATTCCAGGCTGTCGTAGGGACGGCATCCAAAGGGCATGGCGGTGGAAATGCGGAGGGTCAAATCGGGAATGTCCCGGCTTTGCCCGTCTGCTGACAGTCTCTCTACCCGCACCTGATAATAGTAGCGCTGATACTGTTCTCTGGGATAGTCCAGTACGATTCCCCGAATACGGGCGGTGCTCCCCGCGAGCTCCTCTGCCGGGGCGACGGTGGTCTCATAGGCCCGGACATATCGAAGCATACAGAACCCGCTGACCAGCAGCGCCAATGCGAAACATACCGCGCGGGGAAGCAAAACACCCGAGGTCTCAGACCTCGGGTGCTTCATTCGTTTGCATACCACACGTACCGCTGCCAAAACGGACAGCAGTCCTATGCCCAGTCCGAGACAGATCGTTGCCGCAGACAATACGAGATCGGCATCCATACAGGCAGCCAAAATCACGGCCAGAAACGATACTCCTCCCAGCAGGGCAAAGGGGCGCTTCATTTACTTGAAGAACAGGGGCAGGGGCTCCAGATAGATGATATCTGTCCGGTCCTTGGCATCGCCCTCAGCCAGCACGGCGGCCTTGCCCACCACGTTGCCGCCGATGGTGTGAAGCAGTTCCTCCAGGGCGGCCAGAGATTCACCGGTGGAGATCACATCGTCCACGATCAGAATGCGCTTGCCGTTCAGATTGTCGCAGTCCGCCTTGGACAGGTACAGTTTCTGGACATGATCGGTGGTGATGGACTTCACCTCCACGTGGATGGGGTCTTCCATATAGGCCTTGATCCCCTTGCGGGCCACCACGTAATTCCGGCAGCCGATCCTTGCCATTTCATAGGCCAGAGGAATTCCCTTGGATTCCGCAGTGACGATCACATCGTGCTCCGGGCACTTTTCCAGCAATGCCCTGGCGGCGCATTCCGTGATCTCCACATCGCTGAACATCACAAAACCCGCAATGTCCATATGCTCGTTGATGGGGCAGATGGGCAGCTCCCTGTCAACCCCGGCGATCTTCATCTTGTAAACCTCTCCCATAAATAGCACTCCTTTTTTCTTGACGTGAAGCCGGTTTCCGCAATACGAAAATCACTGACCCGACTGCAAATTTCCATATATCTTATCCTCATTATACGCAACAGTCGGGTAAATTGCAAGAAGAATCCGTCAAAATTTCATAGTTTTCTGTGAAAAACTGCTCAGTTTCCCGCAGTCGGGAAGGGCGGCCAGCCCATTACGCGCTTGCCCAGCATGTGGAAATGCAGGTGCTGCACGCTCTGCATGCCGTCTTTGCCGCAGTTGTTCACGATGCGGAAACCGTTTTCCAGTCCCAGTTCTTTTGCCAGAATGGCGGCGACTTCAAAAATGTGCGCCACCACGCCGCTGTTTTCTGCCGTGATCTCCTTTGCGGAAGCAATGTGCTCCTTGGGAATCAGCAGCACGTGAACAGGGGCTTGGGGGTCCAAGTCGTAAAAGGCCAGAACGGTTTCGTCTTCGTACACCTTGTTGGAGGGAATTTCCCCCTTTGCGATCTTACAAAAAATGCAATCTTCCATAATGGATATGCTCCTTTTCTGCGATTCTTCTCGATCAAGCGTTTAATTGGTTCTGCACCAATCCCGGAACAGCTTCCAGCGCTTCGTCCAGCTTGGTCTGATCCTTTGCGCCCGCCATGGCGAAATCCGGTCTGCCGCCGCCGTTACCGCCGGTAATCATGGCGACCTCTTTCACCAGCATACCGGCTTTTATTCCTTTGTCTTGGGCAGCTTTACTGCAAACTGCGGCTAGCGTTGCCTTGCCGCCGCTAACCCCCGCAAACACCGCAACCATAGGTTCGGACCGTTCCTTTACTTTGTCGCACAGCGCCCGGAGAGCGTCGCTGTCCGTACCGGAAAGCAAGGCGTACAGTACCTTGACCCCGCCGATCTCCTGCGCATTTTGGAACATGCCGTCCAGGTTGGCTGCAGCGACCTTGGCGTTCAAGGTCTCAATGGTCTTTTCCCGCTCTTTTGCTTCCGCCATGACCTGTCTCGCTCTGGCGGGAAGTTCCGCCGGATTCAGCACTTTCAGAGCCTGAGCGGTCTCCATGATGGAAAGCTCCTGAGCCGCCATCACGGCAAGCACGCCGGCACCGGTGACGCCCTCGATTCTCCGCACACCGGAAGCCACGGAGGATTCGGACACGATTTTGAACAGTCCCAAGCGGGAAGTGTTGTCCATGTGGGTGCCGCCGCAGAATTCCTTGGAGAAGCCGTCTTCCACGGAGACCACCCGCACCACGTCGCCGTATTTTTCGCCAAACAGCGCCATGGCCCCGCTCTTTCTGGCTTCCTCAATGGGCATTTCCTCCATGGTCACGGGAATCGCCTTCAAAATCTCGTCGTTGACCAGCGTTTCCACCGCCAGCAGTTCCTCGGGAGTCATGGCGGAGAAATGGGTAAAGTCAAAGCGGACATGCTGCTCGTTCACCAGTTGTCCCGCCTGCTCCACGTGGTCGCCCAGCACTTTTCTTAGAGCCGCCTGCAGCAGGTGAGCCGCCGTGTGATTGCGCATGATAGCCTTTCTCCGCATGGAGTCCAAAGAGGCTTCCACCTTGTCCCCTACCCGCAGAGTGCCTTCTGCCACCACACTGCGATGGAGGTAAATGCCCTCGAATTTGGTGGTGTCGATCACGTCCACGGACACGCCTTCCGATTCCAGCACGCCGCTGTCGCCCACCTGACCGCCGCCCTCGCCGTAGAAGGGCGTGGCGTCCAGCACCACGGAAATTTCATCGCCTGTTTCAGCGGAATCCACCCGTTCCCCGCTCTTGATGATGGCCAGCACTTTAGCGGGAGTTTTCAGTTCCGTATAGCCTACAAACTCCGTGACGGGCAGTCCGGCCGCAGCAGTGTTCTCGCCTTTCCAAGCGTCCGCGCCCGCGTCCTTTCGGGCATTTCTGGCCCGCTCTTTCTGCTGGCGCATCAGCTCCCGGAAACGCTCCTCGTCCACTTCCATGCCGCGCTCCGCCAAAATCTCTCTGGTCAGGTCCAGCGGGAAGCCGTAGGTGTCGCTGAGAGTAAAGGCACTGTCGCCGGAGAACACCTTGGAGTCTGCCTTGTCGATAAAGCTGTTTAAGAGGGAAAGGCCCTGATCGATGGTTTTTGAGAAGCTGTCCTCCTCAAAGGAGATCACCTTTTTGATGGTGGCAGCCTTCTCCAAAAGCTCGGGATAGGCTTTGCCGTTTTCCACTAAGACGGTATCGGCCAGCTCCGACAGGAAGGGCTCGTTGATTCCTAGAAGTTTGCCGTGACGGGCAGCCCGGCGGAGAAGCCGGCGGAGCACATAGCCCCTGCCCTCGTTGGAGGGCAGCACGCCGTCGCCGATCATGAACACAGTGCTGCGGATATGGTCGGTGATGATGCGCAGAGAGATGTCTGTCTTTTCGTTTGTTCCGTATTCCACCCCGGAAATGCGGGAAACGTGCTTCATGATGTTCTGCACCGTGTCTACCAGGAACAGGTTGTCCACGCCCTGCATGACACAGGCTAAGCGCTCCAGACCCATGCCGGTGTCGATATTTTTCTGAACAAGGTCGGTGTAGTTGCCCTGGCCGTCGTTGTTAAACTGGGAGAATACCAGATTCCAAATCTCCACATAGCGGTCGCATTCGCAGCCCACCCGGCAATCGGGCTTGCCGCAGCCGTGTTCGGGACCACGGTCAAAGTAGATTTCCGAGCAGGGGCCGCAGGGACCGGCGCCGTGCTCCCAGAAATTGTCCTCTTTGCCCATGCGGCGCATGTGATCCTCCGGCACGCCGATCTCCTTGGTCCAGATGTCCCAAGCCTCGTCGTCCGTCTCATAGACGGTGACGTGCAAAAGCTCTTTGGGCATTTCCAGCACCTCGGTGAAGAATTCCCAGGCCCACTGGATGGCCTCCCGCTTGAAATAGTCGCCGAAGGAGAAATTGCCCAGCATTTCAAAGAACGTGCCGTGGCGGTCCGTGATGCCCACGCTGTCGATATCCGGCGTGCGGATGCACTTCTGGCAGGTGGTCACCCTGTTTCTGGGCGGGGTGATCTCCCCGGTGAAGTATTTCTTCATGGGCGCCATGCCGGAATTGATGAGCAGCAGGCTGTTGTCTCCCTGGGGGATCAGGGAAAAACTGGGCAGCCGCAGATGGTTCTTGCTTTCAAAAAACTCCAGATATTTTTGCCGTAATTCATTCAGTCCTGTCCATTGCATCTTGATCATTCCTTTCTGATTTAGTCAACCGTGAATTTCCACAGAAGCTTCAGGGTATTTTCCACGCCGTCGATGTGAGAGCGCTCGTACCCGTGGGAGGCGTACACGCCCGGACCGATCAGCCCGTGGCGCACATCATATCCGGCGGAAAGAGCCGCTTCCGCGTCCGAACCGTAGAAGGGGTACACGTCCACGGCGTAAGCCGCCTCGGCTTCTTTTGCTGCGTTTACAAGGGCAGTCGTCACCGTGTAATCGTAGGGCCCGCCGGAATCCTTGGCGCAGATGGAGACCTCGCGCTCCGTGCACTTCAGTCCGTCACCCACACAGCCCATGTCCACGCTGACGATCTCGGACACGTCCTCCGGCACATAGGCCGCCGCGCCGTGGCCGACCTCCTCGTAGACCGTGAAATGCAGGTAGACCTTGCGCTTTGGGTCCGCCTTTTTCTCTTTTAGCTCCTTGGCATAGCCCAGCAGGATCGCCGCGCTCAGCTTGTCGTCCAAAAAGCGGCTTTTGATGTACCCGCTCTCCGTGATGACCGTGCGGGGGTCAAAACAGACAAAGTCGCCCACTTCGATTCCCAGCGCTCTCGTTTCATCGGCGCTTTTCACCGGCTCGTCGATGAGCACTTCCACGGTGTCGAATTTGCGTTTTGCCGCGCCGTAGTCCCGGTTGACGTGAACGGACGCGTTGCAAAGCTGCAGGCAGCCCGTATATACCTTGCCCTCCCGGGTGTAAATGCGGCAGTTTTCGGCTTCGCAGTTTTCGGCTCGCAGGCCGCCCACCGGGGAGAGCCGCAGCCGTCCGTTGCCTTTGACCTCCTGAATGACCGCGCCCAGCGTGTCCACATGAGCCATCAAAAGAAGGCCGTCCAATCTTTCCGGCGCTCCGCCGCCCAGGCAGACCGTCACGCCGCCCTTGCGGGTTTTTTCCGGGGCATAGCCCAGCCGAGCCAGCTCCTCCCTGAGATAATCCGCCGCCCGCTCGGTAAAGCCGGACGGGCTGTCGATGGCGCAAAGCCGTTTGACCTGTTCCATGGTGTATTCCGTGTTCATAGGTTCCGTCCTTTCTCCTTACAAAAATGTTCCTGACAAAAAATATAGACCTGCCGCTCCCGCATGGGACGGACAGGTCCGTGGTACCACCCAAATTGCCGAAGTTATCGCCGTTAGACGATTCCTTTTGGCCGCTCAATTTCTTCGTTAACGCCGAATTACGCCGCCGCTCCTCGCGGCAGCCGTGCACAGTCATCTCAAGACGACCGTCAAAAGACGGGAGCGGCCTGTGTCCTTTCCCAAACGGCTTGCACCCACCGCCGTCTCTCTGCATGGTGCCCGGAACACATCTTCTCCGCACGGATTCTTTTATTTGGCTTCATTATAGTCTGTTCCTGAAAAACTGTCAATCCCTCTTTTTCGGTGGGATGAAAATATTGACAAACCATGCCATTTCTCGCTATACTGTGTGATGGCCGTTTTCTTTTGAAAGGGAAAGCAGGCTTCTTTTGAGGGGAAGAAAGGGGAAAGGTTCTTATGGAAAAAATCGAGCAGCGGGGGAATGGCTTCTATTCCCAGATCGGCAAGCTGGTCATTCCCATCATCCTGCAAAATCTCTTGAGCGCGGCGGTGAATTCCGCCGACGTGGTCATGCTGAATTTCGTGGGGCAGTCCAGCATTTCGGCGGTATCTCTTGCCGCCAACTACACCAGCATTCTGTTCATGGTGTTCTACGGGTTGGGCACCGGCGCCACCATGCTGTGCGCCCAATATTTCGGCAAAGGAGACCAGAAGGCCATCGACGCGGTGGAGGGCATCGCGCTGCGGTTTTCCATCGCTGTCGCCGTGATTTTCGCCGCCGCCGCGTTCACCATTCCGGAAGTGATGATGTGGGGATTTACCACAGACCCGGAGCTCATTGAAATCGGCGCGGACTACCTGCGCATTTTGGGCGTCGCCTACCTGTGCTGGGGTCTGACGGAGGTCTATCTCTCCGTCCTGCGCAGCATCGGGCGGGTGGCCATCACCACGGTTCTGAACACCTTTGCTTTTACCTTGAATATCGTTCTGAACGCCGTGTTCATCTTCGGGCTGTTTGGCGCGCCGAAAATGGGTGCCGCCGGCGTGGCATTGGCCACTTCTATTTCTCGCTTGCTGGAGCTGGTGCTCTGTATCATTGTCTCCATCCGCAGTCAGAACGTGAAGCTCCGGCTTTCCTATATGTTTATCCGCAGCAAGGAACTGCTTTCCGACTTTATGAAAATGGCCATGCCTGCCCTGGCCAACGACGTGGTGTGGGGACTGGGCTTTTCCATGTACTCCGTGATTATCGGGAGATTTTTGGGCAGCGACGCCGTGGCCGCCAATTCTCTGGCAGTGGTGGTCAGAAACTTCGGCACCATTCTCTGCTTCGGCATGGCAAATGCCGGAGGGATTTTGTTGGGACAAAAATTCGGCGACAACAAGATGGAGGAAGCGGAATCCGATGCCAGGAAAATCGTGAAGCTCACGGTCATCACCGGGGCCATCGGCGGGCTCATTGTATTGGCCTCCATGCCGCTGGTGCTGGGCTTTGCGGATTTGACGGAGACCGGCAAGCATTACTTAAAGGTCATGCTGCTGATCAATTCCTATTACGTCATGGGCGCCGCCGTGAACACCACCCTGATCGCCGGCGTGTTCCGTGCCGGAGGCGACAGCCGGTTCGGCCTGATTTGCGATTTCATCGACATGTGGGTCTATGCCGTGCCGCTGGGATTCTTCGTCGCCGCAGTATTGAAACTGCCGCCCCTGTGGGTCTATTTTATCCTCTGCACGGACGAATTTGTCAAGTGGCCCTGGGTCATTCACCGCTACCGCAGCAAGAAGTGGATGAAGAATATCACCAGAGACAATCTGTTTGAGGAGCCACCCAAGCCCGAGGAACAGGGCGCGGAATAAAAAACGACGTAATAACTGCCGAAAAGCATCTGCTTTCCGGCAGTTATTTTTTGTGTTGCTCTTAAGAAAATTTTTCTTTCAGAGAAGCCACGATTTCATCGGTTTTCATGCTGCGGGAGCCCTTGACCAGCACTGCGTCTCCGGGTTGCAAGGTCTCTTTCAAAAACGTGCTCGCTTCCCCGTTATCGGCAAACCAGAGGGCGCTTTGCCCGTACCCGGCGGCGATCTCCTTTGCCAGCTCGCCCACGGCGACCAGCAGGTCTACGCCTTTTTCTCTTGCGTATGTTCCCACCTCAAAATGGCCCTTTGCGGCAAAATCCCCCAGCTCCAGCATATCGGCCAGCACGGCCACGGTTTTGCCGGGATTTCCCCGGGTAGTCAGCACGTCGATGGCGCTTCGCATGGAATCGGGGCTGGCGTTGTAGCTGTCATCGATCAGGGTCAGTCCCCCGCAATCAAAAATCTGCTGGCGCATGGCGGGAGCTTTGTACGCGCCGATGGCTCGGGCAGCGTCCTCGGCGGGGACTTTCAAGTACCTCGCCACCGCAAAGGCCGCCAACGCGTTGCGGACGTTGTGCCGTCCGGCGGCGGGGACAAACAGCTTCTGATGTTCTCCTCCCGGCCCGGTGCAGGTGAAGAACGTGCCCCCGTCCGCTTCCCGCAAGTCGGAAGCCGTCCAATCGCAGGGGAAATCGACGCCGAACGTCACGACTTTATGAGGGCAGGTTTTTTTCAAACCCGGCAGCAGGTCGTCGTCGCCGTTGACAAAGAGTGCCCCGTCTTCTGGGAGGTAGTCCGCGATATGGGCCTTTTCCGTGAGTATATTTTCCCGGGTTTTCATGAATTCGATGTGGGACACGCCGATATTGGTCATCACCGCGCAGGTGGGTTTTACCACAGCGGCAATGCGCTCCATTTCTCCGGGCATACTGACGCCCATTTCCACCACGGCGGCGGTATGTTCTTTTTTCAGCCCGCAGACAGTGATGGGCACGCCCACCTGACTATTTTGATTCCCGGCGGTCTTGTGGACATTTCCGGCGGCGCTCAGGGCCTGAGCCACCATTTCCTTGGCGGTGGTTTTCCCCACGCTGCCGGTGATACCCACCACGGGAATGTCGAATTGGCTTCTGTACCAGGCCGCCGTTTTTTGCAGGGCGGCACGGCAATCGTCCACCAGCACCAGCGGGCGGTTTTCCCAAGTGACCTTCTGTTCTGTGCGAATGTCCTCTTCGGTGAAAGAGGCCGCACCGCCGCTGTCAAAGGCCGTCTCAATATAGCGGTGGCCGTCGGTTTTTTCTCCCCGAATGGGAACAAACATCACGCCGGATTTCACTTCCCGGCTGTCCGTGGCGAAAGACGTCACGACCGTGTCCTCCTGCCCGCAAAGCAGGGTTCCCCCGGCGGCCTTGACAATTTCAGAAACCTTTAGTCTCATATGCTTCTCCTCGATGTGTAAAGCGATATAGTTTATCAAGTATTTTCAGATTTCATGCTGTCCAGCAGTTCTTGGATGACCACCCGCTCGTCAAAGGGGTACTTCTTCCCCTCAATTTCCTGATAGTCTTCATGGCCTTTTCCCGCCAGCACCACGATATCCCCGTCCTCAGCGTTTTCCAGACACCAGCGGATGGCCTCCCGGCGGTCGGGAATGGTGATATATTCCCCACCGGTTTTGGCCATGCCGACCTTGATATCCTCGATGATATCATTCACGTTTTCAAACCGGGAATTGTCCGCCGTCAGCACGGAAAGGTCCGCCAATTTTCCGCTGACCTCGCCCATCTCGTACCGACGGATCTTCGGGCGGTTGCCCCCAGCGCCGAACATGCAGATCAGCCGATGGGGATCGTATTCCCGCAGAGTGGTGAGGATGTTCTCCATGCCCACGCCGTTGTGGGCGTAATCCAGCAGCAGGGTATAATTTCCCGGCACGGGCACGGGCTCTATCCGACCCTTGACCTTGACGGTGCTGAGTCCCCGCTTCACGGCGGATTCCGGGACGCCCAACACATGGCAGCAGCCGATGGCCGCCAAGGCGTTGTAGGCGTTGAATTTACCGGGAATGCCCACCTCGGCGGTAAAATTCATGGCCCCGGAAACCTCAAAGGCGATGCCCAAAAAACCGGGGCGGTTCAGGTGGCGGCAGTCCGCCCCTCTGAGCCACGCTTCTTTCCCAAAGCCGAACGTCTTGACCTCGCAGGTGTGTCCCCGCAAAATGCCCTCTAAATTGGGATCGTCCAGATTCATCACGCCGGTTTTGCACATGGAAAAGAGCAGGGCTTTGCTCTCCATGTACTCCTGCATATCCTTGTGCTCCACCCCGCCGATGTGGTCCTCGGAGAAGTTGGTAAACACGCCCACTGTAAAGGGGAAACCGTACACTCTCTTGTCCTTCAGGCCGATGGAGGAAGCCTCCATCACGCAGTATTCGCAGCCCTCATTTGCCATTTGCCGCAGATATTTCTGGACGTCGTAGCTCTGGGGCGTGGTGTTTTCCGTCTTGATAACCGTGTCACCGATCTGCACCCCGATGGTGCCGATGATGCCGGTCTTGTGCCCGGCGGCTTCCAGAATGGAGCGCACCATGTAGGCTGTGGTGGTTTTTCCCTTGGTGCCGGTAATGCCGATGACCTTGATGTCCCGTTCTGCGGGATTGCCGAAAAACTTCGCGCTCAGCACCGCCAGAGCCGCCTTGGTGTCCGGTACGATCACCACCGGGACGTCCCCCGCGTCCACCGGCTCTTCCGCAACGATGGCCTGCGCTCCGGCTGCCGCCGCCTGCGGTACGTAGTTATGTCCGTCAGAGGACGACCCGCGAAGGCACACGAACACACAGCCCGGTTTGGCCTGTCTGGAATCGTACACCACGTCGGTCACTTCCCTGTCGGTTATTCCTGTTTCAACCTCTCCCAGCACGCGTAAAAATTCAGATAACAGCATGGTCCTCCATCCTTTCCTGAAATCGGTTTCATGATACGCTTTTCCCGTAAAAATGTCAATGAATCAGCCCACTGTTTCCCCGCCGCAGAGCAGCCGGTACAGGGTGGGATCGACATGAAATTCCTCCATGGCCCGCTTGACTTCCAGGAGCGCCTTTTGCCGGCTTTGCTCCGACTTTTCCGGCGCTTTCACCGCCCGAATCAGGATATTCTTGGGCGTGTGGGATAAATCCACAAATTCCAAAAGCTGGGCGTGATACCCGGCGTATTCCAGCAGATTCCCTCGGATAGCGTCGGTCAGCAATGCAGCGAACCGCTCTCCCACAATGCCGTATCTTGTGAGCAGCGACAGCTCCTCGGTGTGAAGCTGACCGTTCAGCTCGTGCTGACAGCAGGGAACGGAGAAAATCATCTTGCTCCCCCATTGAACCGCGTTGTACAAGGCGTAGTCCGTGGCCGTGTCGCAGGCGTGGAGGGTGAGGACCATATCCACGTCGAAGGGGCGGGAAAAACCGCCGATATCCCCCACCTGAAAAGTCAGGTTTTCGTAGCCGTATTTTTTCGCCGCCGCGTTGCAATTTTTGATCACATCTTCTTTCAGGTCAAGCCCGATCATGTTCAGGGAAATCCCCCTCACATTGTGAAGATAGTGATACACGATAAAGGTGAGGTAGGATTTTCCGCAGCCGAAGTCGATGATATTGAGATGGGTCAAATTCTGCTTTCGCACCGCGTCGTCGATGACCTCCAAAAAGCGGTTGATCTGCCGGTACTTGTGGTACATGGGCTTGATCACTTTTCCCTCTTTGGAAAAAATGCCCATGTCCACCAGCGGCGGGATCACTTCCCCCTCCGGCAGGAGATACTTTTTTATCCTGTTGTGAGAAAGATCCTCCTGTACAGGGACCTCTCCGCTTTTCCGGCGGTTATAGAGAACTTTCCCCTTTTTCGTGACGCGCACGGCCATTTCAAAGCCCCCGGCCCAAGCGTTCAACTGCCGGAACTCGGCCATCATTTCCAGACAGATTTCTCCCAATTTTTCCGAGGGAATATTCTCGTGAAAAGCCTGCTTTTCGGTGAACCGCTCCACCTGATACCCCGTCTCGATGGCGCGGATGACCGCCCGCCCATAGGGCGTTTCCGGGTAAGCGGGAACGCTCAGCACGATTTTTGAGGGCTCTGCCACCGCGATTTTCTGTATCGTTTCCCGTAAGCTGTCCATTTCCTTTTCCTTTCTCAAAGTTGAAATATTCCAATTCATTATATTCGGTTTTCTCCCGCAAAATCAACTGAAAACCGCAAAGCCGGAAAGAATGGCTTTGCGGTTTTTGCTTACTACTCCAGAGCGATGACCCCGGTGCGGGTGACCTCCTTCACACCGAAGGGGCGCACCAAATCAAAGAGGGTGTCGCATTTTTCCGGGTCACCGGCAAATTTCAGGGTGACGGAATTCTTGCTGACACTGGCCACTTCCGCCTTCATCAGCCTGGCAATTTCATTGATCTCCCCGAAATTTTGGGTATCGCAGCCGATGCGGACCAGCATCAGCTCCGCCTGCACCGCGTCCGCTCCAAGGGAGCGCACCTTGATGACGGGAATGATTTTATTGAGCTGCTTTTCCATCTGCTCCAGAATGTAATTGTCTCCGTGTCCCACAATGGTCATTCTGGACACGCCGGGATTTTCCGTAGCGCCCACCGCCAGGCTGTCGATATTGTAACCCCGCCGGGAAAAGAGGGACACCACCCGGGACAGAACGCCGGGGCGGTTTTCCACCAGCACAGAAAGGGTATATTTCATTTTTTCGCTCCTTTCCGACGAAATATACTTGCAAAACAAAATCAGATTATATAATCGGCAAAGATGTCTTTTTCCCTGAAATACTGCTTTCGCACATGCTGATTTGTACGCTTTCACTAATATTGCCGTGTGCGATTTTCTTTTTTAAGGGGCTTCGTTCTCGCCTGTCGGCTCGGTCGGCGCTGGACGCTCTCCACCGGAGAGCAGCGCCCCTTGCCCCACTTTTTGATTGCAGCCAGCTATCCCCTTGCAAAAGGAGGGCGTGGGGGCGAAGCCCCCTAAAGAAATTGCGCAAGAAGATACCGAGGATAGGCAAGCGCTAACATGCGCAACGGGAACCACTATGGAAAAGATGTTTTTCCACAAAATATTGGGCAATCTCCGTCTTATGAAAGGAAATACTACACCGTCGGAGTCTCCGGGTCTACCCGGCAGACCAGCACATAGGGGGTGGGAGCGGCCAGCATTTCTCTGGCCAGTTCTTCCGCTTGGGCGTTGTTTTCCGCCAGCGCCGCCGGAATGCCGTAGGCTTTGCACAGCGCTACAAAGTCCGGGTTGCCGTCCATATGGGTGGCGATATGTCGTCCGCCGTACTTCATGTTTTGATATTCCCGCACCATGCCAAGCCGCCGGTTGTCCATGACGATTATCTTGAGCTGAGCATGACAGGCACAGATCACCGCCAGCTCGCTGAGACTCATTTGGAACGCGCCGTCGCCGCAGATGGCCGCCACCTGCCGCCGGGGCTCCGCCAGTTTCGCCCCCAAAGCGGCGGGCAGGGCGTATCCCATGGTGCCCAAGCCCCCGCTGGTGAGAAACCGCCCGGAGCGCTGGGTGAAATGGATCGCCGCCCAAATTTGGCACTGTCCGGGGTCGGCGGCCAGAATGGCGTCCTCGTCCATGAGCTGGGACAGGGTGCGCAAGAAAGAGCGAGGCTCCACTGCGTCTTCCCTGTCCTCTCCCCGGGGGATATATTGCCGCTTGTATTCCAGTACCTGCTGCCGCCATTCCCGGCAGTCCCCGGGCTTCGCCCGCTCCGTCAAGTCACGGAGCACTTGCCGGATATCCCCCACAATGGGAATATCCACCCCCATATTTTTCCCGATTTCCGCCGGGTCCACATCGATATGAACGATCTTCGCCTGCTCCGCGATTTGGTTTGGCAGCGCGATGGCACGGTCTCCCACCCGGGCGCCGCAAAGCAGGATCAGGTCCGCTTCCCCAATGGCACGGTTGGCGTAGCTCCTGCCGAATTTGCCGATCATGCCAAGATAGACGACGCCTTCCTTCCCCGCTCCGATCTCCCAGCTATTCCCGGTGTTGGACATGGCCCCCAGCCCCATCATGGTAGAGACCACGGGGATTCCCGTTTTTTCCGCAAAGGCATTCAATTCTTCTCTTGCTCCCGCCAGCAGCACACCGCCGCCGCAGCATAATATCGGGCGCTTGGCTTCACTGATGGCCTGCACCGCTTTTTTGATTTGCACGGGATGGCCGGACAGCGTGGGCTTGTAGCCGATGATGTCCGCCTTGTCCGGGTAATGGAAGCTTTCCATCCATTGCTCCTGCACGTCCTGAGGCACGTCAATGAGCACCGGGCCGGGCCGCCCGGTGGAAGCGATGTGAAAGGCTTCCCGAAACACTTGGGGAATGTCCTGTGCCGAAGTTACCAGATAGCTGTGTTTCGTAAAGGATTCGCAGGCGCCGGTAATGTCCGCTTCCTGAAACACGTCCCGCCCCAACTGCTCCAGATTCACCTGCCCGGTGATGGCCACCATGGGAACGGAATCCATGTAAGCGGTGGCAATGCCGGTGATGAGATTGGTCGCGCCCGGTCCCGAGGTGGCAATGCACACCCCCGGCTTTCCCGAAATTCTCGCGTAACCGCTGGCCATGTGGGCGGCATTCTGTTCGGAACGCACCAGCACATGGCGAATGGAGGAATCATACAACGCATCGTAAAAAGGGCAAATGGCGGCGCCGGGGTAGCCAAACGCGATCTCCACCCCTTCCGCTTCCAGGCACTTTACCATAAGCTGCGCGC
Source organism: Acutalibacter sp. (assembly GCA_022511515.1). GTDB lineage: Bacteria > Bacillota > Clostridia > Oscillospirales > Acutalibacteraceae > Acutalibacter. Next base: position 51,820 of record JAFLRP010000129.1, read on the forward strand.
CACTGAACATAACTGGCTCCTTTCATTTTCGGCTCTGCTGTTTCCCGGTCTTATTTTGTCTCGTCCAGGCCGAAATGCTCGGCCAAAATATGAAGCACCTCTTCCCGGGTGTCGTGTTCAAAATCGGACCGGGTATAGGTGAAAAACCCGGTGTGTTCCCAGTCGATCTCCATCGGGGGCCGATACGTCAGCCACGACTGGAAATTCTCCCGCGTGGCGGCGGGGTCCTTGCACTTCTCGATCTCCGCAAGCATGAATTGCTTGTCCTCGTCTTCGCGGTCAAAAAAATACTTCGAGCACGCGTCGGGCGGGTCGCAGCACAGGATTGCCACATGGCGCTCGTCTGAGATCTCCCGCAGCACGTCCGGCGGGATATTCGTGTCGACGATGATCTTCTTCCCGCTCGCCGCCATCTGGAGCAGCATCAAAATCTCAACTTCCACGCACTCGCGCTGCACTTCCTGTGTCCAGCGCCAATGCTCCTCGGCTGTCATATTGAGCCATTCTTCCCAGCCGCTCATGGTGTCAAAATAGCAAAGCCCCGGCTGCTCCCAGCGGGACAGGACCTCCCTTGGGAACGCGCCGTGATAATTCTCTCCGCAGTGGATCATATCGTACCGCTCCGAGAGGAGTCTCACCATAGTGGATTTCCCCGCGTAGCTGTGTCCGTTGATAAAATAGACATTTCGCAAATAGTGTTTCACCAAATTAGCACTGATTTCCAGTTTCATATGTCCTCTCTTTTCTTCTGTCGCGTTACAGTTCGATCGACCGGGCGGCGCAGGCGTTTAAGTCCATACCCGCCGTATTTCCGGCCAAATATTCATAATAGCCCTGCGAGGCAATCATCGCGGCGTTGTCGCCGCAAAGGCTCAGTTCCGGCATGTACAATTTCCTGCCGGTCTTTTTGCAGAGGGATTGAAGCTCCCTGCGCAGCAGCCGGTTGGCGGAAACGCCCCCGGCGATCACCAGCTTGTCCGCGCCGGTCTCCTCGGCGGCTTTTTGGAAATTCTCCGTCAAGCAGCGCACCACCGCCCGGCGGTAGGAAGCGCACAGGTCGGGAATGTTCACTTCTTCCCCTTTTTGCTCCGCGTTGTGCAGCAGGTTGATGACAGCCGTTTTCAGCCCGGAAAAGCTGAAATCCAGCGGCGCGCCTTCCACTCTGGGATGGGGAAGCTGGTAAGCCTTATCGTTGCCGCCTTCGGCAATGCGGTCCAGCTCCACGCCGCCGGGATAGGGAATGCCCATGGTGCGGGCGGCTTTGTCGAAGGCTTCGCCGGCCGCATCGTCTCTGGTACGGCCCAGTACCCGGAGGTCGGTGTAGTCTTTCACCTCGATGATGTGAGAATGCCCGCCGGACACCACCAAACAGAGAAAGGGCGGGGTAAGTTCGGGGGAGGTCAGGTAATTGGCGGCGATATGTCCCCGCAAATGGTGGACGGGAATCAGCGGCAGCCCGGTGGACAGGGACAGCCCTTTGGCAAAATTCACGCCCACCAGCAGCGCCCCGATGAGTCCCGGCGCATAGGTGACAGCGATCCCGTCCAGATCGTCCCAGTTCTTTCCGCTCTGCTCCATGGCTTCCCGGACAACGCCCACAATGGCCTCACTGTGGCGGCGGGAAGCGATCTCCGGCACCACACCGCCGTATATGCGATGTTCTTCCACTTGCGAAGCGATAACAGAGGATAAAATTTTCCTGCCGTCCTCCACCACCGCAGCAGCAGTTTCATCGCAAGAGGATTCAATTCCTAAAATTAGCATATCGTTCTCTCCATATGGTTCTCTTTTATCTAAAAAATTTGGTCAAAATCAGCGCATCTTCTTGGGGATCGGTGTAAAAGTTTTTTCTCCGACCGACCTCTTGAAAGCCCATGCTTTGATATAAAGAAATAGCGCTTTCATTGGAAGCGCGGACCTCCAGCGAGAGGAATTCGCCGCCCCGCCGTCTTGCTTCCTCTTCCAAAGCGCAGAGCAGGGCTTTTGCCGCACCTTTCCGCCGATGCTGAGGGAACACGGCAAGGTTGTCGAGATAACACTCGCCCCCGGCGCAGTGCATTCCACTGTACCCTAAGATATCTCTCCCCTCTACTGCGGTGAAAAAAGCGGCAACGGGGTTTGTAAGTTCCTCCAGCAGGGCTTCCCTGCTCCACGGGCGGGAAAAGCAAATTTTTTCAAGCTCCGCCAGCTTCTCCGTGTGTTCCGTTGTCATGGGAAGAATTTCCATCACTTCGTTCTCTCCTGCTTAGGACTTATCTCGCTCAAAGGGAAGCATCTGTAGCACGTAGTCCTGAAAGAATATTTCCAATTCCTCTTGGAGCTTGTCCCGGCAGCGGCGATAGGCCTCCAGATCCTGCCCGTAGGGGTCTTCGATGCGGATGGGCGTATAGATCTTCTGAGCGGGCACGCCGGCCTGCTCCAAAATGTAGCCGTGGGTCTGGGACATGGTGAAAAACAGGTCCCAGACGGGAATCTCCTCCCCCGTCAGCCGCCTGGCCTCGTGATCCTTGATGGAAATGCCGATCTCCTCACAGGCGAGGACGGCATTTTCCGCGGCGGGATTGCCCTCCACGGCGGAAAGCCCGGCGCTTTGGCACAGCACTCTTTCCTCTAATCCCTTTTCCTGTATCATTCGGCGGAACATGCCCTCCGCCATGGGACTTCGGCATGTATTGCCGGTGCAGACAAATAATATCTTCATATTTTTTCCTTATCTGTTCATATCGTAAGCGCAAAACGCACATTCCCATAAAATTCTGAGTAAAATCTGTCGAACTTTACTCTTTCGCGTCGTACCAGGTCTTTCCAGCGTGGGCGTCGGCCACCATGGGCACGGACAGCTCCACCGCCTGCTCCATCTCCTCGGTGAGAAGGCCCTTGACCTGCTCTGCTTCCTCCTCCGGGCATTCCACGATCAGCTCGTCGTGGACCTGCAAAATCAGCTTCGCCTTGAGGTTTTCCCGTTCCAGCCGATTGCAGACACGGATCATGGCGATTTTGATCACGTCCGCCGCCGCTCCCTGAATGGGCATATTTCTGGCCACCCGCTCCCCAAAAGCCCGCATGTTAAAATTGGTGCTTCTGAGCTCCGGCAGGTATCTTCTGCGGCCGAACACCGTCTCCACATAGCCGTTTGCCTTGGCGTCCTCGGCAACTTTCTGCATATAGGCGTCCACGCCGGAATAATTCCGCAGATATTCCTTGATATAGTCCCCCGCCTCCTTCACCGAAACACCGATGTCCTTGGAAAGGGAGAACGCGCCGATGCCGTAGACAATGCCGAAATTCACCGCTTTCGCCCGGCGGCGCATTTCCGGCGTCACCATATCCTGGGGCAGCCCGAACACTCTGGCGGCGGTGGAGGAGTGAATATCTCTGCCCTCCAAAAAGTCCTCCCGCATGGCGTTGTCGTTTGCCACATGGGCCAGCACCCGCAACTCAATCTGGGAGTAGTCCGCGTCCACCAGCACGCCGTTTTCCGCCGCAAAGAATTTCCGCAGTTCTCTGCCGATGGCGGTGCGCACCGGGATATTTTGCAAATTGGGCTCGGTGCTGGAAATCCGCCCGGTGCGGGTCTCGGTCTGATTGAAGTTGGAGTGGATGCGCCCGTCCGGGCCGATCACTTTCAGCAGCCCGTCGCAATAGGTGGATTTCAGCTTTGCCACCGTGCGGTATTTGAGAACATCGTCCACCACCGGATGGTATCGCAATTCTTCCAGCACGTCGGCGTTGGTGGACCAGCCGCTTTTCGTCTTTTTGCCGTGGGGCAGCCCCATCTTCTCAAACAGCGCTTCGCCCAGCTGCTTGGGGGAGTTGATATTGAAGTCGTACCCTACCTGCTCCACAATGGATTCGCGGAGCGACCTGACCTGCCGCTCCATTTCCTCACCGTAAGTCTCGATGCTGGCCCTGTCCACGTAGAAGCCCACATGCTCCATCTGTGCCAGCACGTAAGCCAGAGGAATTTCGATAGTTTCCAGCAGCTCCCGCTGGCGGTTTTCGTCGATGGCTCTCATCAGCGCCGCGCAGAGCTTTGGCATGACAGCGGCGCAGTTCAGCTCCGGCCGGTCAAAATCCGGCAGAGATACGCCGTATTCCGCCGCCAGACGCAGCACGTCGTAACCGGAGGCAGAGGGGTTCAGGAGATATCCCGCCAGCGCCGTGTCGAAGCTGACGCTTTCCATCTTGCAGCCCAGTTCCAGCGCCTTACGGTGCAAGAGCTTACTATCGTGAGTGAATTTCCGAATGTGCTTGTTCCCGAAAAACGCCTTTAGAAAAGCTTCATCGGGCGTGACCTGAATCAGCTTTCCCTCCATGGCAAAAATAAGGTTTTTTAACTGGCCGTCATTCCAATCACAGGCGAAATAGGCCTCTTCCTCATCTTCCAGCCGGGGGAGCAGGAAAGCGCCGCCGGTCAGCTCCTCCACTTCCGGTTTTTCCGCTGTGTCGTTCTGCTCCGCCGCTTGTACCGCCCCTGCGTTCAGGCCGAATTTTTCCAGCAGGGAGAAAAGTTCCAGCTTCACCATGGCGGCCGCCGCCTTTTGAGGCTCGCCTGCCGTTTTCACATAGTGGGAAAGGTCTGTATCGATGGGGGCATTCTTACGGATGGTGCCCAGATCATAGCTCAAAAAGGCGTTTTCCTTAGATTTTTCCAGCTTGTCCTTCACGCCGGGCTTGATGTCCAGTTCATCCAAGTGGTCGTAGATATACTGCACGCTGCCGAATTTTTGGATCAGCTCCCCCGCGCCTTTCGGACCGATTCCAGCCACGCCGGGAATGCAGTCGGAGGAATCTCCCTGAATGGCTTTCAAATCAATCATCTGCTGGGGCGTGACCCCGTATTCTTCCTGAATTTTTTCCTCGTTGTACAGCGTCACCTGGGGCTGGCCGAATTTGGTGGTGGCCAGCCGCACCGTAGTGCTGCCGGAAACGAGCTGCAGGCTGTCCCGGTCGCCGGTGGCGATGAGGCAGGTGTCCCCCTGTCTCTCGCAAGTGTCCGCCAGCGTGCCCAAAATATCGTCCGCTTCCCAGCCCTCGCAGGAAACGATGCGGTAGCCCAAATCGGTCAGCAATTCCTGCAAGACGGGAAGCTGCTGGGCCAATTCCGGCGGCATTCCTTTTCGATTTGCTTTATATCCGGCGTACTGCTTGTGCCGGAAAGTGGGGGCGTGCCGGTCAAAGGCAATGGCCACGGCCTCCGGCTCTGTCTCGTCCAAGAGCCGTTTCAGCATGGTGAGAAAGCCGTAAATGCCGTTGGTAAAGTCTCCGTTTTTCGTGGACAACAGCTTGATCCCGTAAAAGGCGCGGTTCAGAATACTGTTGCCGTCTAACACCAGAAGTTTCACGTTGCAGCGCTCCCTTCATCTTGATTCATTTGATAAATCTCGCCCAATAAAGTGTCCAGCTCAGAGAGAGTGGTGAGCTGTCCCGCCCGGCGGCGGAATTCCGCCGCCCCTCGCATGCCGTGGATATACCAGCCCACGTGCTTTCTGGCTTCCCGCATGCCCCGGGATTCTCCCTTCTCCTCGCACAGAAGTCCGATGTGTTTGCGTACCGTGACGATCCACTCGGCTAAACCCGGCGGGGGAAGAATAGAGCAGGACTCCGTCAGATAGGCGTTGATCTCCCGGAAAATCCAGGGATTTCCCAAGGCCCCTCTGCCCACCAGTACCATATCGCAGCCCGTCTGCTCCAGCATGAGGGCGCAGGACTGGGCGCCGGTCACGTCGCCGTTGCCGATGACGGGAATTTCCACCGCTTTTTTGACCTCACGGATGATATTCCAGTCGGCTTTGCCCTGATAGAGCTGGTCTTTCGTCCGCCCGTGAACGGCGATGGCGTCCGCTCCCGCCGCTTCACAGCGCTTGGCCACCTCTACGGCGTTGATATTGTTTTTGTCCCAGCCCGCCCGGATCTTCACGGTGACGGGCACGTTCACCCGCTTTTTTACTGCCGCCACGATCTCACCGCATTTTTTGGGGTCTTTCATCAATGCGCTGCCCGCCCCGCCGCCTACGATTTTCGGCACGGGGCAGCCCATGTTTAAGTCGAAGCCGTCCGGCTGAAAGGGCAGCAGTTTTTCCGCCGCCAGAGCCAAAGTATCCGCCTCATCGCCGAAGAGCTGCAAAAAGACGGGCCGGGGGTCGCGGCTCAAATCCGCCAGAGCGGCAGTCCGCTTATCTCCGTATTCCACAGCCTTCGAGCTGATCATTTCCGTGACGGCATAGGCCGCGCCCATCTCCCGGCAGATTTTTCGGTAGGCGGCGTCGGTCACGCCGGCCATAGGGGCAAGGGCGGCTTTTCCCTGTATCTCAATCGTTCCGATTTTCAATGTGTTCTTCCTCTTCTACTTTTACTTTAAAACTTTGGAAAATACCATTTGAGAGCTCTCGGAAAACTTCAAGCCCGCTTCCCGGGTGTAGTCCTGCTCCTCTAAGGTCAACCCGTAAGAGGGCAGGAATTCCTTCATGAAGTAATCCGCTTCCGGCAGGTGCAGGTCGGCGATGGACTGGGTGATAGTTTGCTCCGCCTTGCGGAAATCATGATTGCCGCTGCGCCGCTCCTCCACGCACTTGATGACAGCGGAAATTTTGTCTGCCGCCTTGACCAGAGTTTTCAGTTCTTCGTCCTGTTCGCCGCCCATGGTCATCAGCGCCCGATAGGACGGCCGCAATTCCTCCGGCAGCATGGAGACAAGGTGCTCCACCGCCATTTCTTCCACCTCGGCATAGGCGTTCCGGATTTCCTCAGAATGGTACTTGACCGGGGTGGGCATGTCCCCGGTGATGATTTCCGAGGTGTCGTGGAACATGGCGAGGCTGGCGGCACGCTCCGCGTCGTAGTGTTTCCCGAATTTCTCGTTGCCGACGGTGGCCAGCGCGTGAGCGATCAGCGCCGTTTCCAGACTGTGCTCACAAATATTTTCGCTGCGGGTATTCCGCATCAGCCCCCAGCGGTTGATATATTTCATACGGGACAGCATGGCAAAAAACGGATACATGGGGAAACCTCCCATCGGTAATTCATTCGTTTATAAAATTCGTCCTTATAGTATACTATATCTCCGGGAAAACGGCAAGCCGGCAGATATTGTGATTCCGATTACTCTATCCATTATAACTCAAACAGGAATTGCTCATAATCCTTTACAAAGTACCGGATATTCGTTCTTCCCTTTTGCAGAACAGTATGCCCCTCTGCTTCTAACTTTTCCTTTTGCGCTTCCACGCCGCCGGGATATTTGGGATTCAGCTCGCCGTTGGCTTTCAGCGTTCTCCACCAGGGCGTTTCGTCCTCCTTACGCTGGTGGCTGGCCCACGCCGCGATGGATACAAAAATCCCTGCCGTGATGGGCTCTGTAAAATCTGCGCCGCTCAACTTCGCAAAGTATTCCCGCAGCTTTCCCACGGTGATGATTTTCCCGTAAGGAACCTGCTTCATTGCCCTGTCGTAGTCCATAGGCGGGGCAAAATACATTCTGTTTCCGCCGTACTTCTCAATGCTCTTTTTATCCGTGATGATCTGAAACTTCGGCATGTCCCTGCTGTCTTGCAGCATGGCGTTAAAATCCTTCTTTTCTTCGTGTGCCATTGTGACGCACCTCCTTGCTGAAAGCATACCCCTTGCCATTCCACCGTGCAATGAGACAGTTTCAAAAAATCAAAATTCATTTTTCCCCACCGAAGGAATTGAACCAGGCCCGCTCCGCAAAGGGCTTTTTCTTTACCGCAACAGGAGCGGATTCCGCAGTCCCGATGGGCAGAAAGCAGATGAGCTCGTATTCCTCAGGGACGTTCAAAATCTCTGCCATTTGCCGGCCGATTTGGTCCTCGTCCGTGATGTGCCCCTCATACCAGCAGCTTTGATAACCCAACGCGAAAGCGGCCAGCAGCATGTTCTCGATGGCGGCGGAATAGTCCTGCACGGCAAAGCACCTGTCCCGGTAGGCGATAATCTGCCGGGTCAGCACGCAAATGGCGGCAGGAGCAGTCTCCCCCACCGGGGGATCGATGACGCTGTGCAGTTTTTGGAGCACCGCAGGGTTGTCCACCGCGATCAGGCTGACGGTCTGCTTGTTGCAGCCGGAGGGCGCGGCCAGCCCGGCCTCCATGATTTTCACAAGGTCCTCTCTGGGCACGGGATCGGGCCGATACTTCCCCCGATAGCTGTGTCTGTTCAAAATCGCTTCCAGGACGTTCATGCAATTTCTCTCCTCCCGTTTTCTCAGGGCACTTTTCACAGAAAAGTATACCACAATTTCCTTGTCCTGTCACTGCCAACGTGGTATACTGAAATGAAACAAATGAAATGATTGAGAGGATTTTGCACATGGAAAAAGCCATTGATTTTCGTTTCAACACCCCCACGGAGACCGGCCTGCTGCTGTCGGCGGAGGTCAAAAAGGCAAAGTACACCTACCTGATTTTTCTCCGCTACTACGGCTGCACCAGTTGTCAGGTGGACCTGATGGACCTGTCCGCTGCGTATGACAAATTCGTCGAAAAGGACGCCCAGATTTTCGTAGTGCTGCAGAGCAAGCCGGAAATTTTGGCTCAGGGAATCGAGACCCAGGGCATTCCCTTCAAGCTCATCAGCGACCCGGAGCAGAAGCTCTACCCCCTCTACGACGTGCAGGCGGTGGACGGCTATGAAGCCATGCAGGCGGGCATAACGCCGGAAGCCGGCCAAAAGTTTGCCGCAAAGATGGAGCGGGGCGCCGCCGCTGGCCTTTCTCACGGCGAGTACGAGGGCAACGAGTACCAGCTCCCCGGCTATTTCCTCATTGACGCAGATATGAACCTCTTAAAATCTCACCGCGCCAAAAACATGGCGGATATGCCCGTGGGCGCGGAATATTTGGAATTGCTTTAACGAAATCTGTACAAAATTCCCTCCCTGTGTTAGAATGCTCTTTAAGGCAACGGGGAGGGAAATCTTTTTTACATCACGGGAGGTTAAAGATTGAAAACTTGTTTTCAATCTTCCGGTTTTGCAACCTTTGCGTGCCACAGGAGTTCGTCTAGCGACGACCTCCGTGATGGCAGCAATTTCGCTTTGCGAAACCGGTCGCAATTCCCAAAGAAAGGAGGGCTTTCGCTTAAGCGAAAGCAAAAAAAATGGAAAAGTATCGGAATTTCAGGCTCTGCGGGTACGTTTACGCCTATTATTTGGACAAGACCACGCCGGAACAAATGCAGAAAGACATTGAGTTTGCCAAGTATTACACCGGCATGGACAAGGTGTATCTGGAGACCCACCGGGCGCTGGTGGACATTCCCAAGGAGAAAATGCTGGCCGCCAAAAAGCTGTTTGAGGACAACGGCTTTGAAGTTTCCGGCGGTATCACCACAACGGTGAAGGTGGGTGACAACCCCAAGCCTGCCATCTTTGACTGCTTCTGCTTTTCCGACCCCGCCCACCGGGAGCGGTTTTTCCAGATCGTTCGGGACACTGCCGAGATGTTCGACGAAATCATTTTAGACGACTACTTCTTCTCCTCCTGCCGGTGCAATCTGTGTATCGAGCAAAAGGGCGGCCGCTCTTGGGAGGAATTCAAGTTAGCACAGTTTGCGGAAGTCTCCCGGGAGGCCGTGGCGCTGGCAAAGAGCGTCAACCCCAACTGCAATTTCATCATCAAATATCCCAACTGGTACGAGAGTTACCAGACCACCGGCTACAACCCCGGCGTGCAGAAAGATATTTTCGACATGATCTACACCGGCACGGAATCCCGGAACAGCAATTTCAATCACCAGCATCTCCAGCGGTACATGAGCTACAGCCTCATGCGCTATCTGGAAAACGTGGCCCCCGGGCGCAACGGCGGCGGCTGGATCGATCTGGGCGGCGTGTCTGCCGACAAGAACATGTGGCTGGAACAGGCCAATCTCACCTTGTTTGCCGGGGCAAAGGAACTGATGCTCTTTAACTTTGAGTCCGTCACCCGGGGCGACAGTCTGCCCCCTCTGGGCACAGATTTGCGCCGGGTGGACGCGCTCTTGGACAAAGTGGGGATGCCTACCGGCGTCAGTGCCTACGAGCCCCACGATTCCGACGGCGAGGACCAGCTCATCACCTACATCGGCATGTGCGGCATCCCCTTTGAGATGAAGCCGGAATTCGATTTTGACGCGGAAGTGCTGTTCTTAGCCGAAAATGCCGCCCATGACCCGCAGGTGGTGGAAAAGCTCAAGAAATACGTGGCAAACGGCGGCCGCGCGGTGATTACCAGCGGGTTCTTGAAAGCCACTTGGGACCGGGGCATCCGGGACATGACCAGTCTCATTCCCACAGGCCGCAGAGTTTCCGGCACCAAGTACCAGATCGACTATCTCAACATTTACGACGGGAGCATTCATGAAGCGGAAGAGCCCGCCACCTTTGAGGTATTCACCGCGAAAAACAACGCCACCTGGAATGATGTGCTCCTGCACGTCAACGATTTCTGCACTCCGGTTTTGACCCAGGATTTCTACGGCGACGGCCTCCTGAACACCCTGATCGTCCCCGACAATTTCGGAGACCTCTACCGCATTCCCGGCGGAATTTGGGCGTTCATTTCCAAGGTCTTTACCCGGGGGCGCAAGCTGTTTTTGGGCACGAAGCCGAAGGCCAATCTCTTTACCTACGACAACGGCGTGTTCGCGGTGTACAACTACCACTCCTACAATTCACCGATAGAGCTGACGCTTCTCGACGACAACTACATTGGCTTTGAGGACTTGGAAACCGGCGCGCGCACCACAGAGCCTCACCATGTGAATCCCCTGCCCCGCCGGATGGGAGATTCCGCCACCTTCCGTCCCGAGCCGCTGGAGCGGGTCTTCCGCCTGCAGATCGCGCCGGGCGAATTTAAATTCTACAAGCTGATCAAAAAGTGATAAGAATCTTGAGAGGAGAGAACACCATGCGAGAGGTATTTTCCAAAGACAGAGTGACCGGATTCCTCCACGCCGATGGTCAGAAAATGGTCAACGGCAAGGGAGAGCAGGTCATTTTACGGGGTTGGGGTATGGGCAACTGGGACAATCCCGAGGGCTTCATGATCGGCGCGGCTGATGACTTTAATCTGTCCTTTGGCCACGCGCCCATGGGCAGGATCGACCGAGGCCGGGCTTTAGAGCAGATCGTGCGGGAGACCTGCGGCAGCAAATATCTGGAGACCTTCTGGGACCGCTGGCACCAGGCCTGGCTGAACGAGGGCGATATCAAGCTGCTGGCGGAGAGGGGGTACAATTCCGTGCGGCTGCCCATCCGCGCCTGCTCCTTCCTCAAAGAGGAACCGGGCATCCAGTGGAATGAGGAGAGCTTTGCCATGCTCACTGATGTGCTGGATTGGTGCGAGAAATATCAGATTTATGCCATCATCGATGTGCATGCTGCCACGGCAGGACAATCCTGTCTGCCCTGCGACGACGGCGTGGACAACGCACCCCATCTTTTCATCGACGATGAAGCCATGGAGCGCATGTACATCTTGATGGAGGAATTTGCCCGGCGGTACAAGGACCGTTGGATCGTGGGCGGCTACGACTGTATCAACGAGCCCTTGTCGGTGACGCCCCGCATGTTCAAGCTTCTGCCCAAATTAAAGGAATTCTACGCCGAGATGGTCCGCCGGTTCCGGGCGATCGACAAAAATCACATGTTCCTCTTGAACGGCACCCAGTTCTCCTCCCGGATGGACGTGTTCGACCGGGAGTACGACCCCGAGTGTCATAACTGGGCCATCGCCATTCACGCCTACGCCATGGTCAGCCCCGAGCCCGCCGCTTTCTCCGACGCTTTCAGAAAGTGCGAGGAGTGGAATGTTCCCCTGTGGCTGGGCGAGACGGGAACCTCTTTGGAATACGCTTGGCAGACCACGGTTTACGAAATGTTCCGGGAACGGGGCGCGGGATACAATTTGTGGAGCTTCAAGACCTGCGGTGATACGGGAGCCGCCAAGGTGCTGAAATTCGACCCGCCCGCCGGCTGGCAGCGCATTGTGGACTACGCCCTGAAGGGCGGAGCCAAACCCTCCTATGAGGAAGCCCAGAAAATCTTCGACGCTTATCTGGAAGCGGCAAAGTGCGAAAACTGCACGGAGGACGCCAGCTATCATCCCTATCTGCTGCGGGAGGGGGATTTTGAAATTCCCGCTGTCGGGTACAACGACCTGCCCGCCGACAGCCACCTTGGAACATGCGAGCTGCCCGGCTCGGTGGGATACCGTCAGTCAGACCGCTTTGACATCAAATATGAGGACGGATTTGTTGTTCCGATGAGTTTCCCCGGCGCTCCCGCCCCCGGGCACGTGCGGGAGCACATGCACCTGCGCCTCCACGCCGGGGAGTTTGTCTCCTATACGGTATTAGAGCCCGGCGCTTATTCGTTGAGTGCCACATATGCAGCCGCCGAGTCCGTCAAGCTGCGGGTCGCGGCCGGTGAAAAAGTTCTCTTTGAGGGCGAATTGCCCGCCGCCGCTGAGCAACCGGCCGCTCCCGGGGAGAAGCATCCCCTGTTCCCGGAGGAAGCCGCGCCCAACCATCTGGCAGAATTCTGCTTCGGCAAAGCACAGGGCGAGCACGTTTTCAAAATCGAAGCGACTGAGGGCATAATCGACCTCGGCAAGATCGTGATCCGAAAGGAACGCTGAGCAAAAAGTGGTGAGGCGGCGCGCCTCACCACTTTCTAAAAGCAGGCAGTTTTCCCTTCCACCGGAACAGACCGGCGGGAACCCCGGCAGTCTTGACTTTTCCGGCGGATTCCTCTATATTTTACTAAACATATTGAAATGCTGAGAAAGGGATGGGCAGACATGGAAAAAGAAGCGCTGAAAAAATTGATCCTCACGGCGGCGGGCCAAATCCCCGCTGAGACGGTTCTCAAAAACTGCAAGGTGCTGGACGTGTTTTCCGGCAAATTCAGGTCGGGCGACATCGCCCTGTGCGCAGGTCAGATCGCCGGCGTGGGAGAGTACCACGGGGAGGTTGAAATCGACGCCGGGGGTCGGTACGCGGTGCCCGGATTTATCGACAGCCATATCCACATTGAGTCCTCTTACCTGTGCCCCGAGGAATTGGGCCGGATGCTGGTGCCCCACGGCGGCACCACGATCATTGCCGATCCCCACGAGATCGTGAATGTCTGCGGCATTAGAGGTCTGGACTACATGATGCAGGCTGCGGAAAACACTCCCTTGGATATCAAGTTTATGCTGCCCTCCTGCGTTCCGGCCACGCCTTTCGAGCATGCCGGCGCGGTGATCGAGGCGGCGGATATGGAAGAGCCCATCTACCGGGAGAAAATTCTGGGACTGGGCGAATTTATGAATTTCCCCGGCGTGGTAAATGCGGACGACGCCGTGCTGGACAAGCTGTTGGTGGCGAAGAAAGCAGGAAAACTCATTGACGGCCACTCTCCGGGACTTTCCGGTCCGGCGCTGAACGCCTATGCTGCCGCCAGGATCAGCGGCGACCACGAGTGTTCCACGGTGGAAGACATGCACGCCCGGCTGTCCAAGGGAATGTACGTGCTGCTCAGAGAGGGCTCCGCCTGCCACGACCTGCGCAATCTCCTGAAAGGCGTAACGCCGGAGAACAGCCGCCGGTGTCTGCTGTGCTCCGACGATCGTCAGCCCAAAACGATCCTGCACGAAGGCCATCTGGACAACCACTTGCGCATCTGCGTGGAGGAGGGGCTGGACCCCATTACCGCTCTGCGCATGGCCACGCTGAACGCGGCGGAATGCTTCCGGCTCTACGACCGGGGGGCCATTGCTCCGGGCTATCGCGCCGACATCGTGCTGCTGGACGACCTGACGGAATTCCATGTGGACAGAGTCTGGGTAGAAGGCGTGCTGACTGCGGAACAGGGCAAATTCCTGCCGGAAGTGAAGCGGCACGACATCTCTGACGTGACGGGCAGCATTCGGTTCCGTGACTTCTCCAAGGAAAAATTCAAGATGGGCTTAAAGAGTAACAAGGTCAACGTCATTGAAATCCAGCCCGGCGGCGTGGTGACGAAAAAGACCACCGCCACCGTTCCCGTAGATGACAAGGGTGAATTTGTCTGGTCGCCTGATTTGGATATCGTCAAAGTGGCCGTAGTGGAGAGACATAACGAGACCGGCAACGTGGCCTGCGGCTTTTTGAAGGGCTACGGCATTCAGGCGGGCGCCATCGCCCTTTCCATCGCCCACGATTCCCACAATGTCATTGTTGTAGGAATAAACGACGAGGAAATGGCCTTTGCGGTGGAAAGCCTGAAGCAGCAGAACGGCGGTATTGTATTGGTGAAAAACGGCGAGGTCATCGAGAGCATGCCCATGCCAATTGCCGGGCTGATGTCCGATCAGACCGGCGAATGGGTAGCCCAGCGGCTCACGAAAATCCATGAAAAGGCCCATCAGGATCTGGGCGTGGGCACGGATGTGGAGCCGGTGATGACCCTCTGCTTCATGTCTTTAGCGGTCATTCCAGAATTGAAGCTTACCGATATGGGGCTCTTTGACGTGACACAGTTCTCCTTTATTCCCATTGAAGCAGAATAAAAAAAGTGAGCCGGTACAGCGGGTTTTTCCGCTGTACTGGCTCTTTTTTGCAAATTCAACAATCAAAAAACGGTCTGTCTTTGACCAGCTCCAGCCGATTCGCCAGCAGCTGCTTTTCTTTCTCACTCAGCGGTTCGGCCAGCGCTTCATCGATATGCTCCACGCCGAATTTGAAGTGCCCGAAATTACCCGGCGGGATGATGGTATCCACGCCCAATGACAAAGCGTATTTCACCGCCGCCAGCAGCAGCTCCGGCTCCTGCTCCTCGTCGATGGGCTTGCACCAGCTCTTGGGGTACTTCTGCTTTGCCGCGCCGTCCTGAGTATCGTCCCACGCCCGCTCGATCATGGACTTCATACACAGCACGCCCACGTTTTTCTCTTTCGCGGCTTTCAGAAGCCGACTGCCCATCCCGTGGGCCATGTGCATATGCCAGTTGAAGGGGAACAGCACCGAATCGAAGTCAAACAGCTCCAGTGCTTTGACGGCCACATCCTCGTTGTGCGCCGTGATGCCCAGCTTTCGGGTCAATCCCTGTTCCTTCATCTGGGCCAGCAGCTCCATCACGCCGCCGGGACCGAAAGCCGTTTCCAGCTCCTCCATCGTGTTAAGCCCGTGGAGCTGATAGGTGTCAAAATAATCGGTGTGCAGCAGTTTCAGGGATTCCCGCATTTCCGCTTCCGCCTCTGTCCTCCTGCGCTGGGTTGTTTTGCAGGCAAGATAGACGTCTTTTCGATGGGGGGCAAGAGAATTTCCCAGCCGCAGCTGGGCGTCCCCATAGGTCGGCGCCACATCGAAGTAATTGACGCCCTGCTCGATGGCCCACGATACGAAATGATCCGAAGCCGCCTGCCCGTCGCCGTCATAAACGAAATTCGGATACACCGCCGCAGACACGATCCCGCCGTAGCTTACCGCCGAAACATGAAATCCTGTTTTGCCCAAAACACGCTTTTGCATAAAACTG